>CAVYCR010000004.1:0-30995 GCA_963767115.1 Candidatus Kaiserbacteria bacterium | reverse complement strand
CAAACAGAAATACCAACGCCAATCCAAATGAAAATAAAAACGTAAAAAGCACCCTATCCCTCCAAGGCATTCCCGACGTCTTCGCATGGGTGAATTTTATAGGTTTTTTTCCTTCTTTAGTCCTTCGCATAAGCGCGCACGTAGTCTACATAAAGATATGCCGGAAAGATAGTCGCGGAGTCAGGAGTGCCCGGCCAGCTGCCAGGCCCACCAACGGCAAGGTTTATGATTATATAAAATGGCTTATTGGTCTCTGAGTTGGCTGGGCAGTGTGCATACGCTAAGCCGTCAAAGTAATATGTAATTCCTGTTGGTTCGATATCGACTCCATAGGTATGGAATCCTTGTGTGAGGTCAACACCTGTGTCGTACCAGTTGCCACAACCCTGTCCCGCAACGGTCGAGTGAGAAGCATAGTGAATCATCGTTACACCCCCTTGATCGCCTGGGCTCGTAGCACCAAAAAACTCCATAGCATCGATCTCCGGTGGCCATGTGCCATCTTCAGGCAATAACCAAAAAGCGGGCCACAGTCCGCTACCCGCCGGCATTTTCGCTCGCATTTCAAAATATCCGTATGTTTGTGAGAAAGAAAATTGTGTAGTGATCATTCCCGAGGTGTATTTCGCCCATGAACCGACAGCAGAGAGCACTTGTGAGCTTGAGGGATTAGCCCTGATAGCCAAACTACCGTTGGAAATTGTGAACGGATTTTCCGGATCAATTTCTGACTGTGCATTTGATTCCTTTTTTAGGTAAGCGTAAAAGCCAGGATCGGTATACACTTCTGCCTCGTTATTATTGGAATTAGTACGCGAGCAGAAATTGTAGACTGTTTGCCACGTGCCCGAGCCGTCTGCTTTACATGTCACATTACCATTATCATCAATGTATCGACTAAATGAGTTAAACTCATCATCAAAGGTTAATTTCATTCCTCGCAAAAGCGCTGCGGTTGTGGAGCCATTTGAGACCACAGGTTCAGACTTTTCCGATGTGGAGTTTGTGGTTGGGACGTTTTGGTTTATAGAAGAAGTGGTTGTGTTTGAAATACCGAGCATTGTGGATGTTGCAATTGGAGATGCACCGTCCACATCGTTCCTCGAGATCACAATGATTAAAAATAAACCGCCCACCAAAGCCAAAATTCCTGTAAAGATAATAAATTCTGCTAAAAGTCGCATACTGTTTTATAACGCAATACACTGTTAGTGTAACAATACTCTAGTTATTTATTAAATCTCGCTTATTTTCGATAAGCTTAATTACTATCGTCATAACAAGAAAACAATAGGCGTACACAGATATTGTTTGTGCCAAAGTTTGCAGATTTATTATTAACAGACAAGCACACGCCAAAAAAGCGAGAGCGGTACTAATTGCAAATATCTTGCTGCTCCATTGATAAAGCACGGATGATATAAACCCGACAACTAAAACAATCGCCCATAGACTAATACCCCAGATATATAGAAGTACAATCACTAGCAAAACAATTGCGATAGATTTTGAATCGCTAAACATTCTTGAAATCAATTTATTTAGTCTCTGGAAAGTAGATGTGTTATTAACCGAAAGTACAATTGTCACGTAAATGCAAAATATAATAAGCACGTATTGATATTTAAATCCAGAAATAGCAACCAGTCCTGCGGAAGCAACAAAAAGCGCTGCCTCCAAGGCTTTCGGGCGAATAATCGATTTCATCTTGTCCATATAGGGTATTTATGCTATAAAATCCGGGCTCTGTAAAGTATGAGATACACGCGCTCGAACATCCTTAAGACCTGCATCGCACTTTGTATTATTGCGATTGTGATATCTGTATTCGTTCAATATGGTCTGCCCTTTTTTTATCAGCAATATTTGCAATCGCTTGACCAAGAACGTATTAGTAACCTAGACACTCTGAATACGTTAATATCACCTCTTTTGGGCTCAAGCACGCAAGCGGATTACGGGTCGCCCAACGTTGTATATATTTCGATCCCCTCCGCAAGCTCCACCTGCGGTGATTTAGATCTTCCTCAGCTCGAAACTGGATGGCAGTATCATTGCGTCACTGCATCAACGTTACAAAATACAAATGGAAAGGGCTGGTTACCAATAGATTTTTCCTCGTATGTTGAGGCAAGTTCAAGTTTACCAATTGATCCAATTAATACGTCGGATTCGCTGAATTATTATGCTTTTATAAGTAATAGGACTGCGACTAGCACAGAATATATACTTACAGCAACGCTTCATAGTAAAAAATATTTATCGAGCTTGCCGGCCGACAACATCGATCCCTCGCGTATTGCAGTTGGAAACGATGAAGGATTATTGGCTAAAGCAATAGGTCTTATAGGGTATTGGCCATTTGATGACGGGAATGGAAAATTTGCACCCGATGCGACAGGGAATTCTGGATCGATTAATGTTCTTAATAATAATATGTTTGCAACTCCTACAGAGTGCGGGCAAAGCGTAGGTTGTATTCAAAGTCAGTCGAGTCAAGATGCTTTGATCGTGCCAATTAAGTCACGCCTAAGCCAAGGCGCAGATATTTCATACGGTTTCCGATTTCGCATATCAAAAATCCCTCAATCAAACCAATTATTATTTAATCCAGGCACATACAGATTAGATACAGATATTGAGGGCTCCACAGGCGCACTGTTTGTTTGGTTTTATGACAATAATCAAACAAATAATCAAATATTTAAATCATCAGCGAATCAGTTCACAGACGGCGGTTGGCACGAAATTTACATCACTAAGGATTCAGATTCAATAGCAGTTTATATCGATGGACAGCAAGTTCAGAATTACGGAACCATGAGCGCTAGTTATTCGGATCTACCAAACGGCACCTTATATATATTACCAAATATGAGCGTAAGTGATTTGCGTGTATATAATATTGCAATCACAGATGAGCAGGTTGCTGCTATCTTTGCTTCAAGTAAATAAGAATTACTATTCCCTACGAATCTTAAATGCAATGAGCAGCAGAGAACTAACAAGAGTAGCAAAGAAAATTACAAAACCGAGGTCCATCCAACGTTGAGGCCAGAAGTCGATGGTAAGTTCGAAGTCATACCCGCCAGATGGATCTTTACTACACAGTGCCACCGTATTGCAAACTTGAGCTGGGTCAATATACCACCCATTCAAGGCGTCATTTAGTTCAAAATGAAGAGTGTCTGGCACTCTCTCTATGTTTACAAACGGAGAGTACCTTGCAAAGAATCCTTCTGCTTGAATATCACCATATTCCAATCTCCATTTCGGTCCATAATTTTCACTTAAGGCCAGGAAAAAAGGTGATGTAGCTCCTTTAATAAATACAACATCCCTTGTAGCATTGATGTGCAGATACGTTACTGACTTAGGTTCTAACTGTCCCTGATTAAATTCTTGAAACGAATCAGTTGCTGGAAGTAACGTTTGAGAAGAATTATTGAAATATGGAACACGCGCATAATAAAAGGAAGTGGCTAAATCTGGAAATTTCTTGTAAACACCAAAAGCGTCTGTAGTTGACCCGACAAGTAACAATTCACTGAAACTGGAAATATATGGGCGTGCGTTCACTACCTGATATATATTTGTAGCAATTTTATTTAGTGAATTAGGGTCATTTTGTACAATACTTGTTATAAAATCTGGATCATCTTTTATTAAACCAAGGTTCTCATTGTAAACATTTGGAGACGTATATTTTTCATAATACGACTGGTAAATACCTGAAAAATCAAAGAGATAGTCTATAGAAAATGCAGATAAGAAATCGATATTCCTATTTGTCAGAAGCTGATATTGGACTGAGGATTGAAATTGATAGGTAGGTACATTAGAGTCAACGTATTTAACTGATGAATATTTTAAGAAGCTATCCTGACCTGTGTTATTTAGTCTGTACCCGGTAGCATCAACAACAGAAGGAAAGCTTGTAAATCCAACTTGATCGAAGAATGGATAACTTATTACTCGTCCATCAATTGCCGGATTATTATTAAGAAATGAATTGAATTCCTGGAATTGATACCTAACGGAGGCAAAATTTACTGCATTACTGAAATTTAAAAAAGCATAAGCGTTTATAAGAATAAACACTACTAATAACGCCCACATCGTGCGAAGATACCACTTTGATTTTACTTTGACCTCTGACCAGACAAGAAACAGGAATAATGTGATGATTGGAGCAAAATGTCCAGATTCCCTGAATAGAGGGTAGAAAGTACTAATAACGGGAAGCGGTAGACTTTGATAAATTCCAGTACCTAAAAAAATAAAGAAACATAAATTCGTAGCATAAAAGAGACCTGTTTTATCGTATTTTACAAACAAGCTGGGAATCAGTAATCCCGAAAAAACACACGCAAAAAGAATAAAATCGGGAGCAATGTAATATCTATCTATTTGAGTTGCCTGTGAAAAAGAAAAATTGAATATATTAATAAAATTAGTAAAAATCGTTGCGTTAAAACTTTGAGCCGCTGCATTTGCACTCAAACTGGCAACAGATACACCTCCGTCTAAAGAATTTAGTAACCACGTCAAATTACATAACACTGGGACCGCAACCAATAAGGCGATGTATTCTTTCCTAAAATTTTCATTCCATATTACGAAATACAAGCCCACAACAAGTGACGAGAACAGAAAGAATTGTATTTCGGTTCCAATAAAAGCCATCAATAACGATACGTATAGATAATATATAAATGTTGGTTTAAAATAGCGTGTTAAAAATAAAATTAGAAAAACAAAGATTGTAAATGAAAATAAATAATCGAGATGTCCCGCATTTACTTTGTAGAAGAACGCAGGACTAACAAAGACGGCAATTGCAACTAGACAACTTACATACCAAGTCTTGTTTTTTTTAAGAAGAAGATATACAGCGAATGTACTGAAGGCAAATATCGATATATATATAACATAAAGTAAATGCTCAGGCTGGAAGAATGTAATACGAGAAACCAAAAAACGAAAATAGTAGTCAGCGGAATACTTCAGAGGGCTATTGTAGGTTTCAACCCAACTCCAAGACTCAGCATTAAAAAAGTTATGAATCTGACTTTTAAAGTAAGGGAATGCCGCATCCCAATAGTTACCCGCGCCCTTGATCCTCGGAAAGAAGAGTAATGAATAAAATATGTAAAAAAATAGAAGAATTAGACAATTCTGCTTTCCTGCCATTTGCTCAAAATAGCGGAAATGCTTTTGTAAGCTACTAATATTGCCTTTGAATGAGATCATAGATTTCTTGACCGGTTTTATCCCAAGAGAAAGAGTGGCTGTAAACTAAAGCGGAAGCAGAAGTGTCTTGCAGTAACTTCTCATCGCTTAACAATTGCAATATTTCACTTGCAACAGCTTCATTATTTAGCACATTGACGCGTATCATACCTTTTTCGAAGACAGAATAGACGGGCAGGTCATAAGCAACCACAGGTAAACCATTAGCCATCGCTTCTAAAACAACTTGACCAAAAGATTCATAGTAGCTAGGAAGTATAAAAATTTTTGCACTTCTTAGTGCCTTAAATTTGTCATCGGACACGAGAAATCCTGCGTAATCTAAGTTCTCTTCCAGACCGTTTTCATTGATCTCCTTGAAGAATCTGCTTTTGATGTTCTCGTCTCCGCCGCCGATAACAAGCATGCGAATATCACGCTTTTTCTCCTTCAATAATTTTAATATTTTAGGAATTTCAAACAGGCCTTTTTGTTGATGGAATCGTCCCATGAATACTAAATCATATTTTTTATCAGATGGAACATAATCAATCGTATAACCTGAATATTTCTTTATCGAATAAATATCATTATCTGCTCTTCGGAGAGCACGTGGTCGTTCTCTCCATGGCAGCATGCTGTAATAAGGTGTGATGGATATGATTTTCCCACGTTTAGATAATGGAATATAAAGTGCATGACCGAGCATATAGTGAATAAGGCGTGGATTCGGCCAATGAAAAGTGTTTGTATATTGGCCTAAGAATCCTCTAAATAGTTTTGGACTCGCCATATGGAACCAATAAAACTGCCTTGCAAAATACTTTGAAAGCATCATGCAGGCAAAAAAATTGGGGATAAATTCCGAGTGACACATTAAAATGTCTTCCTTTTCAATTGTAGACACAATCGATCGTTTAATTTTTAAAAACAGAAAAGGTCTTATGCAATAGGATATAAATAAATGAAACTTCTTTTCAGTCCAATACGAGTCGATTGTTACGTAAGTCAAATTTTTATCTTCCCTTAAGCCAAGACCCTCGTACACCTGCTTTCCGTTATCAGTGGTTATGAGGATATTCTTTACATCCTTTTTCTTTAAAAATCTTATTACCTCCACCATGGAAGTCTCTCCCCCACTCATCCCCATTCCGATCTTTGCAAGTTCAATATGAAATATTTTCATACAATTAGATGCAAAAATTCGCTATAGCTTTTATCAAAAGTGATGAGTTTGCTCCATGCACACGCTTTTTTTTGCAAAGAAACATAATTGTGTGAGCTGACGTCGCTTATTGCCCTTAGGTCAAACAAAAGATCGAGCTTATCAGCGAGCTGATTCGGTGTATTTTCACTGCAAACAAGCCCTGTTTGATTGTCACGAACACTATCACGAAGACCATCGGCGTCGTAAACGACTGCCGGTGTGCCCTGACTGTTTGCTTCGGTGACGATCAACCCCCAGCCCTCTTTCACCGATGTCACCGCTATCACATGCGATCTGCGCATAAGCTCAATCTTTTGCTCTTTGCTCACGGCGCCGAGATATTCGATCGAGTCTTCATATGGAGACCTATTGATCATTTTCATTACGCGTCTTCCATATGCTCCGTCTGGCTTACCTGCGACAATTAATTGAGCTTCAGGTATATCTTTTTTTAGGATCTCAAATGCCCGTACAATGTGATCGGTACGCTTCATTGCCCGGATCGAACCGAGCGAGAGTATGGTCGGCTTATCGAATTTATACACCTCATCGAGCGTTGCCACGGGCTCAATCTCGATTCCCTCACTGATTATCGAAATGTTTTCATTTCGAAAACCAAAGCTTTCAAGCTCCCTTCTAGTGCTTTCGGCAAAGGTGATTACCTTCATGTCACTGATCAAGCGAAGATACAGGGGTTCAAGTAGATACCCCACCAAGCTCGCGGGAAACCACATCTGATACCACCAGATTTCGCGGCAAAGGTTGTGCACGATGAGCATATTTTTCTCGCGTACATAATATTTCGCAAAAAATGGCACGACGAAGTACGAATCCACCACGAGATCCGCCCAGCCTTTGAATTGCTTCCGATATAATCTGAATGCTTTCCAATAAACTGTAAGGCCATTACCAACACGAATAATTTTGTATCCATTCTTGTATTCCTCCGTCTTTCCTCCCGGAAAATTCGGTACGATAAAGACAACCTCGTGGCCATCGCGTGCCAATCGTTTTGCGAGTTGGTCATGCACGATTTCTGCGCCACCGGCGCGGGGATGATCCAAATCCTTCCATGTAAGCCAGAGGATTTTCATACCGCGTTAGACAATCTTGTTTTTAGTTTTGTGAGCGGGTGCAAGAACCTCGGTATTGATTCGCCTGCGTGCCACATAGAGCGGACGATCGGCCGTCTCATGGTGGATGCTCTCGATATAGAGCGCAATGAGGCCGAGCGACATCAGCTGAATGCCGGCAAGAAAGATGCAGAGCGTGCCCAAGAACGCCGTGCCCGAGAGATACATGTGCGGGATTATCGCCTGGGGGAAGATGTACTGGTTGACAAATGCGACGACGCCGAAAATTCCCGAACATATCGTGATCGTGATGCCGAGGTATCCGGCGACGCGCAGCGGCAAAAGGCTGTGCTGCACGAAAGTATAGAGTGCCAAGTGAACGAGCTTGCTAAACGAGTATCCAGGCTCGCCTTCGCGCCGTGGTGCAGCATCAAATTCTACAAGTGTCTGGCGAAAGCCGAGCCAGAGCAAGAGGCCGCGCGTGATGCGGTTGTGCTCGGTGAGCTTGTTGAATTCGTCGAGTACGACGCGATCGATAAGGCAGAAGTCCGTCGATTGCGGCACGAACTGCGTCTCGCCGATCGCCTTCATGACTCCATAGAAAGCGCGCGAGCCCATCTTCTTCAAGAGGCCGCGCTCGCCATTGCTGCGTCGTACGCCCATCACGATCTCACCACCACTCTCCCAGGCTTGTATGAGTTGCACAATGACTTCGGGCGGATGGTGAAAATCCGCATCCATGAGAACAGCCGCGTCTCCCGAGGCAGCGCGCAGTCCCGCGCTCGTCGCAGCTTCTTTGCCGAAATTGCGCGTGAATTCCACGATCACAACGCGAGGATCTGTGGTGGCGATCGCTGCGAGGGCCTCGGCAGACCCGTCCGTTGAACCGTCGTTAACGAATACGAATTCCCAATTGTACGAAAGTACCGGACCCCCCCCTGTTACTTTCTTCAACGCGTCGAAGAGTAGCGGGGCATTTCGCTCTTCGTTGTAGATGGGAACGACTATCGAGATCTTTTTCATACAGTTTGTGGCGCGTCTTGCTTGCGCAGGAGCACGAGCAGATTAGCGAGAAGGCCGCCGAGAAGCAAGAGTGCGGAGACGACGAGCATCGTCGCGACGGATGCTATCGAGGAATGGTACAGGTACATCAGGATGATCTCAGCGAGAATGGCCGCGCCGAGCACGTAGAGGAAGGAGGAGTTGCGCACCGCCACGAAGTAATTGATGAGGCCGAGCGAGAGCGCAGTACAGCCCTCCGCGAAGGCGTAGCGGCTCAGAAGCGGCGCTATGGAGAGATACTTGGCGCCAAAAACGAGCGAGATGAATACGCCAGGCACGAGAGTGAAGAGAAGCCATGCCGCGCAGGCACACACAGCGATGATGACGCTTGAGATCAGAAGTATGCGCCTCTCGTCGCCCTCGCCCTTGGCCCGCGCGCTTGCCGCAAGTGGCAGGAGCACCGTCGTGAAGGCGCCGATGCCGTAGATGATGATGTTGCCCATGGTCGAGAGCGCGCCATACTCACCTGCTTGGTCGGCACTGAGGAAATGCTTCGCCAAGAGAAGGTCGGTATTGGAGAGAAGCGCGATGAGAAAGGTAGTGAGAAGAAGCGACAGATACAGCGCCCGGAACGAGACGTCGGGCGCAATGCTTGATGCGGAAGCGCTCTGTGCGAGCCTGCGGCGCGTCATGAGATACCCGTAGAGCCAGCTGATGCATTGCGCGCACACGAGTGCGATCACGACCCCAATGATAGAAAACCCGACATAGACGAGCGCGAGCGAGATGAAGAGCTTCGCGCACGCGCTCAGGACGTTTTGCTTGGAGATGGTGAAAAACTCCTGCAGCCCCTGAAGTGTGCCGCTCTGCAGAGCGCTAGGCGTCATGAAGAGAATGACCAAACTAAAAATAAGAAACGGTGCGATGGAGATGTGCAAGAAAGACGAGAGGAACGGTATCAGGATGAGGAAGACGATCCACGCCATGAGCGCGATCCCCCATGCATACTTGCGCAAGAGCATGAAAAGCGCGTGCACTTCATCATCCTTGCCCGTACGAGTCGCCACCTCGCGCGCCATGAGCATAGTGAAAGCGGATGACGGCACCGAGATCACCGTGAGGAGGCCGATCAGCGTCGCCACTTCACCGAAGGTCTCCACGCCGAGGATGCGGCTCATGAGGAGCGTGAAGACGTAGTTGATGACATTGGCAAGAAACGAGCCCGCAAAAATAATAGTACTCGATGAGAAGAAATCGCTCCAGAAGAGCGCGGCTGTACTGTCTGTGGATCGGGATACCATAGGAGGCTCGGATGAGCGCTTGACCTTCCGCAAGACCATACCACGTAAATCACCGATAATCAAATCGTGCCGAGATCCTAGTCTATAAGCCAAAGGGGGTCTTTTGGGCAGATATTTGACATTATTGCCTTGATGATTACAGTGCAAAAAGGCCCACACAAGGAGACCTGAAATGACCGTTCACCTGATGCGCTTCGAGAGAAGCCCGGCGGAGATGTTTCAAACCTTTACCCTAAATCGCTGGGGAGTCATGCTCCTCGTCAGTATCGCGCTGCTCAGCCTCACTACCGTGTGACAGGCTGCACTCCTACCCCAATGCCCCGGACCCGCTTCGGGGCTTTCCTTTACTGAGAGCCATCATTCATGGAATAAGTCCTCCGTGCTAGAGTAGTGGGCAGCAAGATTCGCTCATTCACATATCCGCAACCCTTCTAAGGAGGCTCGCTATGTTGGATAAACCTCGTAGAGCATTGCCCTTCAAGAAGGGGCAGTTCGTCGTACACCCCGTCCATGGGGTCGGACAGATCATAGACATCAACCTCGAGACAGCTGCCGAATTTACCGTCGAGTGCTATGCGATACGTATCGATAACGGCACCATCAGGACTCCGGTCAGTACTATCAAAGACGTCGGCTTGCGCGCCATCGGAGGAATCACCGATGTGGGTAAGGTCGTAGCGATACTTAAGGTCCCGGAAAAGCAGTCGAGACGCAAAAAAGGACTGTGGAACAAACGTGCGATCGGCTATGAAGCAATGCTCGCAAGCGGCAACCTCACCGAGCTTGCAAAACTGATCCAAAGCTTGCATCGCGATACGGGAGAGGAAGTAGCTGGCCTCTCATACTCTGAACATGCCCTACTGCATCGTGCGCTTGAGATTCTCATCCCCGAAATAGCTCTGATACAAATGATGTCCTCGCAAGAAGCATTGGAGAGCTTGAGCAAGGCGACGGGGAAAAAATTCCCGTATTTCCAAATCGGCAGGTCAATGCGCTACACCTTCTCGCATCATGCACGGTATGGCGATAGGTCGCAGCGAATGGGGGCCCTAGCTGCGACACTGCCAAGCAAGGCTTCACCAAGCACCGTAAGAGGTAGAAAAAAAGTCTTCCTGCCAAGAAGTGCGCCTTTTCGGGACACTGCGACACAAGAAGTCAGTCCGAACTATCGCGCGCCTCCGAAGAAGCGTGGACAACCCAAGGGTACAGGAACCTATAAGTAAGCCCCCAGCCCCGGAATCTCCGGGGCTGTTTTTTTGATACGAATATGCGGACTGCGCCGCAACCGATGTATTGAAATGAATCGCGACTACTGACGGTATAATTAAAAAGAGGCCGGAGTGGGCCCAAAACCTAGGGAAACCAGCGTAAAGCTGTCAGTCTTGGACCCGCTCCGACCTCCTTCGTGAGTCCTCGCGATGCTATCTAATGGGACGTTTTGTGTCAATGAATCTTTCCTTAGAAGCACCTCACGCGGCATATGCATTTTGGGGTCGTTCTTTTCTTGCTAGAAAAGAACTCTGTTTCGCGCCGCCGCGCTGCAAAGACCCCAAAATACATATGCCGCGTGAGGTGCCCGCACCGTCTCGTCAGAAAACAAAAGACCGCCGTGTCATACGGCGGTCTTTTGTCATAGTGTCTGTGCTCTCGTGAGCGCTAATGGCTGAACAGATTGTGGAAGAAACTACCGACTCCCCCGAAGGGACTACTGACCGGTGAGCTCGAAGCCGAGAGATCATCACTCGACGTGCCCATCATATCTGTATTGCCGCTGTCCGAGTCACTTGCCGCCGCACTCGAGGTCTTGGCACCTTTCACCTCGCCTGTCTGCGACGAAGCAGCAGCTCCCATACTCATCATCTCGGTATGCGACTGGGTGATAAGTCCCTCTTGCTCTGTGGTGAGCGGGAAGGATGTATGACCGCCGCAGTAGATCGTGTTGATCATCTGCTCAGTCGTGAGATACACATAGCCCGTCGGCTGCGTGATGCCCCATGGCGTCAGCACGCTTGCTGCGTACTTGGTCTGGAAGGCTTCGACGGCCTGCATCGTAGCTTCGTCGTACGTGCCAGAGAGCGGTACGCTGTCGCCCTCAAACTTGTCGAGAAACACTTGAAGCTTCAAGACTTGCGTCTTGTCGTTGGTCGCTCCGAAGCGGATGTAGCTGGTAAGGTACGGGGCGCACGATTGCATTGTAGTGGTCGCCGGTGTCATGACTGTCGGTATAGGCGTCATCGTCATTGGAACCACAGTCGCTGTCATGGTTGTCGAGGAAGCCACCATCAACGTGGTCGTCGTACTTGCCATCATCATGCTCGATGTCGCCATCATGCTTGCTTGCGATGAGCTTGCCGAACTCGTAGAAGTGGTTGTCGCGGTCTGCGCATGAGCCACACGCTGGTTTCCCAAAACCGTAATGCTTGAAAGGATGATCGCAAGAGCAATCAGCCCAACACGCATTTCTCGTGTCATCGTCATACGTAAATATTTAAAGAAACTTGGTAATGTTCTCCCCCTACTGTATCTGGCCCACATCCGCTGTCAACGCACCCGCTGTGCAAAAAAGCCCGTAAAAGCGGGCTTTTTTGATGATTCTAATGGACAAATATAAAGGACACAGGGTGTCCTATAGAAAAGCCTTATTCTACAAGACAAATTCGCCGCCCTTGTAGATCACCTGCGCCTTGCCACTCTTCATATGGGCTGTCACCGTACGTGGTGTAGTAGAAATAATGTCGGTGTGCACCGAAGAATCGTTGAAACCTAAGCTTTTTGCCTGTGCTGTAGAGAGCTTCGCGACATTGCCAGAGAACGTATCTTTGTGACTCATTCCAAGTGCGAGATGCGTGTTGCCGTGCGGGCCGCCCATGTTTTCGTCATAGAGCGTCTCTGCCATGAAGCGGGTGATACGCGAGAAGCGGCGGTCGGTGAGTGAATATTCACCGACGACATTGGCGCCGGGTGTCGCTATCATTTCCTTGAGAAGACTCTCATTGGTCTTCGCGCGCGACTTGACCACCTTGCCTGCCTTGAACTCGAGCTCGATACCTTCGATCTTGTTGCCATAGCGGTAGAGCGGCTGGTTGAAGCGGATCCAGCCTTCGGTGCCGCGGCAATCCGGCGAGGTGAAAAGCTCGAAGCTCGGGATGTTGCGTCCCTCGCCGCCAAGCCATTGGCGTTTCTCGCCGAGCTTGACCCACAGGTCCGCGTCCTCCCCTTCTACATGCAGGCGGTCGATCTTGGGCGCGAGCGCGTTGAGCTTCGCGCGGTACTGCTCGAGCTTCTTGTAGACTTCGCGCCATTTCTTGATCGGGTCGGTCTCGTCGAGGAAGCATGCCTTGATGATCTGGTTCCAGTATTCGTCCTCGGTCAGGCCCGCTTCGCGTGCCATCGCAGGCGTACCGTAGAGCCCGCAGGTCCAGGTGAACTTCCCTCGATATTCCTTCTCTTCGTACCAATCATGCAAAGGCTTCATCGCCTGCCCGCGCATCATGATCTTGGTGGAGTTGATACCCTTCAAGGCTTGCAGGTCGGTATGCGAGATGATCGACAGCGTGTGGTCAACCGTCTCGGCGAGACTCTTGAGGTACGACTTGGGGAAGAATTTGATCTGCTCGGGCTTCGCGAGCGTGAAGAAATTGGCACTCATATTGATGTTGCCCTCGCCTGACTCGTCATCGGGAAGGTAGTTGCCGATCATGTGGCCGCCGCTCTTTAGGATGGCGCGCTGGAGAGCCGCATACAAGGGCTTCGCGCTCTCGTGTGTGGTCACGCGGACGACATCGCCTTTCTGTATCCCCTTGCCGCCACCAAGGGCAAAGTTGACAAGTACATCGGCGTATCGTTCAAGAATCTTATCACTGGGTCGGTATTCCATTGAGGGCATATAGTACCTTTGAAATTGATTTTGTCTATCCACGATGGTGTACGCGCCCGCCGCATAGCACAGGCTTTTTGGGGTCTTTGCAGCGCAGGCGGGCTAACAGAGTTCTTTTCTAGCAAGAAAAGAACGACCCCCAAAAAGCCTGTGCTATGGCGGCGGGCGCTCTGTTACTCAACGCTTATTGCGTCGCAGCACTACTCCCGAAGGCCAAAGAGTTGACCATGGCGTCGAGATAGCTCTCAAATGTGGAGCGATCGAACTGTGTGACCTTGCCCTTGGGATAATTCTCAATATTGCCCGAGTGGAGGAGTTCAACTATCTCGAAGCAGGCACCGTTCTCGACGCCGCGGTAGATGGTCTCGTCATAGATGTTGCCGGCGCCGACGTCCGTCGAGCTAAAGACGCTAAACGGCGTGCCGCTGATAGTCGTCGAGGCAACTGCTCGCTCGTTTGCGGCCATGGAATCGGCCTGTGAGCACACCGCGACGATCGCGGGGGTCGTGGTAGCGCCGATATAGACTCCTGCCTCACCGAGATTGGTGCCGGTGAATAGGCTCTGCGGGAGCGCGAGGCCGACGACCGGCGTCTGAGTGAGGGGCAAATAGCCGCCAAAACTATAGCTATCCGGCGTCTCAATGGAGGCGGTCGCCGGGTAGGCAATACTGAAGCCGTAAGTAGAGTCTTGATACAGGGCCGAAGGCGTGCCAGAAATGATTGTAGGTGGGATCTCTGAGGTGGTGCTGGTCGCCTGCTGAGGAGGCGTGACGACCGCAGTAGAAGACATCCGCCCGTCATAGTAGAGGAACGCTGCAAGTATCACGAGTGCTATGGCGATGATGAGAAGGATGTTTTTCATGACGATGATTGTATCACACCGCGGTACTCGGCCTCGATGCTGTATAGGTTGGTATCGAGTGCTACTGCGTCGTTGCGCTCGAAGAGGCGCTTGCGCTACCGGAGGCATCGAGTCCCTTAAGCCCCTTCACGATAGAGCCTGCGTCAGCTCGTGCTGTCTTGAGATCAGCAAGTGCAGCCTGGATCTTGGAGTGCGCGTCCTTAAGAGCGGCCGTATTGCTCGCTTCGACGGAAGCATTGCCGTTGTCGGGCATGAGCGATGCGGTCTCTGAGACGGCAGCCTGTGCCGCGGTAGTGGCGTTGGTCGTCTGCGTGTTCATATCAGAGAGGCTTGCAGAGAGTGCCGTCACGTTGGCACCACTACTCTGTGCAGCGCTGATGCGAGCCGCGAGCTTGGGAGAAAGTGCCGAGATCATCTGGCTCACATCTTGGATCTTGTCGGAAGCAACCGCGATAGAACCCTGCGGGACCACCAGCATGAAGATGCGATACCCTTGCGTGATCGATTGTACGTCTGTCCTGAGTGTCGTCAGGTCGGTATCGGCCGAGATCTTACTCTGGAGCGACTGCAAAGCACTCACCTGAGTGGAGACCATCGAGGCGATCGAGGACTTTTCGTTGGCATCGACATGGACCATCGCCTGCACTTTGGTGGAAAGCTGGTTGAGGATGTCAATACGGCGCGTGATCTCTTGACCTGCACGCGTGACGATGTTTTGCATGCGTGCCTGCACTTTGGCGGAGGATGAAGCTGAGGCCCCGACACTCGTGTTGCCTGCAGTCACTACGGCATCAGCCGAGATGCCCGTGGTTATGTTTTGCGCGAAGGCGGGCGAAGCGATCGAGAGTAACAGGATTCCCGCCGTTGCTGCCGTTGTGAGATTATTTTTCATACGATACTAGATACGATTTTAATTATTAATTATTATTGACCCTGCTGTACTGGCTGATCATTGAAGCTTTGGTCGGCGGAAGCAGAGTCGCTGTTGGCGGCGTTCATCTGGGTATCGATCGAATTGAGATCTCCGTTGAGCGATGCGTCTGAATCATCACCTGATGAAATCTGACTTGCGCCCGAGGCTTGAGCTGAAGATCCTGTACCGGTACTCGTCGGTGGCGGCGTGTCTGTCGCCATGCCGCTTGACGTGCCTGCCGTGGTCGGAGCCGTTGCTGTCGCCATATCTGGGGCCGAATTGTTGTATGAATAATCCCACCACGCCCAGCCGATAACACCTATTGCCACCACGATGATCGCGACCAACGATTTGCCTAAAGTTGTCATATATGTGCGTACTTTAAATAAATTTTCCCTCTTTAATAAGTAGTAGAATCCCCACTCCATGCTAGCGCGCACTATCAACTTTGCAAACCGTCTCTGCGGATAAAGACGCTCTCGCCGTAGCAATCTTACAACGCACGCATAACGCGCTTGAATGCCAAGATATAGCATGATGGTCTCGCTACATCTTTCGTCGCGTGAATGTGCGTACGTAGGCGAGCAAGCGCTTCACAAAAGAGATTTCAGTCAGACGCAACTGCTTGCGAAAGATCACGACGAGTGCGATGAGTGCGAGAATCACAAACATGATCCACCCGACGATCGATATGACGCCGGAAAACGACTGCCAATAATCGCCGAGCGTATAGCCAAGGTAGAGCACGAGGCCAAGCGAGACGATATTGCCGGAGGCGTCATACGCCAAGAAGAGACCGGCGGGCACATCGACGAGCCCTGCAAGCACGTTGACCACCGGGTCAAGCGAACCACCAAAGCGCGAGAGGAAAATAGTGGGCCCGGGATGCATGCGGACGTATTGCTCGACCGCCGAGAGATACGAGCGCTTGATGCGGAGTTTGTCGATCACGACTTCACCGTAGCGACGCGCGAGCCAATACCCCGAGAGATCGCCGAGCACGTTGCCTGCGAAGACCGACGCGAGCACGAGCCACGGGTTCATATAGCCCTGGCTCACGAACGCGCCGGAGGCGAGCAGGATCGTGTTGCCGGGAAGCGGCAGCGCGAGCGCCGAAAGAAAGAAAACTACGAGCAGAAGCGCGTATTTGTAGAGAAGCAGCCAAGAGAGTAGGAGCGTGGCAATGGAATTCATGTACTCGTCGCGCTGGTGCTCGTAGAAGTGTGCAAAGCGATGTATTGCGAGATGGATTGTCGGACCTGCCCTAGCATGGTCGGTGCGTCGAGGTGCTGCGCTTTAGCACTCTCACCGATCGTCACTGCTGGATAGCGACCGTCGAGGATATGCAGCGTGGTCTTGAGATAGTCCGGCGGCAGACCATAGAGATGACCGACATAATCGTATGTCATCCACGACTGGATAAGGCTCGTGTCGGTGAGCGGCGGACGACGGTGGCTCGCGTAAAATTGCGCGCGCAGCGCATCCATCTGAGCGGCGCGGATCTGCAGCCCTTGATAGATCAGTGCGCACAAAGAAAGCACCAGCAAAAAAAGAAGACCCGCAAAAGCTGTGCGAGTCCCCTTTTCAAGATTCGTCTCATGAGGAGTACTCATATGACGATTATACGCCTAGTAGCGACGCGAGGAACGGCCGCGGTAACTCCCAGTGGAGCGGCGCGGAGCTCGGCGCTCTTCGTCATGCGAAGACTGCGGGGCCATGCGCGCGGGTGGAAGCTCCGGCGTCTGCGAGATTGTGATCTGCTTTCTGATGAGGCGCTCGATGTCGCGCAAGGTACGGCGCTCGTCCGAGGTCGCAAACGAGATAGCAATACCTTCGGCTCCCGCGCGCGCGGTGCGTCCGATGCGGTGCACGTAATCTTCGCTAGCCCCCGGGATGTCGTAGTTGACGACAAGCTCGATGCCCTTCACGTCGAGGCCGCGAGCCGCAATGTCTGTCGCAACGAGGATGCGGTACTTGCCGCTCTTGAAGCCTTCGAGGGCTTCGCGCCGCTGTGCAAGCGAACGGTTGGAATGAATTTCCGCCGCACTATGTCCCATCTGTTTGATGCCTTTCATGATGCGCGTAGCGCTGTGCTTGGTACGCACGAAGATGATCGCACTGCCGTAGAAGCGCGCAAGCACTTGCTCGAGCAACTGCATTTTCTGGTCCTTGCGGACGATGATAGAATTCTTGCGCGATCTTGTCGGCAGTCGTGCCCGGAGGCGCGACCTCGATGGAGAGCGGCGTCACCATGTGGGAGCGTGCAAGGTCAGTGATCTCTCGCGAGAGCGTTGCCGAGAAAAGCAGCGTCTGGCGCTCCTTCGGCACCGCAGCAATGATGCGCTTGATCTGCGGCCAGAAGCCCATGTCGAGCATGCGATCAGCTTCGTCGAGGACGAGGATCGAGACGCCATCAAGCTTCAAGATACCCTGCTCCATATGGTCGATGAGACGACCGGGCGTCGCAATGATGATGTCGGGCTTGCGGCGTAAGTCGGCAATCTGCGGGTTCATCGAGGCGCCGCCGATGAGAATCGCACCACGAAGTCCAAGCGGCTTCGCGAAGGCGCCAAGTGTCTCGTATACCTGCAGCGCGAGCTCGCGCGTAGGCAAGAGGATGAGGGCTCGCGCGTTTTTGTTTTCACGCTTCGCTTCCTCAAGCCGCTGGATGAGCGGGATGCCGAAGGCGAGCGTCTTCCCTGTACCTGTCTGCGCGACGCCGATGACGTCGCGACCGAGCAAGGCCTGCGGGATCGCCTTGGATTGAATTGGGGTCGGCTTCAAGAGCTTGAGCCGGTCCGCGACTGATAATATTCCCGGCGCAATGCCGAGCTCATGGAAGGTCTGACCGGCCACAGGCCGATCCTCTGTTGTTGTACTCATATAATTTACTTAATTCACTGCCAGTCACACGCTTTCTTTATTGAAAATTGAAAGCTAGCAGCGCGGTGTCAGCGCGCTAAAGGGGCGAGATACCGATATCGCCACTATAGCATGCCTGATTTTGATTGTAAATAGGATGCGATTTCAGATCCACATAAAAAGAAAGCCGCCCGAAGGCGACTTTGTGTTTGGCCGGCCGCAATTACCTTCCAGGTGGTTGAACCTCCCATAACTGTGAAGCGTAGTTACCTTTTCTATTACCCCCAACTGCCAATCGGTAGTATTTTCCAGAAATTGGATGTTGCAAAGCACGCCTGAGCGCCTCGCGCGCATTGGAACGGATACTGTATGGACGATTTCCGTGCACTATCAAAAGATTGCGCACCTCCTCTACTGAAACCCGTGACAAGCGTTGTATGATTTGGTCCACTTCAACACCCGTAAGAATAGCAGGTCGAAGCCATGTGCCAGAATAATGCGCCTTACACCGCCCAGAAATCTGGAGTCTTTCGATCTCACTTGGTAAAGGGGCAATGTTTACAGCCCTTTCACCCATTCCCGTTGCGCGATATCCGTGCTCGGTACTGAACTTGTACACCATGCACTGTACGTACGCTTTAGGGAACGTTTTCTGCACAACCGCGAAGATCGCATCCGCAACTTCGTTTTCGATTTCAGCGTTCGTCGCGACGTGCGCCGGCAAGTGAATCTTTACGACGATTTCAGTACCGAGCCCGAAAGTCATTCCGTCTTTCGGGAAGGGTACGAGAATGTCTTGTTGTGTCTTGACTCCCAAGGCATCAACCGATATTGCGGTGGCGACAAGGCTTTCCATGAATCGCTAGAAGTCCTTTTCCTCCCATTCGAAAGGCAAAAGGCAAACTTCGACAATCGGCTTAGCAGCATGTATCGACATCTTTTCCTCCGTGGTGGGTCACCAGACCAACTGGCCGATATATTGGAATATTATTATGTGCTTGTCAATATTTCAAAAAGAGGTATATTTTAAGCCATGCGTATCAATCAATACCTCGCCCAGCAAGGCCACGGCACACGTCGCGGTGCAGACCAGCTCATCGAGAAGGGCATGGTCTTTCTCAACGGCAAGAAGGCGCAGCTCGGCGACCAGGTCGGCGAGAACGACTCTGTCGAAGTGCGACGCAGCGGCAAGATGCCGACCTATGCGTACTTCGCGTATCACAAGCCGATCGGCCTCATCACGCTCGCGCAGACGCGCGACGAAAAAGACATCGTGAAGTCCTTGCCCAAGGATCTGCAGAAGCTCAAGCTCTTCCCCATCGGCAGGCTTGATAAGGACTCGAGTGGTCTCATCATCCTTACCAACGACGGCCGCATCACCGACCGCTTGCTCAATCCCAAATACGAGCACGAGAAGACCTACGAGGTGAAGACAAAGCTACCGCTTCGCACGAGCTTCAAGGAAAAGATGGAAAGCGGCGTCGATATCGAAGGATACACGACCAAGCCCGCCAAGGTGCAGGTGCTCGGCGAGAAAAGGTTTCGCATCACGATCACCGAAGGCAAGACGCACCAGATCCGCCGCATGTGCGTCGCACTCTTCAATGAAGTCACCGAGCTCAAGCGTCTGAGCGTCATGAGCATCGTCCTCGGCAGCCTGTCCAAAAGCTCGTACCGCGCGATCGAAGGCGCTGAACTCGCCAAATTCCTCGCGAGTCTCGGACTCTAAGTACTGCTGGAGCAATAAACAGAAAACCGCCTCACCGAGAGACCGGTGTGGCGGTCTCTGCGACGAAGCGGTTTTGGTGCAGCATCAGATTGATCAAATTACCCCTACATGTTTGTAGGGTTTCGAATCGTGTTTAAGTTCGCAAATTGCGGTACCGATGAGATCGTCACTTCTCACATGAGCGCCATGAGCCACGCACCATTGATCTACTTCGGAGCTTCGTGAAGCGTAGACATCGGGAGACCAGCTGCAAGAATACAGCCGCTCGTAGTCGCTATGCTGTCTTGACGGTCTGCCGTGGACCATCCGACACTCCCCATACGCCCGTGCGACGTCTTTTCGATATTGAGAAGCGTAATAGCTACCCCCAATACAAACAATAAGTACTACGAACAAACAGCCCCACGCACTGCGGACAAACCTTCTCGATGTGAACATCCTACTCTCCTTGCCTCTTGAGGGTTACTGCTACTTATACTGCCACCCTATTCGAGATCTATCAACTAGTACCTACAAGGTTTAGTACCTACAAGGTTCGACCTCGTTGGCTTGGCTTTAATACTTATTTAATCTTGGCTGCCAGGACACTCTTGCGAGTCGCAGAGCATTGCGCCGCAATTTTTGCATTCCATCTTCCAGATCGCGTAGCGGCCGGAGCCCGCAAGCGCGATGCCAAACGAACACATCATGAGTATAAATTCGAGGTCGTGCGGACCAAAGCCATTACTCAAACCAGTAAGGAAGATCGCGAAGAGCATTTCGATGCCGAGTGCAACTGCGAAGGGCCGCGTGAGGACGCCGAGGATGAGCGCGAGACCGCCTATTACCTCAAGCCAAGAGATGAACGGTCCGAAGAGGCTCGGGGCCGCGACGCCCATATGCATGAGCATGCCCGAGACCATCGCGGTATCTTGGATCTTCATCCATCCGTGAGTGAGGAATATAAGGCCGGTCGCGAGGCGGATGAGCAGCAAGCCCATCGACCTGCTATAACAAAACCTGCTGGCACGATTGAGATGATGCTTCATAAGCGCGGTGCTTAACTATAATGCTTCATGATACCACGGTATCAGACCTTGCGTACCTCAAGCATCAGGAAAAGCGGTATTTCCTTGCGCGCTCGATCTTCAGCCGCTTGACGCGGACCCTTCTCGCTTTTCTTGTGGGAGATCCACTCTTCGAGACGCGTCATAACGAAGCCGCTCTTGGTCAATGATTTGAAAATATCTTGCAGAGATCGATGATAGGAAACGGTCGTCTCGCTTGCCCTCTCGCCCGGATGCATCGCGATCTTTTCATGCGAGGCAGAAAGATACGCGTCGACGCGTCGATATTGTACTTTTGCCGTCTCGTCGTAGCCCCAGCTCGAGCG
The DNA here is from genome assembly GCA_963767115.1 of Candidatus Kaiserbacteria bacterium. GTDB lineage: Bacteria > Patescibacteriota > Minisyncoccia > Phycocordibacterales > UBA2100 > UBA10103. Next base: position 9,565 of record CAVYCR010000004.1, on the reverse strand, counting down.
CTTGGGCGAACGAAAGGCGGGGTGATTGAGTACGAGGATGAAGCGCCCGCCTGTCTTGAGGATACGCGATGCCTCGGCGATTGCTTCGTCCATATCTTCGATGTTTTGAAGCGCCAAAATGATTGACGCGACATCGTATTCGCCTTCAACCGCAAAGGCAAGGTCGGTCGCCGAGGCTACATGATAACGCACTTCCGGCGAACGCTTCCGGGCTATCTCGACAAGCTCTGCTGAGATGTCGGCGCCGTCGGCACGCGCCCCGGCCTCTGCAAAGAGACGCGTAAAATATCCTTGGCCGCACGCAATGTCGAGCACGCGCTCGCCGCGGCGCAATGCAAGGATGCGCAGGAGGTTGGGCGCGATCACCTTCTCCTGATACGTATCGGCACTCTCAAGATATTCGTCGTACCATTCAGACACGTTGCCCCAAGAAGTCTTCACTGTCTTTTTCACACGCTTTTACGGCTGCGCGACGGTCCAGGTGCCGCCGACATTCTCACCCGTCGTATCGCCGGGCTTTGTGTCTTCGGAATAATAGTAGAGCGGCAAGCCGTTGTAGGCGACCTGATACGTGCCGTCGTTGCGCTCAATAGTCGTGAGTTCGCCAGCCACGCCGTCCTCGGCGGTCAAGGGCGACGAAGACGCGACTACATACGGAGGCCACGTGATCGCGCAGGTACCAGTGCACATGCTCATGCCGACCATGTCTTTTGAATATTCATAGAGTGCCATGCCGTTGCCTGCGACGAGATAACTCCCCAGTGTCGGGTCGGTCGAGACAGAAATGGTCGAGGCCGAAGAGCCGCCGGTCTCCGGCGTGGTGGTGGCAGATGGTGCCGAGAACGACGCTTCCGCAGTAGAAGGAACGGAAGAGCCCGGTACCGAGGTATACCAATACCAAGCGCTACCGATGATAATGATCAAGACGATTACCCCGATAATCCATTTACTCATAGGGATATACAAGCTCTCTGATAAGGTTAAGTATTTAGTATACCAGATGGCCCGTCACACAGGATGAACAGCGCGCCGCCGCGCATTACTCGTATTGGATGAAAATCGGTGCAGGCGTGAGGTTGAGCACTTGTGCCGGAGTGAGCATACCGGTCGACGGCGGTCGTAGATCGTTCTTGTAGAAGAGCTTCATACCGGCAAATTCTACCGGCTCATCCTCGACGAAATACGTATACGAGCCGATCTTCTTCTGCTGGCCTCCCCAACCGTCCATATCCATGACCACCTGCACCTCCGGGACTGGCGCGATATTCTTGTAACCGGTGACCATGTCTTCGGTGAAGCGGTGAATGACCAGGATCTTGGGCGGCAGGTTGTTTTGTTGCACGAGCTGTGCGAGATAGTTGATCGTCCAGTTGATGTCGCTCGCGCTCATGGTGCCGATCACCGTGCCCGGCGCTTCGCTCCCGTGCATATCAAACTCAGGATCGACGGCGAGCTCCACCTGCGGCATCGAGAGATATTTCTGCAAGAGCGGCACTTCGGTCTGCACGTTGCTCAAGCCGACCTGCACGTCGAGGATGACGATGCCGTTGGCTTGGGAAGCCATGTCGATCGCCTTGTCGATCTGGCTATCAGGCATGCGCAGGCGGTACTTGCCGTCAGCGCCGGCTGAGCCCTGTGCTGTGACCGCAATGTACTCGATCGCCGGGATGACGGGAGTCGTCGGGTCGGCACGCTTCCATTGAGCAGTGGTCGAAGCAAGCATCTGCAAGACCTGACCCTCCGGATATTCACCCAAGACACCCATGCCTGCCGAGTAGAAATTGCCGTAGTACGAAACGATGCGGTTGAAAGGCAGAAGCGCGCCGGCGAGCGGATAGACGATGGGCTTCACCGGCCAGAGATAATTCTTCGTTGAGCTAGCGGATTGCGGAGAGGATGTCGCAGTAGTACTAGAAGCAGCAGTCGGTTCGGCGCGATGCGCGAGCGCATAGAGCCGCGCAAGATAATCCGCGCGGTTCAAGGGAGCGATCGTCGAGAGCGGAGTGGTCGAAGCGGCCGTACTCGAGGCCATGGAGCGCACATAACTCAAATGCGACGTCTGAGCGAAAAGCGGCGTGTAATTGAAAACCAGATATGCGATCGCCAGAGCGATGACGAGCCCCACTATCGCTGCATAGGGCAGCTCACTCACAACTGATTGCTCTTTTTTATGCCCCATATCGGAAATACTTCAAGAAAATAGTGTAGCACGCGGACTCGCTTACTGCATGTCTGAGTTGATACTCGCTACCGATGAGTTGATCGCGTTTTCGGTCCAGACGTATGCGTACCACATGGTTGCGAGCGTCGAGAATATGATGAGGATCCACGCGATCTGTCCGATCATCTTCGCCTTGGGGTCATCCGAACGGTAATACTTCATGCCGGGCCATCTCGATATAAAGAGGAAACACAGGACGGGCAGGACGATACTGAAGCCGTAGATCCACGCCTGTGTGAAGGTGTCGGTCGGGAGAGGCGGCTCATGGAGATTTTTGCCGCAATTGGGACAGAAATAATAACTCGGCAGGACGCTCTGGTGGCATTGCGGGCACACCATCGTGCCTGTTTGCGATCCGCTCTGCGTATGCTCCGGCATGCCGCGATTATAGCAAAGAAAATGCGTGCTAGGTCAGGCGGCTGCTTCGAAGTATTCGCGCCACGTGTCGTCGTGAATGGTATCGAAGCGCTCCTGGGTCATGCCGGCAAGGAGTTCAGGGTGTTCTTTGAAATACGCCTCGACAACCGTGGGTGCACTCTCCGAGAGATGCGCGCGCTCAGCCTCCGGCAAGGGCGCAAGGATCAAAGCCATCGTGCGGCCGATGATGAGCGTGCCGACATCGCGCATCACCTGCGGTATGTCGCGTTCGCGCGTGCCTTTGGCACGCAACTCCTGCATGATCTGCTGTTCAGACATCATACCAATGATCGCATCAGGAATTCTTGCCGAGATAAAAGGCTCCGGCGCCGACTGCAAGCAGATACGGCGGCAGCGCGAGCAAGCTCGCGAGTATCGTGGGTCCCGCCAAAAGTACGCCGAGACCCAACCCGATACTTTTCAGGGTTTTCTCAAGCCATCCGCTCCCCTTGTGCGCTTCTTTCTTATCATGTCCACCGCCGTGTTCGAGTGCCATACCAGTCAAGTATATCAGAACGCACTGCGAAGCTTCAATAAGACAAGGTCAGACCTCGATTCTCTTACGAGAGAGCGCCTTGTCTTTGAGCGGCGCCGGGCTTGGTCAGCATGGTGAGCGTCCACACAGTGACGAGTGCGCAGGCGATGTGCATACTCATGAGAAGTGCTACGCCGCCAGTCGTGATCTGAGCAAACATCGGTCCTAGATCATGCACGAGGATGTCAGGTATAAAGGAGACGAGCAAGACGACTACCGCGATCCAAGTGAAGGTGCGGTTGGGGTTATGGGCAAAGCGCCTGACGATCGCGTAGACGATCGTGGCACCGATGACTCCTAGCGCAGTAAAGACTCCGGTCGGCCCGGCAAGATTGAAGGTCATCACCGTGCTCGGCACGCCGGTAAAAGGAAAGAAAAGAGTATCGATAACAGCATTCACGACCAAAGAAGCTACTAAGGCGATCAGCCCTGAGATCCAAAGAGAATATTGATGCATGTCTTCATTATACCCCTCTTTTCTTTGCAGTCTTCTTTTTCTTGCGGCCGCCCGGCCAACAAACCGAGCATACGCCCGAGCCGGTGTATTTGTGCCCGCGGCTACAAACTTTGTATTTCATATTCATAAAGGAGAGCTTCTTTAGGCCACCAAGATGAGACACATCAATGTCCACGACACGAGATAATACCCGATCGTGATCAGCCACCATTTCCATGTCTTGTTCTCCCAGAGTACCGCGCCGAGGAGCACGGGTACGCCGAAGCCGAGCCAGTTCCAGAAGGCGAAATGGAACGCCGCGTCGATGGGCATGAGACCTTCCACAGTACTGCCGATAAATATCGCGCGACTCAGTACGAAGGCAGTGATGATCGCACCTACGGCAGCGATAGCAGCGCTCTTCATCATTTTGCGCTTCATTGCCGGGTCTTTCTTGGCACGTTCGACCTCTGCGTCTGAGACGCCCATTGTCTGCCGCCACGGCTTGCCGAAAAGCGGCCCGTACCACAGGATCCCGAGCACAACTGCGACGATCGCACAGATGATAAGTTTGATGATGAGCATAAGAAAATATTACTTAGTGAACCTCCCCCAGCAGGAGCTGGGGGCTTCCCCATCTAGATATCGAGCTTCAGTTGCCCTTTGTCTAATTTCTCTTGGTAGGTAACGTAGGCGAGAATTTGCTTTTCATCGAGCCCCACGGACGAGACGCAGTAGCCGCGTGACCAGATACCCTCCCTGCCCCAGAATACTTGGTGGAGAAAAGCAAATCTCGCCTTGAGTATCTTGCCTGATTGCGACTTCAGGAACTTCACGACTTCGGCAACAGAAACTCGCGGCGGAATGATGATCACCAGGTGGACATGGTCGAGCTGCATATTGACCTTTACTACTGCATTACTAGGCAGAGCCTGGTGTTTTATAGAATTTGGTCAAAGGTTCGAGCGTCGTGACGACGGGCTTCGGCCAGCGCTTGGAATCATTCACGATCTTGATGAAGTCTTCGCCTTCTTTCTTCTCTTCTTCGTTGCCATAAAAGATCGCAGAGCGATACGAAGTGCCGTAATCATTTCCCTGCTGATTCAAGGTCGTTGGGTTGTGGATCTGGAAGAAGAAGTCGAGAAGCTTTTTGTAATTCGTTACTGCAGGATCATATTCGATCTCGACGGCTTCAGCGTGGCCGGTGTGATTTTGGTACGTTGGATTGTCAACCGATCCACCGGTGTAGCCGACCTCGGTATTGACGACTCCCGGCTGATCGCGGATCAAATCCTCGAGTCCCCAGAAGCAGCCGCCAGCCAATACGATTTTTTTGGTTACTTTTTCGGTCATAGTTTTATTATTATAACACTTGTTTACCTCATCAGCACTCCACTTTAGAGCACCAAAACAAAAGGCCCGAAAAGGGCCTGATGATCTTTTGTCTGCTTGTGATGTAGTTTCCTCAAGTCAGGATTTTCTTGAAGTCGGATTTTTTCTAATTAACTTTTCGTAGAAATAATAGACGGACAGAAGGAGAATATATACCCCTATAACTGTTACAAAGTAACTCAACCAGAACTCAACCGCTTCTGATGATAGTAGCACTAGGTGCTTGGTCCGTACCTGCAGGGCCACTGCACCAGCCGGCAAAATTACAAGAGCACAAATGAATGTAAAGATTCCCGCCTGGAAGAAAATACATAGGAGAATCTCTATAAGCGCAATATAAGCAATCACCAATGACTGTTCCATGACTCATTTCCTCACAGCTTGTCGAACGAAGGTTCGATCTGCCATTATTATAGCATAATACCGGCCTTTTGAAAAGGTCAGTTCAAAGGGCTGCACAAGCCATACAATCTTCTGCTTATTTCCATTGGACATCCGAAGTGATGGTGACACTTTAGTCTACAGTCTACTTTTTAACGCTTTTCTTCTTATTGAGTATCCCCTGCACCGACGGGCTAATCGCTTTATCGGTGCGATGAATGCAGCCGATCCAGCAGCACGGACGGCGCATACCTTCGATAAGTTCCGAGACCGTCCTTTTGACGTGATCCTTTCGCGTCGCTTCAAGCTTTACCGAAATGGTCCAGCAGATCCATTCGTTGCGTGAAAGGGGTGTAATGTCCTCCCATTTGGCAAGCGCCTTGGGCGAAGCAGCAAGCGCTTTCTTCAAATCAGGAGGCACCGGGTGGACTGTTCCGGAAGATATTTTCATAAGATACCACCGGGCTTTTATACCTGACCTCTCATCGCATGGAGCTCCATGATCTCGATCGAGGCTTCGGGAATGCCGAAGTGCGGATGACCTTCAAAAATCTTTGCTACTGCCTCTTGCGAATCACCCTGCGCGATCGTGTAGAGCATGATGTCGTTCTTGGTATCAGCGGATCCTGCTTTGGTGACGCGCACCGTCTTGCCAACACCACCGCCGATGTCGGCGAATACGTCCTTATGAGATGCAGTCCACGCATCCCATTCACTCATCATCTTAGCCTCGGCCTCCTTGCGCTCTGCTTCAGGCTTCTGCATCCATCCTGCCAAGACCGCGCTCGGCGCCATGTATAAAACGAGAAATTTTTTCATAGATCTGCCAGTAGTTGCTTATCAATAATACGAGCACTATATCACAAAAGCTTTTACGAAATATAATAACCAGGATACAAGACTTCAGGATACAAGACTTCTATAAGAATCCGATACAGGAAGGTTAAAAATGATAGGATAGAGACATGCCCAGCCGCACCCGGATCATATTCATGCTTACCATCGTGACAGCGATTTTGGGCACTGCTAATGCGGTAGTGTACGAAGCTCTCCCGCTTACGTTTGGCTTGTATTGCCACGGATGGCTTCTCGCGCTCGCGATTATTCTTGCAGCGCTTTCTCTCGGATTCATCGGTGCGAAGGGTGGTAAGGGGGGCAGCCACACTTATCATCTATTACTTTTTCTTCGCTGTCCGCCAGGGATTCCGTATGGTCGTGGCAAGAGTGGTGCGTACTGATCATCTACTCCATCCCAGAACATCCCCAAAGGGGTTGCCTCGCTTCACTGATCCTCGAATCAATTCGAGCTTTTGTGGAGAATCGATTTCACAGATCCATTATTCGTAGTTATTTGGCAGCACTATCGGTGGCTCATCGAGCAGCAGCTTTTGCTTTTCCGTGCCATGTAAGCGCACCCACGCGCTCCCCCGCCGCCAGATACTTTTAAAAAATCTTGCGCTTAAGCGCGCTTAGGGCGTCCTCTTTCGAATCAAAGAACGTATCATTGTCGACGATGTCGCTTCCTGAACCCTCATCTTTCAAGAGCGTGGACAAGCGTTGCCGGCAGCGAGGCCCGACCACCGAAACGAGCGGCAGTGATTGTGGCTGGTCAAATATAGTCTCGATCGAATCTCCCCACGAATATTCAAACTCTGTCAGATCGAGCAAAACCGAGCGACATGGCATCATGTCAATAGCCGTATCGATGACTCCCTTCATCAATCTCGCATCAGGGTTGCCTTCGGAACCATCCCGATAGCGTCCCGTAAACGTGATAATGAGTACGTCGGCATCATACGATTCCTTTTGCTTTAGTATCTGAAAGTAGTAATTGATCGTCGGGCAGATATCCGAAAACGACAGCTTATCTGAAGGTTCATATTCCATAGTCGTTATTTTACATCATCGTTCAATGAAGATTTGCTTTCTCGCGTCATCATATATGCCGGGATGATCATGCCCAAAACTCCGCCGCCGAGGATCGAGAGCGCGGCGGTCTACAATATCAATAAGATTGAACTGAAGCTGCCCAAGATCTCCTTCGCTTTCAAAACAGATATGGCAAAAAGGACCGAGTAACCGAAAGTGCCAATCGCGACGATCTTCACTCCGAGGTAATATCCCTGAGCAAATGTGCTCGTGTCTGTCTGGATAACCCGAGCCGCGAGCATGCTCAGTAAGGTCAATATTACCATCACAATGAGAGTCCGCACCACGTAAAACCCGATCGCTTGTTTCCAGCTCCGTTGCAGAGATAAAGGAGGTTAAGTTTCAGTGGTGGAAATTACGTTTACATAATTCATAATTCTCTAACCACACAAAGTACTGCCTCTCTATTTGGATTTAGATTTCGCTCGCTTAGTGAGGATTCCGCGTACTGACGGACTAATCGCTTTGTCAGTCCGATGGATGCAGCCGATCCAGCAGCACGGTCGACGTTTACCTTCGATAAGCTCCGAGACTACCCTTCGTACGTGGTCCTTCCGCGTGCTCTCTTGCTTCACTGAAATAGTCCAGCAAATCCACTCATTGCGTGCAAGCGGCGAGATGTCTTCCCATGCGGCACGCGCCTTCGGTGACGCAGCAAGCGCCTTCTTGTAAGTCTGCGGGCACAGTATGAACCGTTCCTGAAGCTCTGTTCATATGGTCATTATGCGTTATATGCACCCATTATACTGACCCATTTCCACCTTTTTCACTTACCCGTACGTACCTGAGCCACTTGTATATCCTGCGCACTTTTTGCGACGATAACCAGATCCAAGACCTCAGCAATTATCTCTTGTGGTGCAATGGTGTCATTGAATATTTTTTCAACACTAGCTAGAGAGTCCGCATCTACTGCGCCTATGATACGGAAAGCGGACGCAGCGCCCTTTACCACAGCAGTAGCAACTTCAGCAGCATCAACCGCGTCGATCAAAATATAATCGGGGCTCGTACGATAGGCGCCGTTCAACGCATCGAGGTAGGTGCCATCCCCCACTTCACGCTGCAACTTGGTATCTGCCGGAGGAGTTTGGTACGAAGTATGCTTTTCGATCGTAATGATCCCGCCGATCAATCGAGTGTTCGACACCGCCCACTTCGGCGTACTTGCCCAAGAGCGCATACAAAAGATCCGTGCGGAGCTTTGCATCAGGAGATGCGACGATACACAGCCCTTGTCTTCCGCGATCAGGAAATGCCGCAAAATAATGGGTAATTTTCTTCGTCTCGGGTTCCGCAATGGTAAAGTCTGCGAATGTCGGCATCGGTTTGTTCATGGGAAAATTGTATCACAAATCATTTTTTGTTATAACTATTCATGCTTGCGAGCTGGAGGTCTGGAACGATGTGGGGGCCTCCCCTAAGTGTCTTCTTAGGATTAGTTTGAAGACTCTCCGTACTACTATTTTATAAACCGATGAATTGCTCGATCGGCATTACGAGTCAGGGGGTCAGACCCTCCAAAAAGGCTATAAGTGTGTCGTAATATTTTTCTGATATTAAGATCACTCTCCGAATTTGATGCCCTTGTTCAGCGATTTCCTTAGCTCCTTCAGAAGCTCTGCCGGCTCAGGTTCGTTGATCCATGACGCATAATCGTCCGGTAAATCGACGGGCAATTCAGACAGTAATCTTCGCTCTTTCGCTGTACCATGTAGCCGCCGGTATGCGCTTCCCCATCGCCAATCTTCGGCCCTCTCTGCAAGTCCCGCTCGCGATGCGTTTCGTTCTGTATATTTGAGTACAGAGAGAAAATATGAGTCGTCACCCACTACGAATGACTTATAGCGACCCTGGTACACATGCCCGTAGCCGAGCGTTTTGCTGACAGAGCGGTACCTGGTGACGTGTGCGGTAGTAATCCAGTGCATCGCCTTCGAGAGATCACCGTCATTGCGCGGATAGAGGAGGAGGTGCCAGTGATTGGGCATGAGCTCGTACGCAAGTATGCGTATCCGGAACGTCTCGACCATCTCTTGCAGGAGATATTCGAAGTATCGATAATCGTCGTCAGAGTGGAAAATGGGCATGCGACCATTGCCACGATTGATCACGTGGTAAACGACATCCCCGACATCTGTGCGCAGTCCCCGCGCCATGCTGAAATTATACCACTCTAAAATGTGTTAAGGGGAGCGCAGACTACTTGCGAACTTATTATGCAATGATTCCGGTATTATTGGAGGGCCTGACC
>CAVYCR010000003.1:0-237224 GCA_963767115.1 Candidatus Kaiserbacteria bacterium | reverse complement strand
TCGGTATAGGCGGGAAATCAGCAGCCCTTTCTGCTGGTCGAGCATAGAGCAGGTCACTTCTCTTTCGTCTCGCTCTTTTCGTCTCGAGGTGACCTCTTATCCCCCTGGTGACGGAAAAGAAAGTCCCCCTATCGGTGCCCGCGAAGCATCCTCCGCGCAGGCAAATGAGCTTTGGATTGCGGTCGGACAAGCGATGGAGGAGCGGCTGGATACGAAACCAGTCTGGCTAAGCACGGCGGGAATGGGCGTGCCTTGGTCGCATGTCCGGCTGGATTTGCGGCCAAAGTATTATGGCTTTGCGGAGTATCGAAATTCCGGTTGACGGGAGGGTCCGGGACCGGAGGCTGTTAGCCTCCGGCTATTGAAGGAAACGGAAAAGGGGGCATCTGTCGACAAATACCATTGATGCCTGGATGTCACTTTTTCACTTTCGCGCGTTGAAAGATTTGGATAGCGCACCAGCCGAAGAAAGCCCAGCATAAGCTGTTCAGCGCGATGACGGCGTAGGGATTCAGATCGAGCCTTAACTCGGAAATCGGAAACATCAGACCATTGACCACAAAGTCAATCATGCGATCAACGGGAGTGGGGGCTGGAGCATGGTATGAAGAATTTCCGATCGCGCTCACCAGGTTGGTCATCGAACCGATCGAAACTGTGCCGCCACAACAACGCCGTGACGGCGAAGTGCGCGACGGCCACGATCAATGGGGTGAAGACCAAGCGACGGCGTGGGCGTTGTCCGTATGCTAATTCGATGGGGGCATCGTCGTTTTGCATATGCCCGGCTTTCGCATTTTGTCTGGATCGCACCGATCCATTGAGCCGTGGACCAGCGTCGAGCGCAATCATGAGTCGTTGGTGGGCAGGTATGCCCACCCTACGGGAAGATGATGTCGCGAATCCGATGGTATACGCGAAGAGTGGCCCGGCGTCGCAATTACATCTTCCGCGCGTCGTTCATCAGGGTTTTGGCCAGGTCGTCATTCGGGGAGAGTTTTAGAGCCTCGGCGTAATACTCTGTTGCGCTGGGGTTGGTTCATTCGCTCTAAGGCGTAGCCCATCATGCAGAGAGTCAGCGTGTCCTTCGGATCGAGCTTGCTGGCGGCGGCGAAGTTGATTAACGCTTGCTGGGGTTTGTTGGTTTTTAGATTTACGTAGCCGCTGAAGAGCAGCGTTTCGGGGTCCTGGGGGTTCAGGGCCAAGGCGCGGTCGGCGGACTTGCAGGCGGCATTTTGCGTCGTTATTCATTAGAGCGGATTTGCCAGGGTGCGCCAGGCGGCGGGGTTGTTGGCGTCTAAACTGACGGCGGATTCGAAGCTTTGCTCGGCGTGTGTGGGTCGTGCATCTCCATCTGGCATTGGCCTAGGGCCAGCCAGAGGTCTGCGCGGGTTGCGTAGGGATCGGACTTCGCGACCTCGGTGGGGTCGGGGAGATTGTAGGGATCGGGGGCCGGCGGCGAGAGGAGGCGATGGAGTTGGTCGGCGGCTTCGGGATAGTTGTGGAGTCGCAGAAGCTCCAGGGCGTAGTGCTCTCTAATGCCTTTGTCATCGGGCGCCAGGATGGTGGCGCGCTGGAGCATGTCTATCGCCTCGGCGTCGCGATGTTGTTGGGATAAGAGCATTCCTACGGCGTCACATAAGACTGCACTGTTTTCGAATTGGGAGACCTTGTCCTGCAATAACGCTAGGGCTTCGGGGGCGCGGTCGATCGACACGAGCATCTCGGCGCAGGCCATGATGTAGGCGAGTTGCGTGGAGTCGAGCGTGGCGGCTTGCGTGTACATTTCATAGGCGCGCTGGGGTTGGTCCCAGCCTGGTAGACGACGCCGCTTAAATAAAACGCTTGCGCGTTTTTGGGGTTGTTGGTGCGAGCCTCGGAAAGCTCGTGCTCGGCGATGTCCATGTCGCCCTGCTCGATGGCTAGCTGGGCGCTCAGGACGGAAATGGCATCGCTCCTGGGATCGAGGCGCTCGGCTTGATCGATTGTCTGCTTGCACTTGTCGAAGTTGCCGTGGTTGTATTGATCTTTAGCCAGCGTCAGGAGGACTGAGGCGCGGGTGGCATTCCACTGCTGGGCGCCGAGTTCTTTGGCCGAAGGTGGATTCGGCTTCGAGGTGGAGGCGCAGCCGGCGAGGGCTAGGGCGGTCAGGCCGAGGGCGGCGATTGATGAGAATGATTTTTTAGGTGTTTTCATGGGGTTTTTTTGGTTCGTGTTAGTTGCCGGACGCGGTGGAGCGCCGGTCGCTCGGTTCGGTTGTGGCCGAGGACGGGGTCGCGACGGATTGCTGCTTGCGTCGGCGAAGCGGGCTGGCCGGGCAATGTTCCTGGGTCTAGAACATCGGCATCTGTTGGCGTTACGTCTTCGAGGATCGATTTTCGGACGAAGCTTCGGATGGAGCTGAAGTCCGGGTCGGTGACGATCTGGCCGGTCAGGCGTTCACGCATGGCGATGGCTTCGACGAACTGGGGATTCAGATCGATCGCGAGATCGAGATGCCAGAGGGCTTTGTTCACGTCGGGGTTTTGCTTGCGCATTTCGGCGACGGCTTCTTCGTAGGAGGAGTCGGCGAGGCGCTCGCGGCCAAAGAACATCATGCCTTCGCGCACGCCGACACGGAGTTTCTCGGCTTCTTTAAGCTGATCTTCGGAGAGATTGCTGTAGGCCGAGTCATCTTTGATGATGTGCGGGGTGAGCAGGATGATGATTTCCTGGCGAGTTGTCGTGTCGACCTGCGAGCGGAATAACGTGCCGAGCCAGGGGATGTTTCCGAGGACGGGGACCTGGGAGCGGGAGGTCTGGGTGTCGTCGCGGAACAGGCCGCCGATGACGATGGTGTTGCCGTCCTTGACCATGACGTTGCTGGTGACCTGCGTCGTGACCTTGAAGGGGATGACGTTGTTGGCCTGAGTCGTCGTGCCGCCGGTGGAGTCTTCGGGGTGGTATCTCCATGCGGATGTAGCCGTCGGCGGCGATGAAGGGTCGGAAGACTAGTTTGGTGCCGGTGTCGTTGAAGGCGACGGTTTGGGTTTGCGACGTCTGGGTGACGGTCGTCGTCAAATATCCGTCTTCGCGGCCGACGAGGACTTCGCCTTCTTGTTTGTCCAGGCGAGCACTTTGGGGTTGGCGAGGATGACAGTGTTGGTGACCTGCTCGATGGCGCGGACGAAGACGGCGAGATTGTCGTAGACGATGCCGAGTTGAAGGCCGCCGGGGGTGACGTTCTGGGTGAAGCCGGTGTTGGCGGCGGTGTAATTGGTCGTGCCGCCGGGGGCGGCAGTGGTGGCGCCGGAGGCGCTGGAGGAGGCTGTGCCGGTGGTGTTGGTGAGGCTGCCGTTGGATGCGGAGGCGCCGGCGGCATAGGGGGCCTGCGCGATGCTGGAGAGATTCACGCCGCCGAGCACGCTGAAATCGACGCCCATTTCGTTGTCGTCGGTGAGCGTGGCTTGCAGGATCGTGGCTTCGAGCAGAATCTGCTGCGGGCGGTGATCGATCTGCTTGATGATTTTGGCGACGGCTTCGAGATTTTCCGGATAGTCGTTGACGACGATCATGTCTTGCGTGGCGTGGGAATTTCCGCCGGTGTCGGTGGTGCCGCCGCCGCCGGTGGTGCTGCTGGCGCCTTCGGTGGATTCGGTGTCGATGCCGGTGATGGCGGCCTTGCTGACTTTCACCTGGGCGTCGGCTGACAGCGCGGGCTTGATCATTTCGGCGGCGTTGTCGGCGGGCGTGTAATAGAGCGTGAAGACCTGCGTCGTCAGCCGCTGCTTTTCGAGGGCGGCCAACTGCTTCTGGCTATAGATGTAATAGAGGTTGCCGACCTGGCGATACTCCAAATCGTTCGTGTGCAGCACGGCGGCGAGGGCTTCGGGGATGGTAACGTTGTAGAGGTCCATCGCGGGGACGATGCCGTGGGCGTCGGCGACGGGGATGATGTTCAGATGCGTCACCTGGGCGATGCAGCGGAGGACATCTTCCATATCGGTTGCTTTTGCGATATTCAGGTTGGCGATGGCGCCGTTGTCGGCCATCACGATGTGGGCCGCGGGCGCCTTGGGGCCGACGACGATGAGATCGTTGGGCGGGGTCCAACCGGCGGAGTTTTGCGTGGCGGGCGCGGTGGGGGCTTCGGCTGGCGCTGGCGTTACGGCTTCGGCTGTAGGTGTCGGCGCAGCGATTGGGGGCGCGGGCGCGTCAACGGCGGCCGGAGCATCGGCATAGGCGGCCGAATCGTTGCCGACGATGGAAACCGCATGACCGGAATAAACGGACACCGCGGCCAAAAAAAGAAAGGCCCTGGCCTTTTTCGATGTCGTCATAACAATTCCTCCGGCAATCGGCCAACCGACTCAGCGGCGAGGCCGATACCTGTGGCGAATTGATCGCCGATTCATTTCATTGCAACTTCAATTCATCTTCAATTCGATCTGCACGCCCTGGCTTTCCAGGATCACGAAACGCTGGGTGATTTTCACCACGCGGAAATCGGAGACCATATCGCCCTCGCCCACCAAGGCGCCGCTGATCATGGCACGGGGCGTGGGGCCCATCATGGTGGTTTCGAGCTCAAGCGAAGCGGCTTCGGATTGAAGCTGGTCCGCTAATTTCTGCCGCTCTTTCTTTTCATCGGCCGCCGCCTGCTCCGACTTTGCCTTGGCGGCGGCATCGGCGTCGGAGGAGTCGTCCGATAAATTTCCGTCAGCCAGCGGGAAGTATTCAAGCCGGGGCACGAAGAGGTTGTGCTCGGGAACACTGTATTTCTGATTGGCCCACTGGGCGACCGAAGGGCGTGGAGACGCGGCCTGGGCTTGGCCCGATTGCCGATCCGCCAGGTCGCTGCGCCGGAGGCGCGGCGGCGGAGGCGGTGCTTGGCGATTGATGCAAGGCGAGCCGCCCCACCACGATCGCGAGCACGCCGCAGAGCGCCAGAAGCGTCCAGGATCGCTTGGGATCCGCCCGCCAAGCCTTGGCCAGCGCATCGGCATATTGGTTTATGGCTGGGGAATCCATGTCGGATCCTCCCGGTAATAAATGTCCATGACGAGCTGCACGCTGACCTGGCCGCTGGAATTGTCGACCTGATGGATCGCCAGCGAGTCGATGCGCGTGAGCCGGCTCATGTTTTCCAGCTCGCGGATGAAGGTGAACGCGTTGAGAAAATCGCCTTCAAACTCGATCGTGATGGGCTGGGTGCAATAGAGATCCCTGGTGAAGCACCGTGCCGCGCGTGACACGCTGCTTGTGAAGCTGCGCTTCCTGGGACAGCGTATTGATGTCGCGGATGAATTCGCCGAGCTCGGCGCCATTGGGCACTCGCTTGGAATCGGCGAGCCGATTTTTGAGCTTGGCAACTTCTGCGGCGACTGCGGGAAGGTTGTTGGCCTGGGCGACGTTGAGGTTCAGCTCTTCCTGTTTGCCGCGAATGGCGTCGCCAAGGGCGGCCATGCGGGCGACGCCGGGACGGCTGTCGAGAAAGTAGAAGCTCAGCGCGGCGGCGAGCATCGACAGACCGATCACGATCTGCATTCGCTTGTACATCTCGATCGAAGTTTTGATGTTCGCGGTGGCCATTACATTCACGGGCAATTTGCAGGAGTTAAATCGATTCGTTGACGGTCGATTAATTGTCTCCGCTTAAGTCGATCCAGAAGTTGATGGAGAATTCGCGCATCAGATGCCCGGCCTGTCGCGATCCTTGGCGTAGGCCATGGCGATATCCTGCACGCAGGGGAGCGAGTTGAGGCGATCGAGAAAATTCGCCAGCTCCATGTCGGAGGGCGCCACGCCGGTGAGCGTGACGCTGAGGCGTCGATCGACGGCGGCGTTGGCGTCGCCGCGTGCGGTCGCCAGCGCGGAGGCGGGACGAGTCTTTTCGATCTGGTTGAGCGTGAGGTCGAGCAGCGCGGTTTGCGGGGGCATGTCTTCGGCCAGCGCCGCCATCAATGGCGCTGCCGGGACGTGCGGGCCGAGGCGCGCGATCACTTCGTTCTGCTGCTGCAACTGCGATCGAAGGGCGCGCTGCTCGCCGAGGCGGAGCAGATCGTCATCGGTCTGCGAGAGTTTCTGCTGCAATCCGCTGAGGCTGGTCTGGGCGTTGCGTAGCGCGTGATGTCCGATGGCCGATTGAATCGACAGGCCCAGCGCCAGCGCGGCGGCGGCCCAGACTTGCAGGATCAACGCGCGGCGGCGACGTACCATGCCGGGATACCATCTCGGGAGGAATTCAAGTTCACGCATGGGCGGCCTCCGATTTGGCGGTGGATAATTCAGAGCCTCTTGCGCTGCCGGCTTCGATCGAGCCGACCTGGGGTTCGATCGGGGCAGCGCCATGCTGCGGGATGAGTTGATGGAGATCGATCAGGGCGCCGCGCGGCGAGGTTGGGGACGTCTGTTCAGTGGATACTGGCGGTGCGGCGACGCTCGGCGATGGCGCGGGGGCGGCGGCCGGCGGTTGGCCGGCCTTGGACGCCGGCTGCCAGGTTCCCGGCGGCCTTGGCGTGCCGTCCATCGGACTAAAGGTTCCCTCCGTCTTTCGCAACGCCAGTCCGAATGCGGTGGCCCATTCGCTGTTCTGGCTTTGAGTGGCGACGATTTTCGCCGCTGAAAGATCGACATTGAACAGCGGCCGGCCGGCTTCGACGGGGACTGGCAAAGTGCTCTGAAGCACGGAGAGTAAGTGCGTGTCGTGCGCTTCGCCGCCGAGCAATCGAACGCGCTATGGCCGATGGCCGCGGAACGTGACGGAAGTCATATCCAAGGCACAAAGCGATTTCGCGAGCCAGTTCTTCGATGGTGCTGCGCGTCGCGTCGAGCACGGCTTGGCGCACTGCGTCGCGGCGGGTGGACTCATCGATCGCCGTGTCGGCTTCGGAAATGTTTTCCGCGTAGAGGCGTTTTCGCAGTGAACGGGCTTCCTCGACGCTGATGCCCAGCTTGCGGCTGACGGCGGCATTCAAGCGCTGACCACCGACTTCAATGGACTTGAAGAAGCTCAGCTCGCGACCCTTGCCGATCACCACCTGGCTGCGCTGGGCGCCGACATCGACCAGCACGCTGACTTCCTGCTCATCCTCGCGACGGCGAACGAAGCGTTCGATCGATCGGAAGAGGCGCAACGGGCTCGACGTCCAGCGACACTGGCACGAGGCCGATGCGATGAAGCTGATCGACGAACTGGTCGACTTCCTCATTTTTGGCGGCGAAGACGATGACTTCCTGCCGCACGTCGGCGCCATGGCGAACCTCGCCGGCGGCAAGGTACTGCACGGTCGCCTGCTCGGTGTCGAAGGGAAAAAGATTGACGGCTTCAAACTGCACGGCGGCGGTAAGCTCCGAAGCCGGCATCACCGGCAGACGCAGATTTTTGGTGTGAACGATGTGGCGCGGCAAACAGGCGACGCATGGACTTCCGGCAAGCCCGTGCTGGCGGACGAGATTTTTCGCCAGATCGAGGGCGGCGGGCAGATAGGCATCGCCGGGATTAGCGCAGTGCGCGGAATGCCGCTTTTGCGGAAAGCCTTCCACCGGCGACCTGCAATTGCAGCAGCTTCACGCTGTCATAGCCCAGGTCCAGGGCGAGCGGCTGATGTTTTTCACGTTTTCCAAACATGATGCGATGTCGGTCCGAACGCCGCCGTTTTGGCTGCTTTCAGTCCATTTCAAGAACGCGAGCCGCGGAGTGCGCAGGCCTCTGTCGGTAAATTCGGCATAAACAGAGCGCGCCTGAACCGAAGCAATCGAGGAGTTTTATTGGACGGTCATGGCGCCGTTGTCGTTGTCGATGGTGATCGTCAACTTGGTGTGCGCCGTTGACCGTGATCGTGCCCGGCGTGCTCGAGCAGCCCCTCGTAGAGCGCGGGAGTGAGCGTGGTTGGAGAATAGGCATACGGAATGCCCATGGCGTCAAAGACGATGCCCGCGTTGGGGCCGACGTTGAACTGCGTGATCGTGGCGCCGCCGAGGCGGGTGAGGTTATTGGAACTGTTCATCGGCTGGCTGGTTTCCGGGTCGGTCACGGGAAGGGCCGACGCCCCGCTGCAAAATTGCACGCTGTAGCTGTCGTTGGTCGAATCGAAGACGACGTAGTGGCACGCGTGGGTGGAGATGGCCCGGCTCTGTGCGTAAAGAAGATCGGCCATCAGCGTTCGCGCGGCCGATGCGGCGACGCCGGATTCGTCGGCGGAAGCGGCGCCGGGCAGCACGATCGCCGCGACGATCGCCAAGAGGACGATCACGCAGAGAATCTCCACGAGCGTGAACGCCGTTCGCGATCGAAGTGAAATTGAACCCACGCGATTCATCGTTACAGGAACCCTTTCGAGCCGATTTACTCCCTCTCCATGTACTCAGGGAGAGGGCGGGGGTGAGGGTGTATTTTTGCTGCAGTCGAACAGTTGCTGCGAAATCGAAGAACCCTCACCCTGACCCTCTCCCTGAGTACATGGAGAGGGAACATTGGCGTTCACGCCGATGCAGCCACAGAATTCACCCGCCTTTGGAATCATCGGGCTTGGCGATCTCGATCTGAAGTTTGCCGCCCTCAAGAATGCCGATGAGCGTGTCGAGCTTCAGGTTGGTTTGCTTGGCCTGGTTGATCTGTTCGTCGCGCTGGGCGCCGGCATCCGGGATTTGTGCTCGGGCCGATTGCAGCGGACCGCCGCACCAGAGCGTTGCGAGGATGAGAATCTGCAAGACAATTACGATCGCGAGCATGTTGGATGCTGATGGGAATTTCAAGTTCATAACGATCTCCTGTTTTGACAGCGTGGATGGTGGGCAATGCCCACCCTACAAATGCCGACCCCGCGATCAATCAGTCCATTGGGTGACGGTGACGCTCACGGGCGTCTGGTTGACGGTGCTCAATGCTGGGACGGCGCCGGCGCTGGACAGATTGTAATTGACGGTCAGGTGGGCAACGAAGGTGCTCGTCATGCCGGCGGTGTCGATCAGCAGGGCGCCGTTGATGAGCAGCGTCAGGGTTGTGTTTCCGTTGGTTGTGCCCAGGCCGGTGCCGAGGAAGACCACGCCGTTGGTCGTGAGGCCAGTGGCGGCGGCGTTGGCGGTGAATTTGCCCAGCGCGACGATGGCTGGCAGCCCTGTCACGGGATTGATGGTCGGCGTTTTGCTGCTGGTGTTCAGCACGATGTTGCCGGTGGAGATCAGGGTGCCGGTGAAAGTCGTGGCGGCGGCCAGGCTGAAGGTGATGTTGCCAGAGACGTAATAGACGTCGCCGGGATTCGTGGCCAGCGGCGTGGGCAGGCTCGACGCGGAAGAGATCGTGAGATTTCCGCTAATTTTCTGGGCCGTTCCGGTTTGGCCGCTGGGGAGCGTGTAGGTTTGATAAGTGTTGACGTTGGCGACGGTGGGTCCGCCGGTCGCGGAGTTGGCGTCGACCGAAAAGGAGGCGGCGCCGGAAACCGTTCCGGTGCTGATCACATCCGCCAGCGCCACGGAGTTGATCGTCAGCGCGACCTTGCTGGAGAGCGCGATCGCGGTGTTGGCCGTGAGGGCGGCGTTGATGTCATATTGGCTGTTCACGGCGACCGTGCTGGAGATGGCGCGAGATGGCGCCGGTGGCATCCGTCGAATCGTTGGCAGTTGAGGTGATGACGTAGGGATTGCTTCCGCTGACGCTCACGGCGACCGAGCCTTTGGGCAATTGGGTCGGCGTGAAAGAAAAACTGGGCCAGCCGACGGGCTTGTCGGCGGGATGGGCGAGATAATATTCGGCGATCTGCACGCCGGATTCGGCCAGGGCGTCGGCCTCGGCGGATTTGACCGTCGTCGCGCTGACGTCCGATTGAAGCGAGCTGCTGCTGAGCATCGCGGCTCCGAGCACGGCCGTGATTGCGAGCACGAACAAAACCATCACCAGCGCGCGATGCCACGGCGTCGCAGGCGGAATGTCGAGCGAAATTGAAGTTGCTGGCTGAACATCAAAGTTTATTTACGAAGGCTGCGTCGCCGGCGCAGGGTGGACGTCACGTAGCTAGTCATGGTCTGGCCGTTGGCGCCGTTGAGCGTGTATACGAAATCGACGCTGGTTATCAAAATTAGTGTTTCCACTCCTCGTGCGAAAGAATGAAATGGTTCAGTTTTGTCAGTCGTTTTTTGGGTGCGCATATGTCTTTAATGTACGCCAATTTGGCCCTTTTTCAATCGAAGATATTGTGATGAATTGGGCGCGTCCTCGAAGGAATGCCACCAATTACCGAAGGAGTCTAGAGTGTGCCGAAGGCTCAAGGTGTTGGTAACTAAAAGCCCTTTATTTACTCCAAAAAACAGTGTAAACTTGTGGTAAGTCAGGAATTCAGATATGACCGACACAAAAAAAGACGAAATCATAACTCTTGCGGAGGCCTGCGGCATTTTAGGTTTGCACCCCAATACCGGTTGAAGATGCATAAGCCAGAGTTGCAGGGACAGTTTCAACCATCTGAGTTTGACTTGCATTTGATGGAGCAAGGGAACGAGGTTGAGTCATATGCACATAACCTGTTCACTGGCGGTATCGAAGTTTCTACTACGGGTGAGCATGCGGTCGAAGATACAAGACGACTTATGGCTGAACATACGCCCGTTATTTTCCAGGCAACATTCATCGCAGATGGGTTTATTGTCCGTAATGACGCATTGAAATGGAATTTTGAGACTAACCTGTGGGATCTTTACGAGGTGAAAGGAACCAACTCGATGAAGCTCGATCAAAAAGAGCGTGATCATGTCACTGATCTTGCCTTTCAGGTTTCAGTTATGAGACGTGCTCATGTGCCGCTTGGTCGGCCTTACTTAGTACACCTAAACAAGGAATATGTTCGTGCGGGTGATCTCGATATTAAAGCCTTGTTCGCTATAGATGATGTTATGGAGGCAGTTGAAGGACGTATACCAGAGATAGAACCAAAGATGGAGGCTGCACGAGAGTATTTGAACCGAGGAACAGAACCATCGGGAGGTTGCGACTGCGTCTATGGTACTCGCCGTAATCACTGCACCACTTTTCAATATTCCAACTCCCATGTTCCTGAATATTCGGTTCACGATATCTCTCGCATTCATAAGACCAAACTTCAGAATTTAGTTGAACAGAAAATTTTTACGCTCGATGAAGTCGACCCTGAATTGCACGAGCTTTCGGAGAAACAAACTAGCCAAGTGCGTGCTCATCAACGACAAAGGCCAGAGATAGACACTACTGCGATAGCAGAATTTCTCGATTCTTTAAAGTTCCCACTCTATTTTTTCGATTACGAAGCTTACGCACCGGCAATCCCAGCTTTTAATGGATACAGCCCGTATAAATTTATTCCGTTTCAATTCTCTTTGCATGTCCTCCGTGAACCAAATGGAAAGCTCGAACACGTAGAGTTTTTGCACGAGGAGTTTTCAGACCCATCTGAAGCCGTAGCCCTAAAGTTAAAAGAAGTATACGCCGGGGGGTCGGTAATTGTTTGGCATGAGACTTTTGAAAAAACCTTTATAAACGCGAACATTGCGCAGCGACTACCGCATCACGCGGCGTTCTTTGAGGAGTTTAATCGCGCCATGTCTGATCTTGAGAAAGTCTTTCTCGCACAGCACTACATCCACCACGGTTTTAGGGGTCGTACATCCATAAAGAAGGTGCTACCGGTGCTGGCTCCTGAACTTTCGTATTCCACTCTTGAGATCCACGAAGGTGGCCAAGCATCGAATGAGTGGTGGCACATGATTGCCCCAACAACCTCACTCGAAGAGAAGAAAGAAATTGCAAAGAATCTGAAGGAATATTGTGGTCTAGATACTTACGCTATGTATGCGATCTGGAACCACCTTCGGGATTTGTGCTTGTAAACGATAATTATATAAATTTATGGATCCCGATGAAATACTTGAACTGGTGAAGGATGGGGTTATCGAACCTGACCAGATTCAGGATTTTGAGGCGCTGGATTCAGAGATACAGCAACTAGTCTCTGATGGGGATCTGGATATGGATGATGCGTCAAATATTTAAACTGCCGCTACGGACTACATTTTTACCTATGCGCCCTACATGTGTTTATAACCTCGAATTTCCTGCATATGTCCGTACGCTCGATATCGACGGATACCGTTTTTTGCGTGTAGAAGGTTACGAGACTGCATTGCTCGGATTGCAGCATAGGATCGATGTGACCTATGAATTCAATGTGCCACCGAATACCGGATCGCATCAACGCACGGCAATCGCGGCCTTTCCAGAGCGTGAACAACCGTCAATACTGCCGTGGGAGGCCGATACTGTAGTCACGCGCCTACAAGACATTTTGTTGCTCCTTTCGCTTTTTACCGGACGCAATGTGTTCGCTATTGCCGAAGCGGAGCAAGCTCGTGTATTGAGACCAGATCCGCGCGAGCATTTTTATGGTGGCGATTTTCGTCTGGCGGCTCTCGTCGAGGATAAATACAGGAATATCCGTACCGGAGCTATCCTGACCGAAGACGAAATACGCGGCGTTCCACTTTTCGATTACGAACACTTTGATGCTGGACTTGAGAAGACCGTCAATCAAATATTACTCACAATCTCTTCGGAGGACTGGCGACGCGAATATGGCGACGGCTACTGTCTTTTTCTCTTCCGGCAAGCAATGCAACAGCAAGGAATCGAGCCTGCTTTTATTCTCTGCTGGACTATCTGGGAGCACCTTTTTGCTCTGCACAATCAGGGAACGCTCTCTGACTATCAAATACGTAATACGGGCGGGACAGAGAAAATTACATATGTACTCTCTCGATATTTTGAGGTGCAGATGACCGAAGATGCGCGCCATTCAATCGAGCGCATGACGCGCGGAAGAAATCGGCTCGTCCACTTTGGCATTAGACCCGAAAATGTATTGAACGAAGAAATGGGACTAATTATCCGACTTACCGAGCGACTAATGGCAAAAGTCTTGCGCCTCGAGCTTTCGACCGGTGATGTTCTGGGGACAATGGGGCGACTGAACAGATTATTAGACGGCGTTGCGGCGGAGTGAAATTTTACTGCTTCATTTCTCCCTGTAATTCAGCGAGTGTTTTGCCGTCTTTGTCCTTCCATACGCGACGTCCGTTTTCGCTACGCCCTAACACTACCTCGGCGGCAGGAGAGGGTGCTCGAAACATATAATCTTGTGAAAAAACCAGTTGTTCTCCCTTTGCAATCAAAACATTATGATCAATCAAGTGATTCCGTAACTTTTTGCTCGATGATAGAAGTGAGGGCGTATCGGTCTTCGTTGCTTCAGACCCTTTCTTTACCAGGAATCCTTGTGCAGTTACATACCCCTCAGCAGATACACGTCCGTTTTTGATAAACAAGCTATTTGTTTCGGTGGGCTCGACACGGGGCTTTTCGAAAGCATCGATACCCATTAGTGGGGCAAGTTCCAGGAAGGTGGCGAGGAAGGATTCCGCTCGCGCAATTTCGGGTTCCGATAGCGTTGGGAGCTGCGGAGTGTTTCCATTCTGTAAATCCGCGATCTTAAGATCGTCCGCGATTTTGCATAATCGGGATTCAAGATACTGTATCTCTGCTTTATGTAATCCATGGTCAATCGTAGTCGTACAGCACACGACTTTCGTCCAGAAATCCTTTTTTGCATTATGATCAATCAGTCGATCAATAGTCGGATCTCCTTCGCCGATGTAGATACGCTGGACAACCTCGTCTTTTGCTCCGAGCAAAATGTATATCCCGGGACGATGAAATTCCGCAAGGCTTTTTCTGTTCGTTATGAGACTTCTTGGGCACGAGACTAATGTTCCGTTCCAGTTATCCTTCGTCATCAACAAAACACCCTCAGGCGACCCATCGGGTAGGTAGAGGTGAACCGAGTAAGGCGATGACATCCCTTGATGCTAGAACAAAATGAAGGCATTGTAAAAGATATCTAAAAAGGCCCTGAATAAAATCCGCATTTTGAAAATAAGTCTATCTCCCTGTTTTTCGATATATTCCCTATAAAGCTCACTATTTTAACCCTTCTTATTACTACACAAATTGCTCAAAATTGGGATTTGTGGGGATTTCGCTGATAGCGCATCCCTATGCTGACACCTCAGATTCGATGAGGATTTATCGCCAAAATACCCTTGTGGGGCTTGATGTACAAAGTTCGAAACGTTGGATGCCCGCCATGAGAAAAGTAGTTTTTATCTCTTGCGTCAGTAAAAAGAGAAACCACAAGACGCGAGCAGAGGAGTTATATATTAGCGATCTGTTTAAGAAGAATCTTGCGTATGCAAAATCACTCAAGCCGGATGTAATTTACATCATGTCAGCTAAGTACGGTCTTTTGAGCTTGAATGATGCAATAGAACCCTACGAACAGACACTTAACACGATGGCAGACAAGGATGTACGGATCTGGGCCGCAGGGGTGTTGGAGCAACTCAGGGATAAAGTAGATTTCGTAAACGACAAGGCAATGTTTTTGGCGGGAGAGCGGTATCGCAAGTATCTGACGCCCCATTTCAAAAATATCTCCGTGCCAATGCAGGGTTTTCGTATCGGCGAACAGCTCGCCTTTTTAAAACATGCAATCGCAAAATAACTGCCATCAGCTACATGAGTGGGCACGCTCATTGAAGAGATACCGATTCCCGTTTGATGGAAAAGAAATTCCGACCGATGGTATCTACCTTTTGTTTGAAGAGGGCGAGACGGCGCATGAGATTTCCTTGAGCGAGATCACGACAAGCGACCGAATCGTGCGCGTAGGCACGCATACCGGCGCGGGCCAATTACCATCCCGTCTACGACAACACTTTGTCCTTGAAAATAAAGATCGTAGCGTCTTTCGCAAAAATATCGGTCGCGCATTGTTGACCAAGGCACAAGATCCCTATCTCACTGTATGGGAGTTGGATCTGACGTCTGCTGCTGCCAAAAAAGCGCATATGCATTTGGTCGATTTGATTAAGCAGATCGAAATAGAGAAGCGGGTAAGTGCCTACATGCGCGAAGCTTTCAGCTTTGTTTTTGTGCGTGTCGACACCAAGGAGGAACGGTTGTCGCTAGAATCGAAGATAATCTCGACGCTTTCACGTTGCGATGAGTGTCAATCGTCGATAGGCTGGCTTGGTAACTACTCGCCAAAAGAAAAGATTCGCGAAAGTGGCTTATGGCTAGTCAATGAGCTATATAAGGATCCACTCTCTGTTGCGGATCTTGCACGTCTGAGAAGTTTATAAAATTGCCAAAGGAAAGACTTTGTATGTATTAGGGTAATTTACCTTTGCTGTCGAAGGCTCAGAATCAACGTGCCAGGCACGCGGGAGTCGCCAAAACCATGTCATAATGCAAAGTATATGGGTAGGGGTCCCCGTATCGATATCGGCGATTGCGTGTACCACGTCATCAACCGTGCAAATGGTCGCATAACGCTTTTCCATACGGCACAAGAGTATAAAGAATTTGAGTTGTTGCTCATCGAGATGAAAGAACTCTTCGATATGCGCATTCTTTCGTACGTGCTGATGCCCAACCATTGGCATCTGCAACTCTTTCCGCTTCGCGACAAAGATATATCTCGATCCATGCAATGGCTCTGCTCCACACATGCGCATCGCGTGCGTGCAGGCACAAATACGATCGGCGAAGGACATATATACCAAGATCGTTACAAGTCGTTTCTTGTCGAGAACGACAGATATTTCTTGACGGTCCTGAAGTATATCGAGCGCAACCCGGTACGTGCAAAGCTTACTTTGCGGCCGGAGGAATGGCGATGGGGAAGCGCCTATCGTCGGATCAACGGAAACTTTCAAGAAGACTCATTGCTTGCAGAAATGCCTGTAGATTTGCCTGCGGACTACCAAGCGTGGATTAATACGCCTGAACCTGCCGAAGAACTCATGATGTTGCGCAATGCACTTACGAAGAGTCTATCATTGTAATCGGATGGAGAGGTATTGAGACGGAAAGAACAACACGTATATTACAACATGGAAACGCCTGTTTCTGCGTGCCTGGCACGGGATCGTCTGACACCGGAGCACAGGAATCAAATTTCACCTAGAACCCAAGCTTCTCGTTCACGAAGATGATGTGAGATTTGCGCCCGAGGAATGCTGGTTCTTTGTAGATAGTAAGTACTTTTGAGAGGGAGCTGCCGCCCATGCCGACCTCTTTCATCCGAGCGTCTTCCAGCGGGAAGACGTGCTCTTTGAGGCGCGCCATCGCCGTGGCCTCGTTGGGAGTTATTTTCTGCGCTCCTACCACGAGGATGAGGTTCTGCGAGGTGAAGGCGAGGTGCGGGAGCTGGCTCCCGGAGCCGGAAGCGACAATGATCTCTCCGGTCTCAGCGACCGCATGCGCGCTGCCGATATAGAAGTCTGAGAGTGCGGCTTGCTTGCGAAGGAGTGTCTGTTTTGCGGGATCCTTCTCGGCCACGATGGCATCCTGAAGATTGTTCCAGCCGTGCGTGCCAGCTTTGAGGTATTCAACGAGGCCAATTTCTTCCAAAGTGCGGGACGAGCCCTTCATCAGTGATGCGCCGGCGGGGATGAGTTCTTTTATGCGTGCGAGGGCTTCGGTGCGTGTCTCGACGAGCTCAGGCAAGTGCCCGCGCTCTGAGAGTGAGGCAATTGTCTTCGTAATTGTTTCTTTGGGCGCGAGGCTATCGTATGACATATATAGTGCATCCTAACACAGAAGATACTATAACTATATTTTAGGGCACAGAATAAAACATTAAAAAAAGATCGCCGTCGCGCCTGAGGGCGCGACGGCGGTGCTTGCGAGAGTGTTTGTCATGGGAAGGGCCATGCGTCGAAAGTGGTCATGAAATCTTCCATGTTTGGCCGCTCGAATTGCTTGTCCGGGTAACGGAAGATGTGTACCGCGAGCGCGTCTCTTTCACCGCTATTTCTCACCACGTGTATCGTGGCATCGTTGATTGACACACGCATGTCGGCGCTCAGAATACGTGTCACGAGATTTCCATCCTTGTTGAAGTAGGTTTCTTCAAGCTCGCCCTCGAGTATGATCACTTCTCCTTCCATGCGGACACCCTTCAGAGCGCCGTGGTCATGGATTGGCGTGATCGAGCCCGCCGGCCACTGGATGAGTATGAGTTCGTAGTTGGGTGCACGTCTCACTACTTCGCGTATGTACCCTGTCATTGCAGGCTCCTATTTTATTGTACGAAACTGCCGCCAAGAGTATCACTATATGTCTGCGCGGCAAAACCTCGGACGGCTGGATTTCGAGCAGGAAAAGCGTATGATGCTGGCGTTATGGGGACGAGCGAATTTCAGAAATTTGTCGACGCGATCCGCATGCCGGTTTTTGTCATGCTTATCATCGCGGCGCCTTTTGTGGCGTATTTCAATCGTGCCTCCTTCGAGGCGCTTATGCCGTCGCCCTCGTCTGGTGCCCCGAGCACCGTTTCCATTGCCGCGCCGATAAACGATACTTCTGGCACGTCGCTTGATGCGCAAGTACAACCGACTCCGACGCAAGCACAGCCCGCTACCACAGAAGCATCAGGCGAGATCACGCTCGGCACTCCGCTTGCTATCCCCAAGTCGGTAACGACCGGAGAGATCGTGCCGTTCTCTTTTGTCGTGACCAATAACGGGACCGCCGTGACCTCATATCCATACAAGGTCTACGTGCTCTGGCAAAACGGCGAGCAAGACGTCCTCGACCGTAATTCGATTTCGCTCCAGCCGGGCGCCTCTATGACGATTCCCGAATCGCTCAAGTTTGAAAACGCGACAGATGTTGGCACCGTCACTATCGAGTTGCTAAACACCCAGCAGAGCATTCATTTCACAATGCCTGTGCAATAATAGGCGTCATGTCGTCATCTTCAGGTAGCAGTACGAAACGGTATCTCATTGGCGGCGGCATTGTTCTCTTGTGTGCCCTTATATCGATAGGCTTCTATGTCTGGTATATGCACGACATCAGCCCATCCAATTCACCAAGCTCAAACTCTCAGACACCGCCGTCGTCATTGACGGTCGTGCAGAGCGGTGAACCAACACCAGCCACTCCATCACCGCAAACTTCAAATCAGCAGGCTTCGCAGACACAGCTACCGAGCTATCAGACAAGCACTGTTGTCATCGACGGGCAGCAACTGACCGTACTCATCGCCGACACACCGTACTTGCAACAGCTCGGGCTTGGCGATCGCTCCGGATTGCCGAGGGATACGGGCATGCTCTTCGTCTTTCAGACCGACTCCAAGGAAGCTTTCTGGATGAAAGACATGCATTTCTCGATCGACATGATCTGGATCTCGGCGAGCGGACAGATAGTATACATGGCGCAGAATGTCTCGCCGGATACCTACCCCGAAAACTTCGTCCCGACCTCGCCGGCGCGCTATGTGCTCGAAGTACCCGCGAATTATGCGGCGCAGCACGGATGGAAAATCGGGGATTCGATCGCCTTCCAGGCGACGCAGTAGCGCAGGTTCCGAAATGGTTTTCGGGGTCTTTGCAGCGCGGCGGCGCGAAACAGAGGGCCAAATTATTTACTTGGCTAGCAAGAAAATCCCGACCCCGAAAACCATTTCGGAACCCCTGCGCTACCGGCGCTTTACGTTTGTGACAATGTTGGTATAATAATTTTCTGCGCCAAGCAGTCGCTCCGAGAGTGATCGAGGAGAGGAAAGTCCGGACACGCCCACAAAAGTGGAGAACGGTAGCGGGTAACACCCGTCGGGGTAATCCCAGGGATGCGAACAGAAACGCTCAAGCCGAGAGGCGAGAGCTCCGCCTTCGGCGGATGAACTCCATGGCGACATGGAGGTGCAACGGCAAAATTCCTACTTGCGTGCAAGGCCGTGCTTGTTGCAACCACGCGTGGTAACAAGAGAGCCGCTTGAGGTTGTTGGTAACAACGATCCCAGATATATGACTGCCCTGATTAAATTCAGCACAGAATCCGGCTTATGGTGTAGGCACAAAAGAGCCCTTAATCGGGCTCTTTTGCAATATGATACAGTAAACGAAAATTATGATCAGCCCGCTCAAATTCCTTTCGCGCGAGACGCGCGGCATGCACCAGGCGGCGTATTTGCTCGCTGCTTTCTCTTTTCTCTCGCAACTCACCGGCATCATCCGCGACCGCCTGCTCGCTGCGAGCTTCGGCGCAGGGCATACGCTCGACCTCTATTATGCGGCGTTTCGTGTGCCGGACTTTCTCTTCGCGACAGTCGCATCGCTCTTCTCTCTCTATGCGCTTCTGCCGATCCTCTCGCGGTTTGAGGAAGAGAAAGAAGGCCTCATGATCGCTTTCTTGCGCGGGATCATGCTCGTATTCTTTGCAGGCATGACGATCGTTGCGATGGCAGTGTATATAGTGGCCCCGCTTCTGGCACCACTGATAGCTCCCGGGCTTGCGCATGGTGCCTCTGGGGCACAGCTCGTTCTCTTGATGCGCATCTTGCTTTTGCAGCCGATATTTCTTGGTGCGTCGAACACTGTCGCTTCGCTCACGCAGCTTCGACATCGGTTTATACTGTATTCCGTTTCGCCGCTTCTGTACAACTTCGGCATAATCTTTGGCGCACTGGTCTTGTACCCGATGTGGGGGATCGCGGGTCTCGGCTTCGGCGTGGTCTTCGGTGCCTTCTTGCATATGGGTGTGCAGCTGCCCTTTTTCCTTGCTGAGAAGACCGAGGCGCGCATGCCGCTCTTGAAATTACTCAAAGGAGTGCGCGAAGTGCTCATGCTCTCGGTACCGCGCACGCTCGCGCTCGCTTCCACCCAGATCGCCCTGCTTGCGCTCACTGCGATGGCCTCCGTGCTTGCAACAGGATCGATCGCGATCTTTACCTTCGCGTACAACCTCCAGTCGGTGCCGCTCACGATCATCGGCATTTCGTATTCGGTTGCCGCTTTCCCGACACTCGCGCGCTTGCATGCGCAAGGCGCACAGAAGGAATTCCTCGGCTATGTCGAAGCGGCTTTGCGACACATTATCTTCTGGTCGGTGCCCGCGACCATCTTTATGATCGTGCTGCGCGCGCAGATCGTACGCGTCATTCTCGGGGCCGGGCAGTTCGACTGGACCGACACGCGCCTCACCGCTGCTTCGCTCGCGCTCTTCATCCTCTCGCTTGCCGCACAATCACTCATCCTCGTAATGGATCGCGTCTACTACGCGAGCGGCA
Source organism: Candidatus Kaiserbacteria bacterium (assembly GCA_963767115.1). Classification (GTDB taxonomy): domain Bacteria; phylum Patescibacteriota; class Minisyncoccia; order Phycocordibacterales; family UBA2100; genus UBA10103. The sequence goes on along the minus strand of CAVYCR010000003.1, from coordinate 217,083 downwards.
ATACCAGAAAGCCCTTTTATTTCGGTTGCGCCGATGTACTCGTCTCCATCGGATCAGGTCTCGCACTCCTGTGGTTTTTCCACACAGACCTCTTCTTCCGTGATTTTATCGAATCACTCCTGCGCGTCGACGATGTGCCGGGCACTGCAGTCTTGATGCTAGCCCTCGGGTACGCGCTTGGCTCGATCATGGAATTCATCGTGACGGCCATCTTCTTCATGCGCGATTTCGCGATAGTGAGCAAAGGGCTTGTACGACTATCGTTTGAAAGTTTTTCTGCAGCTGTCATCGGTGCCTCGGTGACCTATGGACTCCTCTCGGTCTCGGGCACCAACGCGCAGATCGATACCGCGGTTGCGGTATTTTTCCAAAGCGCGGTCGCGGGGATGATCGGTCTTGCCGTGACTGGCTCGATATTGTGGCTCCTCAAGAACCCTGAGCTTGCGGAGGCGATCACGTCGCTGCGCCGCCGCTTCAAAGATATGCCGGGAGACGTGGCGGTCGAGCCGCACGATGTCTCGTCTTAAGGCCATAAAAATGCTAGATTGATCCCGTAAAGCGACTGTGTCGCTACGAGACAGGCTTATGAAAAACATCAGGAATTTCAGCATTATTGCGCACATCGACCACGGCAAGTCGACCCTTGCTGACCGCATGCTCGAGCTCACCGGCACGATCGAGCCGCGGCACATGCAAGCGCAGGTCCTCGATCGCATGGACCTCGAGCGTGAACGTGGCATCACGATCAAGATGCAGCCAGTACGGATGCAATGGGAATATCCAGACGGGGGCGGCCCGGAAGCGTCGCGTTTTTTTCGCGACCCGAACGACAGGCGGAAGCGCGAAAAAAATGCGGCGATTCCGGGCCTCTACACATTGAATCTTATAGATACGCCTGGGCATGTCGACTTTTCGTATGAGGTCTCACGTGCGCTCTCGGCGGTCGAAGGCGTGCTCTTGCTCGTCGATGCGACGCAAGGCGTCGAGGCACAGACACTCTCGGTGCTCGGGATCGCGCGCGAGCTCGGGCTCGTGATCATCCCCGTCGTCTCCAAGATCGACGCGCCGCATGCACGGGTCGACGATATCAAAAGCGAGCTTGCACTACTTCTCGGTTGCGACGAATCAGATATCTTCGGTGCTTCAGGCAAGACGGGTGAAGGTGTCGCCGAGGTCCTAAACGCGATCGTCGAGCTCGTGCCGCCGCCGAGCGATGCCGGCAAAGGCGTGCAAGCACTCGTCTTCGACTTCGGCTATTCCGACCACCGCGGCGTGATCGTCTATATGCGCGTCTTTGGCGGCACGATCAAGAAAGGTGACGCGCTACGCTTCGTCGAGGCCGGTGCGGATTTCACCGCTCTCGAGATCGGCGTGCTCTCTCCCGAGGAGAAGCCGTGCGCTGAATTACACGAAGGCGAGATCGGCTATATCGTGACCGGCATCAAAAAGCCTGGGATCGCAAGCGTCGGCGAGACGGTTACTTCAGTGCGCAATAATGCACCTGCGCTTTCCGGATACCTTTCGCCGACGCCCGTCATTTGGGCCTCGGTCTATCCCGAATCCCAAGACGATCTGCCGGTCTTGCGCCAATCGCTTGATCGCCTGCGGCTCTCTGACTCGTCGCTCTCCTACGAAGAAGAATCCTCCGGCGTGATGGGCAAAGGTTTCCGTTGCGGATTCTTGGGCATGCTCCATCTCGAGATCATTATCGAGCGCTTGAAGCGCGAGTTTGGCATGGAGCTTGTCGTGACGATGCCGACGACTGTCTATGAGGTCACGTATCTCAATGACGAAGTCGAAGAGATTTACGCTCCCGCGCGTTTCCCAGATGATGGTACCGCCAAGCGCGTGCGCGAGCTGTGGACCAAGGTTGCGCTCATTACTCCACCTGAATACATCGGCGGCATATCACAGCTCCTCTATGACCACGAAGCAGTCGTCGGAGCGACCGAGTCCCTTGCCGACGGCAAGATGCAGATCTCGGCTGAGATGCCGCTGCGCGAGCTGATGCGTGGTTTCTTTGACAGGCTCAAGAGCGTCTCGAGCGGTTATGCCTCGCTCTCCTACGAGATAACGGAGCTCAAGGATGCTGACGTCGTGCGCCTCGACGTGCTTGTAGCGGAAGAGCCGGTACCAGCCTTTGCCCGCATCGTCTCGCACCGGCGCATCCAGCAAGAAGCGGAAACGATGGTTGAGAAATTGGAAAAGCTCCTGCCGCGCCAGCTCTTCGAGCTCAAGATCCAAGCGAAGGCCAACGGCCGCATCATCGCATCCCGGCGCCTCTCAGCGATGCGCAAAGACGTGACCGGATACCTCTATGGCGGCGACGTCACACGCAAGAACAAGCTCCTCGACAAGCAGAAGCGCGGCAAGAAAAAGATGCTCGAGCGCGGCACCGGTTCGGTTGAAATCCCCCAGGACGTTTTCCTGAAAGTGATCCGCGAAAGCTAGGAACCTAGAGGCTCGTCAGCCATGTCGAAAGCCCTGGCGCAAAGAAGACCACCATGCCGAGTGTGACCAGTACGGCGATCACGCTCCAGACCGCGTTGGCGACCCTGCGGGTTTTCTTGTGAAAAAGGAAACTCATATAATTCGAAGTTGCTATACTATACCGCATGGCTACAGCGAAGGGAAGGAACGACCCTGTGAGGATCTTCATGCGGCGCGTGTGGATCGCGTCGCTTTTTGCGGTGGTCGTCCTCTTGTCGATAGGCGTCTGGGGCATCTACCAGAAGGACCAAGAGTCCAAAGAGCTCAATGTGGAGGCGCAATCGCAGCTTGCCGGCTTGGTCACACGGGAAGACCAAATGAACGCCGATATTGCCAACCTGCAGACCGAAGAGGGCAAGGAAGCGGCGCTGCGCGAGCAGTACAACATGGGTGCGCCAGGCGAGCAAGAGGTAATGATCGTCGAGCCGGCAAGTACCACTCCAGTGCAAGCTTCATCGACGCCTTTCCAAGCATGGCTGCACAACACCTTCCCGTGGTGGTAGCTAGACAATAATTTTGTTACATTTATTTGCAAGCTATAGTCGCCTCCGCGGACTTTCCGCGGATTCATTACACGAAAGTACGCTCAGGCGTACTTTAGCGGGCATAGCCAAGCCGAAGGTCCGCTCCGACGGACCGAAGGCGGGATTAGTTAAATGGCAGAACAAGTGCTTCCCAAGCATTAGACACGGGTTCGATTCCCGTATCCCGCACATGAGAATCTTTTCGGCCGAGCTCGTGCACAATTACGATTCGTACACGTTTGGGTATGCGAATTATTGCGAGCGCGAGAAAGGGGATACCTTGAATGAAATATATGATCGCGGGTATTTGCCTTACTCGGGCGCCAAAGACGTGCGCAATCTTTTCTATATGGCGCGAAGCGCGCGTATCGATTTGTCGAGGTTCGACCTCGATAGCGAGAATCGCCGCATCGCCAAGAAATTCGACGCCATGTTTTCTCGAGAGATCATCGGTATCGCATCTGACGATATTCGTACATTATTTCTCGAATATTTCGTACGCCGACACGGATCGGTAATGCCCGCCGAACGACTCGATTTGATTTTAGACTCCGGTTTACCACCCTCGATCATTTCATACAGTAAAGTCAATCGAACTATAGCTGCGATCATCGAAGTTGCTGAAGGTTCGATGGGGCACTTCTGGTTTTCTGCGTATGCTGAAGAGTACGACAAATCATCATTTGGTCTCTGGCTCATGCTCGATTGTCTGCGCGAAGCACGATCCCGCGGCCTTTCCCATTATTATCTCGGTACCCTCTACGGTGAGAAAGCGCTCTACAAGACCAACTTCGCGCCACTTGAGTGGTGGGACGGTACATCATGGAGTAACGACCTGGCAGTGTTGAAAACACTCGGCAAGAGTGACTCGGATCGTACAATTTCGCTGACCGACCGCCATAAGGCCGACCTTGAACCGTTTGTGGATAGATAGATTGCCTTCTTCATAAACTGGTACACTTACGGTATCCAACCTATGCTGGCACATATGGGTCAAAGCCAGCCTCAACAAAGCCATGAAATATAAAATTATCGTGGGGGTAGTTGCAGTGGTTGTAATAGGTGGAGGGTACGCTGTTTGGCACTATGAAAATGAGAATTTGACTACATGTGTTGGCACCGATTGTGATGCGTATCCGGTAAAGCAAGCCTGCACACAAGAGGCGAAGCAATGTCCCGACGGCAGCTACGTCAGCCGTACGGGGCCCGATTGCGCGTTTGCTGCATGTCCTACTGCCACTAATCAAACCGCATCTTCCACTGCTCCCATAATCCCGAAAAACAACACATCAGATTTGGCCCCACAACAAACTTCCCTTGAGATAGAACTTGGCTTTAGTCAGGGCCTCGAAGGCGGGACTGGCTACGATCTACAAGGCAATGTGTTGGTATATTCCTATTGGAGTCCTCGCGGAAATGGCAATGCAACAACGACATTGAATAATGCGCAAATGCAATCTCTCGAAAATATCTTATCTCGATACAATTTGGCGACAATACAAAGTGATGGACTTCCAGTGCCGGATGGTTATGAGACGACCCTTGATATCGCGACAGACGGCCTGCAGTATTCCTATCATTTTTTGTCGTCCGACAACCTAGGTAATAAGCTCGCAAACGACCTTCAAACCTTTTTCAATACCATAAGCTCTAGTGTAACTGCTGCACCCTGCGGTCCGACAGAGGATTGCAATACACCAGTTGTCGAACCCGCTACAGCTCCCATACAAGCCACCGTCTCTGATAGTTGCGCGCCATGGGACGGAGAGGCACTTGCTATCTAGTGGCTGTCCCACAATCGGTGAAACCACCCCATTCATATTCAGAATCAGGATACCTTCGGAGCTTGATCGGCGGAGGGAGATAATTATGGCGAATGAGGGGATGCAGAGAGAATGGGCGAGGGGATAGCTGGTTACATGCGCCCCCGTTCCAACACCAGTTGAGACAGTATGTGCGTATTCCCATGCCGCAGCATTCCGAGATACGATTGTACGGTCGGGCTCTCCTCTTCTAATCCCCGAACGCGTTTGAGCATTCGTTGCTTCGTCGAGGTGCGCAATACGCGGTGATCCGGGAAGTGCACCCAACCCAAGAAATCAACACCTGATGCAAGTGTGGCAATCGAGACTTTGTCGGGATGGAGCGAAAGCGTGAGGTGTTCGTCGAGAAACTGTGCGATACATGGAATCAATCCTTCAAGCCACACTCGATCAGTGCTCATGAAAACGAAGTCATCCGCGTACCGCACATAATATCTTGCCCTGAGCTTGTGTTTTACGAATTGGTCAAACTCGTTCATGTAGATATTGACGAGGAGTTGCGAGGTGAGGTTGCCGAGCGGGAGGCCTCTGCCGGGTTCCGTTGAATGGAAACTGCCGACCACTTCCGCGATGAGCGCGTTGATGCCCTTTTCTGGAATGTAACGAGCAACAATATCGAGCAGGATCGCTTGATCTATCGATGCGAAGAATTTCCGAATATCACACTTGAGTATCCAAACCGTGTGCTTGTGATTTTTACTTGCTTGATATGCAAAGGCGCGAAACTGGCTCATCGCTTTGTGCGTACCCTTGTGTCTTCGGCACGAGTACGAATCATCAGTGAATGTGGTGTCGAATGATGGATAGAGTTTCCGGTAGATCGCATGATGTACGAGACGATCGCGCACTGTCGCTTTGTGGATATCACGCGGTTTTGGGTCGTTGATCTTGAACGCTTCGTACGCGCCGTGGCGATACGTTTTATTCTTCAATTCTCGATGGAGCGTGAAGATGTTGTCAATCAGGCGATATTGGAAGTCCTGCACGTCTGCTTTCTTGCGCTTGCCACGAATGAACTCTTGCCATGCGGCGAGCAAATTTTCGACCGATATGATAGCCTCGTAGGTATGAGTAAAAACAATTCTATGAACTCTACCCCCCCCGCACGGTTTTGCCTCTTTTGGATCACGTCAAACAAGCTTATTTGTTGTGGCATGAGTACCACTCTATCATTCCGAAAGTGCATCGGTACTCGCTTGGTGTACGGATTGATGGTTTGTATATAGAAACGATGGAAGCAGTCTCTGCCGCGGCGTTTCTCTCGCACGAGGAAAAGGTGCCGTATGTACGGCTTGCAACGCGGAAAGTAGATACACTGAAACTGCTGTTGATGATCCTCTGGGAGACAGCATCGATCGATGCGAAACAGTACATCACACTTTCCGAGAAAATGGACAAGGTGGGTAAGATGCTCGGTGGATGGCAGGGACATCTTGCAAAACTCAACCCCGCTGTGAAGCGGGGCGAGAAATGAAGAGAGTTGCGGGACGGGGAACGCGAACGCGCTATTGTCATTCCACTGATTGCCGGGCTTGTCCCAATTCGCGTTGAGCCACCGACCATCGTCATTGCGATTCGCATTGAGCACGTTCGGATCGCCGTCAGAAACGTGTGGAGTGCCATCCATGTCACTGCTCATCGAAGGCTTGCGCCGATCTCCAAGCTGTATCTTATTCGGCATCTTAAATGCTCCAGCACTCCACACCAAGTATCTTCAATTTTTGAAGTGTCTGCGTACGCCCTCCATTTGAAACCGTGATCGCAAATGTTCTCAACGTACGGATACTGGGTTCGGTAGCGAGCAACCTTGATCACCCGCGTATTCACCTACTACCTTTCGTATTGTAACAAAAAATCGGCTCCGCATTTTATTGCGGAGCCGAGGACAAAGTGCAAAGGGTCAAAGGAGACCCAAGGTACAAAGCCCTAAGTTCAAACTTGCGGGACGGGGAACGCGAACGCGCTATTGCCAAACCACTGATTGCCGGGCTTGCCCCAACGCGCGTCGAGCCACCGACCATCGCCACAGCGATACGCATTGAGCACGTCCGGAGCGCCGTCAGAATCCTTGATCGGATCGTGAAGCGCGGCGGCGTACCAGATGCCCATCTCCTCAAGCTGTTTGTCGGATACCGCCTCGCGAATGCGCGGGACGATGCCTGCAAGCGGCTTGCCGTAGCCGTAGTGCTCAATTCCGCGCTTCCGAAGGTTTTCGGTCGTGCGGTCGGAGTCACGTTCGATCTCTTTGCCCGGCATGAGCGCGATCTTATACACCTGGCCAGCAACGAGCCGATGGTTGGCGTCGTAGCTGTCCGGCTTCGTGCTCAAGAGACAAGACTTCGACCAATCGCTCAGGCGATATCCTGCCGCTTCGAGTCGCGCGATTTCTTGCGCTCCCAAAAGGTCGAGGCCGGTCACGGTCACGGTGATGTGGCCGTGCTCATTGCGCTCGAAGCTGAACGGGTTCTTGCGCTGATTGAACAACGCCCATTCGTCGAGGGTGATGATTCCGTGCTGAACCTTGTGGAAGGTGTCGGCAGCAAGACCCGCCAAGCGCTCGCCCGGCAGATTTCCGATGATTGCCATCAGAGTTCTCCTTGCTAACAAAGCACAGTCGCGGATGCGAGTGTGCCGTAGCAGAAAAGGCTCCGTAAATAAGCGCTTTCTGCCAAGGCACACTAATTTCAAAGTCCCTTGTAATCTACGTGAAATTATACTATGAGATTGGGAAAATGCAAGCGCCCACTGCATGCGCGGTCACGAAATGTACAGCGGGTCTGAACACGATCAAATGCCGATGGCGTAATCCTCGATGAATTACCAGGGAGGCGCTTTCACCGCAAACTTATTTGGGAAAGGCATTGATCTCTTCGAAGCAGGAAAGCCGGTCGTGGTTAACGAGCTTGATGACAGTATCAATGGCACTGGGCTCGCCAATATTTGCTTCAACGGTACCAACTGTTCGGCATACAACGCGGGAGATGTTGAGATTGAAAACAGCACTCCTTTTACCGAGCCAAACGTCCCCAAATCATTCAATATCATTATAAAAAATGTAGTTGTCCCGGCCCAAGCACAATGGGTCGATACCCATCAGATGTGCCGCTAAATTGAAAATAAAACCGCGCATTCTCATGCGCGGTCTTGCTCACGTGCTGTCAGGACAGCTTACGGCGATTCCATCCAGCTTGTACCACCGTCCTTGTAAACGCGACCCTCCCAAAAACCATGCATACAGTAATGTGCCAACCCGGACTTGGGTTGCCGCCTACGGACTGCGGAGGCAACATCCTCGTAACGGCTTAAATAATATTTTTCGTCGAAATCACTGACGACAATATCGGCGGTTTGCTCTATGAAAGCGCGCAGAGAGGGGACTGAAACAAGCCATTCCTGCTCACTTCTACGGAGGACCGCAAGCTGGTTTGGGTCGCCGCCGCACTGTATGCTGCAGAAATCTATGAAGCGCGCAGGTTTTGCGGCCAAGACAAAAAGCGTCTCTCCCGGGCTTGCGTCTCTCAGAATCGTTTCCGTAAGCAATAATTCCAAGATAGTGACAGGGATTGTCTTCCTCGCGACACCCATAACGAACTCCTCGGGAGTCCCATACTCCTAAATCATTTATAACCCGTATTTAACAGATAGTCAATGTTTTACAATTCCCGGTTTTCGCCGTCTTGGAGCGAGACATATTCCGTATCGGGCACGAAGCTTTTCATCAACATGCCGACGAACGGTCTGAAGGCGGGGATGATCATGGCGTCGTGTACGCCGAAGGCCACGCGTGCCTTGACTGCTTTGGCGAAGTCGATCGTCTCGCTGACCTTGAGCCACGGGCCCGCGACGGGGAGTGCGAGAATGTCGACCGGTTTGCCGGGTTGATGGAAGTTGTCGCCAGGGAAGTAGAATTTCTCATTGAGTAGATAACCGGTGTTCTCGACGTTGCCCATATCGGCGTAGATCCGTGCGTGCTCCTTGCCGAAGCCTTCTATCTTCACGCCTTTGACCTCCGCGCTCTGTCCGTCGCCGACGATGGTCGCGGCAATACCTTGTGCTTCGAGAAGTTTGCCGACCGCGCTGTTGGTCACCACCACGGCCTGCGGATTGGTACCGAGCAACTTCTTGACCGAATCGATATGGAAATGGTCTTGGTGTTCGTGGGTAATGACGATGAGGTCGATGCCGATCTGGCTTTCTTGCGCCTCGATCGAGTAATTGCCCGGGTCGGTCATGATGGTTACGCCGTCGTTTTGTAAGAGCAGGCAGCAATGGCCCAGTTTCGTGATTTTCATGAGGCAAAGTATACCAGCGCCCGTATGATTGGGAAGTGAAGCTTGCGTTTCTAGCGCCTGTGCTATAATGATGGCACTTTACAATATAAAGCACTACATACTATGCCTACTTCACAACCGCAGGTCACCATTTATTCGACCCCTTCATGCCACTTCTGCCACGCGGCGAAGGATTTCTTCACCGAGCACCATGTCGCCTTTACCGACGTCGATGTAGCCGCAAACGCTACCGAGCGCCAGCACATGATCGAGAAGAGCGGCAACATGGGCGTCCCGCAGATCTACGTCGGCGACGAGTTCGTCCTCGGCTTCGACGAGCTGAAGCTCCGCAAATTGCTCGCGATTGCCTAAGTGGCTGCACCTTCAGGGGCAACAGCGCATATGCTAAGCTGCATATGCGCTGTTTTGCGCTGCGGTTTTATAGCCCTCGTAGCTCAATGGATAGAGCACTCCCGTCCTAAGGGATAGATGTAGGTTCGATTCCTACCGCGGGCACAGCAGTCAGCAGCCCATTCATGCGTCCATGAGGCCTCAAAACTCATCGAGGCCGGTTCGCAACCGAGAGGGGTCGAGACGCGAAAACGCCGAGCAAATCGCTCGACGTTTTCGTGTCGGTCAACTTTCGAGAAATATTTTCTTGTCTTTCATCACGATACGGTTGCGGAGATGCTGCAACAATTCACGCTTTTCTGTTGATGCGCCGTGCTGCAAGAGGTATTTTGCATATTTTCTCACGTCCATATCTCTCGCCTTGTCTTTATCGGTATGACCCATCGCGGCTCGCAGCTGGTTGTATCGCTGTACCTCCAGCTCGATGAGATGCCGCGCCCCGATTTCATCGATTGAGATCTGATCAATCAGTTCGAGCAGTAGCATGACCAAATTGTCCTCGCGAATGAACGGATTCTTGCAGTGGTGATCTTTGAACTTGTCGCAGCTGTAGTAGATATACCAACGTACGGAGCCATCTGATTTGATGGTTTTGGACTTTTCCTGCGCGGTGATACCGGAACCGCAGTATCCGCACGTCATGAGCTTGGTGAAGGTGAAGTCCTGGAACTTCTTCTTGGGCCGATTCTCCTCTGCAATTTTTTCCTGCACCAGCTGGAAGAGCTCTTTGGTGATGAGTGGCGTGTGCTTGCCGGTGTACCACTGACCACCCCCGCGCGGATATTCGAACATACCGCAGTAGAAGGGATTTTTGAGTACGTTATACACATTGCTCAAACTAAGCGGTTTGCTGGAGCGATGGGTAAATCGGATTTCATATTTCAACCATGCGTACACTTTTCTACCGCTCATCCGGTCGCGCCCAACCTTTTCGAATATCTGCTTCACTACCGACGAGCGAATCGGATCGACAAGGATTTCGCATTTGTGATCGCTCCGATTGTCATTGAGATATCCTGTCGGCGCGATGCCGGGCCAGAGTCCCATCTCAGCGCGAGCCTTCAATCCGCGCTTTACGTTGAGGCTTTTGTTGTCGTTTTCAAGTTTAGCTTGGCTGCCGAGTATCATCAGCAGAAACTTTTCATTGGGATTATTGGTAAATTTCTGCGTGTACGTTCTGATTTCGACCAACGATTTTTGGTCCATGAGATCGACCAACACGCCGAGGTCGCCTCCATTTCTACTCAACCTGTCAGGTGCCCAGGTAAGGATGCCGTTGAACTTTCCCTCACGCACGTCTGCCAGTAATTGTTGGAACACTGGTCGCTGACCTGCGGCCTTAGCCGAGTGCTTCTCCGAGCGCACTTCAACCACATCCAACTTTTCTCTCGCCGCGAGCGCAGCCATCTCCTTGATCTGCGACTCAATACTGAGCGCCTGATGCTCGTCATCCTCGGTGCTCTTGCGTGCGTACAAACAATACTTGATATCGACCACTTTCTGCTCTTCGGGCGCGGCGACACCCATCTGTGCCAACCCTTCTGCTATATGTGCTTCCATATTTCATCTTGTTACCTGACTAATTCGACAGGTACAGGGATGACGCAATGGGGCTGGGAGTCCAGGAGCCTTCAGTTGGCAAGCTGTTGGTAACCGAGTTCAGAAATGCCTTGAAACTGCTACACTTAGGGCATCTATGCCGCCTTCACAAGAACAGCAAAATCTGACGCAGCCACCGATGGCTTCGCCATCTACACCAACAAAAAACCACAGAGGACTTCTGATCGCGGTTTCCATATTTGTGATAATGATCGCTCTCGCAACAGCAAGCGTTTTTGCATACAGGCTGCATGTCATCCCGATGGTGACTTTGGGCACAAATATATCCAGCAACAACTCGACGACTTCTTCGACTACAACGGCGTCTACCTCCGCCTTGGTCAGCGTTCAGGGCTCTGCGACCACAACTGTAGGAGATATTATTTGGAATTCCCCCCAACAAATGACGGATTTAGATTTGTTTGTACATGGAACAGCCCAGGATACCAAATACGGTCATCCGAACGATTTGGTCGTTCAAGCAAATTATTGGAAGGTGGGCGTGATAAATTCTGGCCAATATGCTGGGGGCATGTTGATTATGGTAACGCCTACCAGTGGAGCCGGATGGAATTACTCCATTGGTTGGGGCAGTGCGGTATATTACTTTATTCAACAGCAGACCGGCGGTCTGGTATTTTTAGAAAATAATTCGGATGATCCCTTTTATCTCGATACTTCGAAGTTTACTGCGGATTTGAATTTGACTATACCGAGTCTGTTATTCCCCGACAATTTCGCGTATGGGCAGGGTGACTTTACACTTCAAGGTACTAATACGCACTTTAACGGTATCGCACAGGAATATAGCAGCCCATTTTTTGCGAATTACGCTTCGGAGATGAAGCCTGTATTTTCAGCAGCAGGTATTGGGCAGGTATATACAGATATTTCTGGCATCAACGCAAATACTGTGCCTACGAATGGGTATTTTGCAATCGCTCCCAACGGCACCATGCGTATATATAGCATCGAAATACCGTTTTACGATGCCTCCACATCAATACCAGCAATCACATGGAACGACGGAACGGCCAATACAAAAAGTTACGCTCCGTACGACGCAACAGCCGATAGTTGTGGAGAGCCCATCGACTTTGTATCCGTGCAACAAGGAATAAGCATGAGCGACTTGGTGGCAACTGGTAAAACTTCTACAGGAGATACTGTCTATGAACCTGCCGATCCTAATTCTCCTCTTCTACGCAACGCCTATACCCAGTTCTATTTTGACTACAGCGCCACTTCTTCGCTACCGGAATCTTTCGTTAAGAGCCACCCAGTATTTCTCTGGCAGGATCCCCTCGGAAGGTGGATAAAATTTGAAGACAAGCAATACGAACCTTCCTGTCCGGGCTGATCGAAGATCAAGCATACGTCTCGGAATGCAACGTCTCTAAAATCCCATTTTGGCGTTACATTTTATATCATTTGCCTCGGGAGCATTGATAATGAGACCCCGAAAAGTGCCCAAATAGGTCTCATTGGTCTCATTTGCGAACAGAAATCGGACACCCCGAACCCGTGTTTTCGTGTTCGGTTTGTTCGGTTTTGCCCCTAATGTTACATCCCGGAAAATGCCAAAAAGATGTAACATTTGTAACATTCCACTCAAGAAATCGGACAGTCACACGTCCGATTTCTGTGTCCGATTTGTCCATTTTTCAGTTCGCATCCGTGGGACATCGGACAGGGCACTCATCTCGCTCTTGAAATTGCTCAGATATCCTTACGGTGCTTGCTGGAACTCAGAAAACGGGACACTTTCCAGTACACGCATGTAGTGTCCCATTTGTCCCATTTTGCAGGTGACCGTGAGGCCTCGGCGACACACGATTGAAGGTCGCCGGAAAACCATTGTGTTGCCTCACCTGGTGGGTGCGCTACCGTGAGAGGGCACCCTCTAGTGAAATAAATGAAAAAACCCGCCATACAATGGCGGGATCAGGAAATTTTACGAATCGATTATTATTGTTGACAAAATGTAGCACGAGCTTTTGCACAGTTTGACCCGAGCCATTCAGCAGCGTTTTTATGGCCTTTAGGGATTTTCCATAAAGTGATAGTCCCTTCACCTGAATAAAAAGTCACTGCGTAATTTACTCGGCGCAGTTTTTCGTCACCGAGGCCTTTGAGCATATCATCCACCGATTCACCGACCCTTCGCAGAATCAATGCATAGAGGATTACTTTGGCAAGTTCATACAGAAAGCGATTCGGTTTTACTATTACTTCACCGTGCTCATCAAGCAGATAAACGTTGGTTGTGCAGAGTTGAAGAAAGTCGTTGTCCCATCGCCGCACCTTTGCATCACAGACGTCATTGCGAGTCCATAACTTCGAAAGAAACGGATACTCGGCGTAGATAGCGTCAACATTTGAGTGTGTCATCGTACTGGCTCCGTGCGACATCACGCCGCATTTTCAGACGAGCATCACGCCCGACCTAGGAACACATTTGCAACATCACGTCACAAATGCTCCGTTAGATATATTAGCATAATTATAATTTTTGTCAAAAGTCCGCAATGTGATCATGAAGTCGCCTAGATTATTCAATCCTATGTAAATTATCGGGATTTTATACAGTATAATTGTCATATGGATCCTAACAATACGAAAATGCTCCAAGAGATCCTGCGCCTCACGCGCGAGACCAACGACATGATCCACCGGCAGCGGCGCAACGCCTTCCTGCTCGGCTTCCTCAAATTTATCGTCTATGCAGTACTCTTCGCCGCGCCGATCTGGTTTTATATGACCTATATCAGCTCCGATGTCGACAGTCTCCTCAATGCGCTCAATCGTGCCCAGGGAGTCTCTTCGAGTGCACAGACCAAATTTGTGAGCTTTGAAAACACGATGCAAACGCTCGAAGAGCAATTCAAGAGCGCCTTGCACCTGTCTTCTACTACCGCTACTTCGACTCAACCGTAATTTTGGTGCTTGGGGCCGGGATCGAACCGGCGACCCTTCCCTCTTCAGGGGAATGCTCTACCAACTGAGCTACCCAAGCAATTTTGTCTGCACTACTTTAGCACGCGTGCGAGGCTTTTAAAACCCCATCGAGAAGGTCATCGGTGCGCTCTGGGGCTGCATCCATTCTCGCGTATCAAGCTTGATCTCGCGTGTCTGCCCGAGCTCTTTGTACTTGAGCGAGTTGTTTTTTAGCGCGTAGTCGAAGAGCTTGCGTGTGAGCTCGACGTCCTTGATGCAGTATTCGCGCACCTTTTCCACCTCGCCGTTGCGCCACCACACGACGGACTGTCCACCCTTGCCGTCGAGCTTCTTGTCGGAGAGCGTGCCTTCGGCAAGCGCGTCGAGCTTGAGCCGGCGGCCGAGCACTGCGTGTACTTCCTTCATGAGGTCGATGCTTTTGATCTTGGTGAGGTCGCCCGGATAGTATTTGTTGAGAAGGGGAATATCGAAATGATCGGAGTTGTAACCGAGGAGCGCGTCGGCGCGCTCGATGACGGGCCAGAGTTTCGGTAATTCGTTTTCCAAATAACTCGAGTATTCGCCGGTCTCCGAGTCGTGAGTACAAACGATCGCGATCGTAAGATCCGCGGGATCGTTGCTGCCTGTGTCGGTGATCCAATTGGCCGTTTCGATGTCGAAGGTGATCACGCGCATGAGAGGAGATTTTATCACAAAATTTTGCAGGTAAAAATATTTGGACGAACCGGAAGATTTTGCCCTTTTGGGGTCGTTCTTTTCTTGCTAGAAAAGAACTCTGTTTCGCGCCGCCGCGCTGCAAAGACCCCAAAACGACAAAATCTTCCGGTTCGTCCAACGTCTCTACGAGGCACCGATGAGAAGACCTGCGCCGACGACGAGTAGGCCGCCGACGACTACTTGCACGATAGAGAGCCAGAAGCGCATCTTGAAGAAATGCTGGCGCAGGTACGCGATCGTGATGAGCTCGATGCCGACGATGAGGTAGGCGAGCGTGAGCGCGGAAGTGATATTGGTGATGAGGAAGGGCAGTGTGTGAAAGATGCCGCCGACGAAGGTCATTGAGCCGATGATCGCTCCGCGGCGCATCGGGTGCCCACGGCCGGTCTCCTCGCCGCTGTCGGAGAGTGCTTCGGCGAAGGCCATTGAGATGCCGGCGCCGACTGCCGCCGAGAGGCCGATGAGGAAAGTGGTGTGCGAGCTATGTGTAGCGAAGGCCGCCGCGAAGATCGGTGCGAGCGTTGAGACCGAGCCGTCCATAAGGCCGGCAAGGCCCGGCTGCACGACTTGAAGCAGGAATGATATATCCGAACGGCCTCCTTCGGACGGGCGATAGGCATTGTCCATATGCTTAATTATAGCATTTCGATGGCCCCGGAAAGGGATTCTTAATTTTTACGCCCTGCGGGACGCAAGCGCCCTCACGACGCGCAAGCGCGTCTGCGGGTTCGGTCCTCGGTCGTAAAAATTAAGAATCCCTTTCCGGGGCCAATCGGCTACTTCTTGGCAGGTGCCTTGCACTTGGGTGAACCACAACGACAGCCTTCGGGGCGCAAGAATTCGTCGAAATATTCGTCGCCGTAATCATACGTAAGCTCTTCGCCGGGCTTGATGGCCTTTATAGCGTTGATCACGATGCGGTCGTCGTCGGTGATCTCAGATTCGCAATTGGGACCGCACGAATGATTGATGTATCGCGCGATATTGCCGCGCTCCTTGCCGTCGATCGTCCAATTCTCGTCGATCTCGAAGAGATAGCGCGTCTCCAAGGTGTCAGCCACCTTGGTCGGGATTTTCTCGCCGGTGTATTCGATGACGAAATCGCCGCGCTTGAAGGGCACGTTGGTAAAGAGTCCCATGCCGCGGCCGGGCGTGCGGCGCACGGTGAACCGCTTATCTCCCGAGGCTCCGTTATTTTTCACGTCGGTTTTCATAACTGGTTTTGTTTTGCTCTTCATGGACAGGAGAGTATACCACAGGCATAATAGGTTTATGAAGCGAGACTCATTGTCGACGGAGCCCTACAAAGGGGTACGTGATTTTTACCCTGAGGACCAATACGTGCAGCGCTATATCTTCGAGCATTGGGAACGCGTCTGCGAGCTCTTCGGCTATGAGGAATACAACGCCTCGATCCTCGAGAGTGCCGAGATGTACCGCGCCAAGACCTCCGAAGAGATCGTCAACGAGCAGACCTACACCTTCACCGACCGTGGAGACCGCGAGGTCACGCTGCGCCCCGAGATGACGCCGACTGTCGCGCGCATGATCGCCGCGAAGAATCGTGAGTTGCCGCTCCCTGTGCGCTGGTATTCGGTGCAAAACTTCTTTCGTTATGAAAGGCCGCAGCGTGGTCGTTTACGAGAGTTCTGGCAGCTCAACGCCGACATCGTCGGCACTGGTGGCATCGAGGCCGACGCTGAGATCGTCGCGATGGCCTACGCTCTCATGAAATCGCTCGGCGCACAGGATCACGATTTCGAGATCCGCGTCTCCGACCGCCGCATCCTTGAGGACATCTACAACGAAATGAATATTGCCGAAGACCTGCGCGCGGAGATCACGCGCCTCTTGGATCGGCGCGAGAAGGCCGATGACTTCGATGCCAAGGTTGCCGAATTGCTGGGGGATAAAGAAGCGGCCAAAGCGCTCACTGACCGCATCGACCGTACGACCTCTACTGCGTACCTCGAAGAGTTGCGTATGCTCCTGCAGCAGATGGGTGTGGCCAACATGATCGTCGACACCAAGATCACGCGCGGATTTGATTACTATACCGGAATGGTCTTCGAAGTCTTCGATGTATCTCCTGAGAATCGCCGCTCGCTCATGGGCGGCGGTCGCTACGACAATCTCCTGAGTATGTTCGGAGGAAGCGCGATTCCTGCAGCAGGATTCGCCATGGGCGATGCGACTGCGCGCGACTTCCTCGAGAGCCACAAGCTCTTGCCCGAATACGCGCCAGCCACAGAGCTCATGATCTGCGTCGTCGACCACGATGCGATGAGCCACGCACTGCGCCTCGCCCAAGACTTGCGTCAAGAAGACGTTGCGGTCGCGGTAAATTTCTCAGGCAAGCGCATCGGCGATCAGATCCGCCAGGCCGACAAAATGAAAATACCGTTCGTGATCGCCGTGGGCGCCCAAGAGCGCGACACCGGCCGCTATACTCTCAAGAACCTCGACACTGGCTCCGAGACAGCCCTCACTGCCGACCGCATTGCGGAGCAGATGTTCAACTCGTTGGGCTAAAAAATTCGCAGGCCATGCCTCCAAACCTAAATTTCGGCTAAAGAACGTCGAGGTTTAACCTCGACAGAATTCAATCGCCAAAATATCCAGCATGTGGTCGAGGTCGGACCTCGGTACCTCGGTAACAATTAAAAAGAAAGCGACCGGAACGAATCCAGTCGCTTGCCGCCGTTTCATGAAACGGCTTGGTTGATCAGTCGCTAGGTGACCCCGGAGGTCCGTCACATCCTGAAGTATTAGCATTCCAACCCGGAGATCCCTTTTTGCAGCTGGGAAGATCAGGTCCTTTGTAAGTCCCCACATCCACGGGAGGGCGAACTATTCCGGCTGCTCCTGCCGCGCCATGTGCCGGGACGCACTCGCGTCCATTTGGTCCGGTCCAACACAGCTCTTCTTCCGCGAAGGAGCTGGAAAGATTGATAAGTAGTGCGACTAACGCAATAATAAAGAGCGATCTCATCTTAAGCCTCCATTGCAGAACACGCAGGCATAATACCATCTAATAATAATCATGTCAATATATGATAGTAGTCACGAACATTACATCTTCTTGATCATACTCCGCTCGATGTCCTCGACGGTGCCGCCGACTTTTTTGCCGGGATTTAAGATATTCAAGCGGGTCGAAAATCTTCTTTACCTCGGCAAAGAGTTCGCATCATTTTCTCGCCGATACATGAGCGGTAGGTACGGTGTGCGGATGATGCCGTCGTTGTGCTCGCCGGTGGTCGAGCCCTTGTATTTGGCGACGAGCTCGTAGACCTTGGGCTGCAGCTCGAGTATCTCGGCGCGTGCGCTCGGGCTTGCCAGAGATCCATCAGCGGAATGATGTGGAAATTGGCGTCGCCGATGTGCCCGGCGATCGTGTAGAGCAAGTGATGCTGCAAGAGGATCGCGTTGAGCTCAGGCAAGAATTGCGGATAATCGTCCGGATGCACGACGATGTCGTCGATGAATGGCGATGCATAGAGGCCTTTGAGATTTTTGCGCAGCAAGCGAGAAGCTCTCGCGGCGGATGGTCCAGTATTTGGCCGATTCAGTCTCGCTCTTGCGCGATTTTGGTCGTCACGGCCATGCCCTCGAGCGATACTCGCGCCGTGTGCGCCTTCTCGAGCGCTTCCTCCTGCAGTGTCTTCTGCAAATTCCGCCATGAGGACGAGCTTGGGAATGCCGCCCGTCAGCGCCATCCACATCTCGGGGATGAAGGCGAAGCCGAGCTTGATCATCTGCACGAAGCCGAACTGCGAAATGATCTGCGGGATGAAGCGCACCGCGAGCTTGAAGGTCTGGTCGTCGTAGCTACTCGAAGCTCTCGGGGTCGAATTGCAGCACGCGATGCACGATCTCGGGCAAGTATCTCGATGTCGGAGAGGAAGACGACGAGCATCGCGCGATGCGCTTTCAGTCTTCACGAGTCCGAGCTTCGCTTGTGTCACGATCGCGAGCGTGCCTTGCGAGCCGACGATGAGCTGCGTGAGGTCGAAGGTGCCTTTCTCGTTGTCCATCACGTTCCAGAGCGCGTAGCCTGCGGAATTCTTGGTCACGTGTCGGGCGCGCGGCTTCGATCTCTTTCGCGTTCTCGCTCGAGAAGCGTGTGCATCTTGCGGTAGATCTCGCCCTCGAAATCTTTTTGCGATTCCTTCTGCCAGAGTTCGCCGGTCGAGAGCGCTTTGAGGGTCGTGCGTGAACCGTCGGAGAGCACGACGTCGAGCTCGCGCACGTACTGGTTGGTCTTGCCGTAGCGCAGCGTGAGCTCGCCGCCGGAATTGTTGGAGACCATGCCGCCGATCGCGCACAGCTCGCGCGAAGCAGGGTAGCTCGGCATGATCTTGCCGCGCTTGCTTGAGTGTCGCTTTCTCGAAGTCGCGATAGTAGACGCCGGGCTCGGCTGTGGCTGTCTCTTGCGCGATCTCGCCAAGATGGTTCATGTACTTGGTGAAGACTACCGAGACGCCGTCGGTGAGGTCGCCGCCGGTCATGTCGGTGCCGGCAGAACGCGCGGCAAGCGATATCGCCATGCCGCCATCACGCGCTTTGCGCACGTAGGTAATGATGGCTGAGACGTCGTCAGCGTCCTTGGGGAAGGCGACAACCTTCGGCGTGCGGGAGAAGATGCTCGTGTCGCGACTGTAGGTAGTAAGCGTGGCGGAGTCATCCACAACGTCCCCCTTGATAAGTGCCTTAAGGTCGTCGCGTAGCGACATGGGAGCAGTATAGCAGGCGAAAGTGCAATTGAAATCGCGCTATACTGTGCGTATGCGTCAGCACTCGCGTCATGTGCATCATGTGTCGCACCACTTCATGGTGAGCTATCCGGTCTCGATGAGCCAGCGGCTCTACACACTAGTCTTGGGCCCGCTCGCGATCGTCGCTATCGTCTACGCGCTGGTCAATTTCTACCCGCTCCTTGCGACACCCTCCGGCACGCCGGTCTCTTTCCAGACGGTGCTCTTGGCGGCGCTCTATACCTGCATGCGCCTCGTAATAGCCTATGTGCTCGCCGTCGTGGTTGCGATCCCGCTCTCGATCTATGTGACGACCAACACGACGGTCGAATCAATCTTGCTTCCGATCTTTGATATTCTCGAATCAGTGCCGATCCTCGCGCTCTTTCCGGTCATCATCATACTTTTCGTCAACTTCGGCTTCCTCAACGGCGCGGCGGTCTTCATGCTCTTCCTCGCGATGCTCTGGAACATCGTCTTCACGCTCGTCGGCGGCCTCAAGCTCATCCCGGCCGACATCATTAATGCGGCGCAGGTCTTCGGTGTGCGCGGGATACCGTATGTGCGGCGCATCATTTTGCCGGCACTCGTCCCGCAGCTTGTGACAGGCTCGATACTTGCCGTCGCGCAAGGCTGGAATCTCATCATCGTCGCGGAAGTCTTGCATACCTACATCCCAGGCGGTACTTCAGCGCAAGACCTCTTCGGCGTCGGATCGATTCTGGTCGACGCAGCCGCCAACGCGCAAAACACAGTATTCATAGAAGCGGTGCTCGTGATGGTCGTCATCATCGGACTCACCAACCTCTTCGTGTGGCAACATCTTCTGCGCTACTCGCAGAAATTCCGCTTCGAATAATATGCAACCGGTAATCGACTTTACAGGGGTGGGCAAGACCTACCCGCACGAGCTCAAGCCCGCGATCCACGACGTGTCTTTTACTGTCGCGCAGGGCGAATTCGTCTGTCTCATCGGCGCCTCGGGTGGCGGCAAGACGACGGTGCTCAAACTCATCGCGGGGCTAGAAGAGGCGACGGCAGGGAAGGTGAAGCGGCCTGAGAAGGTCGCGATGAGCTTCCAGCTCGGCGCGCTTCTGCCGTGGCTCACGGTGTATGAGAACGTCGCCTTCGGCCTGCGCGGCACGAGCATGCATGAAGAGACAATCATGCGTATCGTCGACCAACAGCTGCGCACAGTGAACATGTTTGACTTCCGCGCCAAATTTCCCGCCGATCTCTCCGGTGGACAGCGGCAGCGCGTCGGCATCGCCCGCGCGCTTGCCGTCGACCCGGTCGTGCTGCTTCTCGACGAGCCCTTCTCAGCGCTCGACGCGAAGACGACCGCCGAGCTCCACGACGACCTGATCAAGATCTGGCGCGAGACCAAGAAGACGATCGTCATGGTCTCGCATCTCATTGAAGAAGCGGTCTCCTTGGCCGACCGCGTGATCCTCTTCAGAGACGGCACGATCGACAGTATCTTCAAGATAGACCTCCCGTACCCGCGCCGCGAACAAGCGGAAAGCTTCATGCACGACGTCTCGCACATCCGCCGCGAGTTTTTCAAATAGTTTCCAAACGTATCACTGCAGAGGTCTGACCTCTGTAAAATAAGGGGGCCGTCTGCAGTTAGCACCCATTGCTCCAAGCCCCATAAGGATATTTTAGCCTCTTTTCAGAGGCTTTGCCGAGCCCTCGACAGCAGGAGTCATTTTTTGAAAAGTAAAACCCGCCGAGGTCTTGCGACATGGCGGGTAAGCAGTGGGTCTGCTCAGTCCTCGTTATTTGATTGGCTGAACGTCGAGCTGTCCTTTGATATTGAGTTTGCAGCGAAACTTCCAGCGTTTGGTGTTTTCGTTGTAGCAGTTGGTGTGGTCGAACAGGCAAATCTCCACATCACCCGATGTCCATTTGCCGTCAATGCAATTGAGTGCACATTCGGCGTTAATGTTGATACCGGGATGAATGAGAATCGCGAGCGAAACGAGGCGACGGCCTCGCTCTTCGTTACCGAGAACGCGAGTGCCCATGTTCATCTGCATCCACAGTCCAGCGAGGCGAACCTTTGTGGGGGTTTGAGGCAGAGAAGCGCGAACCATCTCGATTGCGAAACTGACCGACTTGCTGAGAAAAATCTTGTCCTTGCTCACAACACATCTCCTGTCTCAGGAAACACTCAAGGCTACCCTTAAGTGGCTACCGTCTCGGCAGCGATTTAGTAAGAAAAATAAACATTTACAACCAAATCGCTACCGAGCAACACCTTTCAAAGTATTACATTTAATCTGGCTCAGATTGTATCATATTACACACATATTGTCAAGTGTGTGGAGGGAGCAAAAACCCTTTATTTACAGGGTATTTAAAGCCCTCTGCGACGCATCGTAGGGGTAGCCGTCCGCATACGTCCGATACTAAAAACTTATGGCGGGGCCTCCGGGATTCGAACTTTCCCAGCTAGGCTCCACAAGCGTTTTCCGGCGACGTTTTCAATATTCTGACGAGGCGTCCGCATAGGGCTAGCTAGATTGACGAACGAGCCGATTCTGGTACAATATGGTCGTGTTTATGAATTCCGAAACCGTACAGACATCAAGCTATTATTACGCGATTCCTTCCTCGCAGAGGTCGCGGTAATTCTTATTGCATACGCAAACTAAAAGAACCGCCTTCTGCAAGGCGGATTTTTTGTAACTAAAAATATGAAAACCATAACCAAAAATAAGAAAGTTGTAGGAGTACTCGGAGGATTAGGACCGGAAACGACTTCAGAGTTCTACCTGGATCTAATAAAAACGGCACAACGAGTCCGACGCCCGCCTATTGCTATTTGGAGTTTACCGCTGAACCGGCGAAAGGAACGTGAATACATTGCGAGTGGCAAACATACGGGCCACTACTTGGAAGAGCTCGACAAAGGCGCACGGCGGCTCGTTCGGGCAGGTGTCGACTTTATCGTTATACCCTGCAACACCGTGCACGAATTCCACCCCATCCTGACAAAGATGGTTTCTGTTCCTATTCCAAATTTAATCGAGATCGCATCTACAGAAGTAAAGCGGCGGAAATGGCGGAAAGTTTTACTTCTCGCCACGAGCCGGACATTACAAACCAAACTCTACCAGATTGCTCTCAAAAAAAGTGGAGTAAAAATCAGTCTGCCGAGTAAAGCGGAGCAAATAAGGCTTGACGCTCTTATCCAAAGAGCGTTGTCGTTCGGCACTACGAAAGAAGATGTGGAGTTTCTGGCTTCGCTGCCATGTAAAGCCGGAACCGAGCATATCCTTCTTGGGTGTACTGACTTACAGCTCCTTCTACCACCTTCAAAAAAGGTAATTGATAGCATGCACGAGCTCGTATTACACACTGCAAAACTTATAACCTAGACGCGTCAGGTGTCCGCATCATATCGGAGTCATAGGCGTCCGTATACGTCCGATACTAAATACTTATGGCGGAGAGAGCGAGATTCGAACTCGCGGGCCTTTGAAGGGCCGACAGTTTAGTAAACTGTTGATTTAAACCACTCATCCATCTCTCCGTATGTGCGAGGATACTACCTTTTGCCAGTGCGCTCAATTTGCCAGAATTACTACAAATAACTGCAGAGGTCAGACCTCTGCAAAACCGTTGCTTGCCCTCGAGAAAATGCCGCCATTGCAGAGGTCTGACCTCTGCGGCTTGGAAATATGGGGAAATGTGCCGTTACGTCGGGTGTGACTCGCTTATGATACTTGGATGGATCTACGGGGTCTAGATCGGTTTTTGCCGCCTTCGTTGGCGCGGTATAGGGGAGAGTGGTCTGCAGCGCCGACTATTGTCGATGTGCATACGAATGATGCCGAAGGTTCGGATGACATGTATCTGCGTTCTCGTCGTTCCATCATAAAGCTGCTCGATCTCCTGATCGAGCATGCACATGCGGCGCGCGCATCCGATATCCATCTCGACCCGCGACAGGGTGCGATCGTGGTGCGGCTGCGTATCGACGGGCTTTTGCAAGAGGCGCACTCGCTGCCGCTTGCCATCCACGAAGAGCTGATCGCACGCATCAAGATCCTCGCAGGGCTGCGCACCGACGAGCATTACGCAGCCCAAGACGGCAGATTCCGCTTCGCTCAGAGCGAAGGCACATCGATCGACATACGCGTCTCAATCGCGCCGACGTACTATGGGGAGAACGCCGTGCTGCGCCTGCTTGCGGGCAGTGCCGCAGAATTATCGCTCGATGCGCTCTCTTTCGCACCGAGCAATCGCGAGAAGATCACGCGTGCCATTGCCCGGCCGCATGGGATGATCCTTGCGACCGGCCCGACTGGCTCCGGCAAGACGACCACGCTCTACTCGCTGGTCAAGGGACTGAACGCCCGCGATATTTCCATCGTGACGCTTGAGGACCCGATCGAGTACTCCATCGACGGCGTGCGGCAGGTTCAGATCAATCCGAAAACAGGCCTCTCCTTCGGCTCGGGCCTGCGGAGTCTCTTGCGCCAAGACCCCGACATCATCATGGTCGGTGAGATCCGCGATGAAGAGACGGCCGGGCTCGCAATACACACGGCACTCACCGGGCATTTGCTGCTCTCGACACTGCACACCAACGACGCGCCCTCGACTATCGTGCGGCTCCTCGACATGGGTGTCGAAGCGTACTTGATCGCATCGACTCTCTCGCTCGTCATAGGGCAAAGGCTTGTGCGCAAGATTTGCGATGCGTGCAAGAGGGAATACGAGCCTGGGGCAGCGCTGCGCACTCATCTCCAAGTGCATTTCTACGAGCCAGACGAAGCACCGATGCGCTTCTTCCGCGGCGAAGGCTGCGCGAGCTGTGGTGGTACGGGCTATCGCGGCAGGGCGGGAGTGCACGAGGTGATCGAGATCGACGACAAGCTACGTGCTGCGATTATGGAAAAGATTTCGGGTGGCGATCTGCGCGCTCTCGCACTACAGAACGGCATGGTATCGATCAACGCCGATGCGATACACAAGGCACGCGAGGGGATCACGACGGTCGAAGAGGTATTACGCCTGCGATATGAGTGAACCGCCGACACATACGAAGCCGCGTCTCCTGCACTTCGGCGCGCAAGAGCAGTCGCACTTGGCGAAGCGTCTCGCTATGATCCTGCGCTCCGGCGTGCCGCTCCTCTCGGCGCTCTCGATGCTCGACACCGGCGCCAATTCGCGCTCGGGCTCATATATCGTACGGCGTCTCCACAGAGATATTGCAGACGGCAAATCGCTCTCTGTGGCACTGAGTAGTTGTGGTGTATTCGGCCCGTTTCCCGTAACGATCGTAAAGATAGGAGAGAGCTCAAGTTCATTGCAACAGAGCCTCGAATACCTCGCCGATGAGCTCAAGAAAAAACAGGCCCTCAAAAAGAAAATGATCGGCGCGCTCTTGTATCCGCTGATCATCATATGCGCTACTTTTGGGATATCGACAGCGCTCACCACGTATATCTTCCCCAAGATCCTTCCGGTCTTTAAGAGCTTCAAGCACCAGCTCCCGCTCTCCACGCGTATCCTGATCGCACTTTCTGATTTCCTCTTACATGACGGACTGCTTCTCTTGGTGGCGCTCGTTGTCATCAGTATCATTGCTGTCTTTGTGTTGCGCATCGAACGCGTGGCTGCAGTGCGCGATGCATTCGTCTTGCGTTTGCCGGTGCTCGGGACGCTCACTCGCGCCTACAACCTTGCGAATCTTTCGAGAACGCTCGGGCTACTCCTGCGCACCGAGACCGGCATCGTGCACGCGCTCGAGATTACCGCTGAGAGCATGGGCAATCTCGCGTATCGCAGGGTACTTCTTGAGATGGCGCAGTATGCCGCACGCGGTGAGCGTATTTCAGCGGCGATGGAAAAGAGCGGACTCTTCCCGCCGCTGTACGGTCAGATGCTGCGCGCTGGTGAAGAGACGGGGAATCTTGCGGTAAGTTTTAGCTATCTCTCTGAGGTGTACGAAGAAGAAATCAACGACCTCTCGCGCAACCTCACGACACTTCTCGAGCCGATCCTCATGCTCGTGATGGGTGTCATCGTCGGATTCATAGCGATATCGATCATCGCGCCGGTCTACGGCATCACGCAGAACCTCACGCCGCATTGAATCAAGTCATATGCGCGGGTTTACCCTCATCGAAATACTCGTCGTCCTCGCGCTCGCGAGTCTTTTGGCCGGCATTGCGCTTTGTGATGGCCTTGATTCCTATCAACAATATCTATCCGGTTCTGACAGCGATACTCTTGTCGCCTTGCTGCAACATGCGCGCGCCGAGGCGATGAACGGCATGTGCGACGGTGCCACCTGTAGCACTGCGATGGCGCACGGCGTCAAGATACAAAACGGGCAGTACATTTTCTTTGAAGGAGAAAGCTACGATGCGCGCGTGACCACTGAAGACGAGGTATTTGATGCTGATCCGCGCGAGCCGCCAAGCGGCCTTACAGAAGTCGTTTTTGAGCCATTTTCTGGCGATGACCTGAATCCTGGCAGTATTATCTTGGCTGATACAAAAATCACGATCAGTGATCAGGGGCAGATCACCTGGGGTAATAAATAGGAGCAATAATTGATATGCAAAGTACATTTAAAGGTCAAAAGGGATTTTCGCTCGTTGAAATCCTGATCGCGGTTTCTATTATGCTTGTCGCTCTCTCTTCGGTAGTACTTGTTTCGTTTGGCGATCAGTCTTTTCTCGGTCAGTCAAGAACATCTGAGGATGCACTCGCCCAAGCGCAAATACTTCTATCGCGAGAAGAATCAAACGCACAGCAAGATTTCCGCCTAGTCGATACTATTGCTTCCACGAGCGACGGCATCGTGGAGACATCGGCGACGATTCGAGACTGGCCCAATGATCCCTACGCGACCAAAGAGGTGGAAGTAGATGCCTCGTGGCCTGAGCTCGGTCTCATGAGAGAGGTCTCATTGAGTGAGCTGGTGAGCGATTACGAAGATCCCAATACGCTTGATACTTGCGATACTGCCTTGAATGGCAATTGGAAGACGCCGATAAGTACATTGCACACGTTCGTCGTCGGAGACTTATTACCGCTTACGGTACCGATCGGACATAGCTTTTCTTCCTCCAACCCCGTCGTAGCGCTCGACGCCTATCACGGGATTCTCTATGTCGGTGACGCGAGCACGAGTCTCAAATCCAACGATTCTTTCTTCACCTTTGATGTGACGCATCCGCCTAGCGCGCGATATCTCGGCAGCATCGATACCAACACTGCTTCTATTGATGGTACGGCTGCTATTGTAGTTGCTGGCAAGTATGCCTATCTCGCCAATCCGCATACCGCCGATTTTCGCACCTGCAAGAGCGGCTCAGCGAGTTGTGCGCAGCTCCAGATACTCAGTGTTGCCAACCCGGCGTCTATGCCTGCGCCGTTCAATTACGAACTGCCAACCTCGACCGCGCCATATGTCACCGGCTCTTCCGGGCAAGCCGTCGGCAAGAGCATCGCGTACAGCAAGGGGTACGTATATCTTGGCCTCACCAAGAGCGCTACAGGGCCCGAGTTTGACATTATCGATGTCAGCAGTTCGACCAATCCGCAGTGGGCCGGAGGATATTCCGTGGGCGCCGGCGTCTCTGCTATCTCGGTGCGCGGCTCGTACGCATATCTCGCCACCGACCGCAAAAGCGACGAGCTCGTGATCCTCGACGTTTCGAACCCTTCCGCGCCGATACTCGCCGGCTCCTACAACGTGGTCTCGGCTTCAGGATGGGGCGATGGCGAAAGCGTCTATCAGCGCGGCTTAGAGCTCTACCTCGGCCTTACCTATGCGACCGGCTCACCCGAGATCTACACACTCGACGTCTCGAAGCCCTCCGTACCGTCGCTCGTGTCGGCATATGTCGCGGGCTCGAGCGTAGTCGGTGAATTCGCGCGCGATTCGCTCCTCTTTGCGCTCACATCCACCTCGCAGCAGCTGCAGATACTCGACGCTTCAAACACCACGACACTCGTCCCATATACCAATGCGACCACTATTCCCGCGACAGGCACGGTGCTCGATTGCGAAGGCAATTATTTCTACGCAGGCTCCAACGGCTCCGTATCGATCATCGGCCCCGGCTCATGAGTATGACGCGGCGCAGAGAAAGCGGATTTACTCTGATCGAGGTTCTCGTCTACCTTGGCTTATACGCGATAATCTTTGCAGGAGCTTTGAGTGGCGTGTATGCGCTAGAAGAATCAAGTGTACATAATCAAGCTACGGCCATGATGCAGGAAGAAGGGGATTTTCTCATCGATAAAATAGAATGGTCGATCGACCAAGCATCGTCTGTACAAAACTCTGCAGGAGCAAGCTCGCGCCTCGTACTCTCAAATATCGATGGCGGATCGATGCAGGTATTTAGTGCAAACGGGGACATGGAAATCCAATCGACAGATACGCAGCCTGAGGCACTTAATAATTCAAATACCTCAGTCGACGACCTCACCTTCACTACTGTATATACCAACAGCTCTCCTCAGTCCGTCTCGATAACCTTCACACTCGTATCAACCACCACCGAAGGTAAGGCGCTTGCGCGAAATTTCTTTGCACTTGTACTCATACATCACGGCCTATGAAGTATAGACAACGGGGCTTCGTAGCACTTATGACGGCGGTCATCGTATCGGCGATTCTCATAGCTCTGATGGCGAGCGTTTCTTTTGCGAGCTTCTATGCACGCTTCGATGGGCTTGGAGATATGGAACGGCAACAGGCACTCGCGCTTGCACGCTCGTGTATGTACGTCGCACTTGATACTCTTGCGGCATCATCGAGTCTGGGCGCGTACCATCCCAGCGATCAAGTTGTCGCGATAGATGCGACGCACCAGTGTGTTATCGAAAGTGTGACGTACGCGCTCCCCGACGCGACCATTGTCGCTTCCGCATCATCACAAGACTCATTCGCGTCGATCAGTACTACTGTCGCACTCTCGCAGGAGATCAAAATCATTTCATGGACCGAGTCGCCCTGATAGTAATAAATAGTAGTTCTCATTGCAGAGGTCTGACCTCTGCAATGAAAAAGGGGATATCTTGGGTGAGATCGATGTGCTGATGATACGATCCGAATATTAGCAGTTAAATAATGTAACGTTATGGGGTCCGTTACCACACAGAGGTCAGCGCACTCGTCTCGTGCGAGACGAGGGGCGAAGTTTCAAAGAGGTCGGGGGTTCACCTTAATAGAAATCTTGATCGTGATCGGTATCATCGCGATACTTGCGGCGATCGTGATCGTTGCGATCAACCCGGCGCGCCAATTCGCCGAGGCGCGCGAGAGCCAGCGCACGAGCAATGTCGACGCGATACTCGATGCGATCGGGCAAAATATCGCCGACAACAAAGGTCTGTTCACGTGCTCCGCATACCCGGTCTTATCGGCCACTTCGACTGAGATTTCCGGTATAGTAGCGAATCTTCGCCCGTGTCTCGTGCCGACATATATGCCTGAATTACCGTATGATCCGACCGACGGTACCAATACCTGCGACGCGGGCAACGCAGCATGTACGACGTACGATACGAAATATACAATCGCTCAGGATGCGAACGGTCGCATCACTGTCTGCGCGCCGGAAGGCAAAGAATCGGCGATCGCGAGTAGTAGTGCGATCTGTGTGACGCGTTAGGCGCTGCAGCTTGCGAGGAGTTCGTCGATCACGGTCAAGGTCTCGGCGGGACCGAGGACAGAACGCGTCTTGACGCCGGTCGGGATGACGACGAAGTCGTTGCCGTCTTCGTAGAGCGCATCGCCGACAAAAAGCATCTCGCCTGTCTTGAAAGAGAGATGCTCAGCGAGCCAGCACACGCCGTAGGCTTTGTCGACGCCTTTGGGCGTGACGTCGATCGTGGTCATGCCGCCGATCAGCACGTCAAACTGCGGGATGCGCCGCTCGATGGCTGTCTTGAGCCGCTTGCGTTTCTCCTTGAGGGGATCCCAGACGGCCTTCGCCTCGCGCGGCGCATCGAAGCCGAGCGCCGCGAAGGCGACCTGCACGCCGCGGTCGACGATCTGGTATGGGTAGGGCGAAGCAGGGTCGATGATGTCTGTCTCCTTGATCGAGTCTTCGATGGCTTGAGTAATCAGCGTGCGATCTTCGCTCGTCAGAGTGAAGTCGTAAGCGCGTTGCCAGTCGCTTCCCGCATAGACGAAGCATTGCGCGGAGCTATTGGGGAAGATATAGAAGCGCTCCCTATGGGCATCTGGCGGGAGCGCCGCGGCGATCTGGTCATGGATGCGCTCATAGCTTGCTGCCGAGAGTATGGCCACCGGCATCAGCGCGAGCACCTTCCCAAGGCGCTCAATCATCTCAGGGGACGGTGGCTGGAAGCTCTCGGCAAGCGTGTCGTCGAGGTCAAAAAGCGCTGCTTTCGGACATTTCATCAGTGGAGGATACCACATAACCTCGCACGAGAGAGCCTATTCGGGTATGCGTGTTTTGCCGTCTTCGCAGGTGAGGATGCGAATGCATGAGCATCCGCAAGACCTTTTGAGATAGTTTCGAACCTGCGATGAAACTATCTCAAAAGGTGTACTGTTCCTGTAAGGAACGGCGGCGCCGAGTCCGAGCCCTGGGCGTGCTCGCCCAGAGAGCGACGGCAAAATACGCACACCAGAATAAGCTCGGACTTATACACCGTCTCTACCAAACAAGGCCTGTAATGAATGCTAAAATGGCCTCGGGGTTTTCCGATTTCTCCACAATGAAGCAGCGAATACTTATGTTTGGATGGGAGTTCCCGCCTTTTAATAGCGGGGGATTGGGCGTGGCATGCCTCGGCCTTACTCGCGCGCTCTCCGAGCGCGACCTCGCTATTACGTTCGTCATGCCCAAGAAGCTCGACATCAAAAGTCCTTGGGCACGCATCGTCTTTGCTGACAGCAGCGCGGTGAGCGTACGCGCGGTCAATTCGCCGCTCACTGCATACATGACTGACGGCACCTATCGACGCGGGCGCGCGCTCGACGGCATCTACGGCAACGATCTTCTCGGCGAGGTGCAGCGGTATGGTCGCATGGGAGGCCTAATTGCGCAGGAAGAAGATTTTGACGTGATCTATGCGCACGACTGGCTCTCATTTCTGGCGGGTATCGAGGCCAAGCGCGTCTCAGGGAAGCCCCTGATCGCGCATGTGCACGCGACGGAGTTCGATCGTTGCGGCGGCGCCGATGCTTCCGGCATCAACCAGGACGTGTATGAGATCGAGAAAGAGGGTATGGAAGCGGCCGACGTGGTGATCGCTGTCTCGCAGCTCACCAAGAACATCATCGTCAACAAGTACGGGATTCCCGAGGGCAAGGTGCGTGTAGTGCACAACGGCATAGATGACACGACCGCGCCCAAAGGCGGCGTAATGCTGCCGCGCTTGCGTCATCTCAAGGCGCAGGGGTATTCGATCGTACTTTTCCTCGGGCGTATCACGCTCCAGAAAGGTCCGGATTATTTCGTTCGCGCGGCCAAGCGCGTGATCGAGCGCAACCCCAAGGTGATGTTCGTGCTCTCGGGCTCCGGCGATATGGAACGCTCCGTGATGGAGCTTGCAGCCAAGCTCGGCGTCGGCGACCACCTGCTCTTCACCGGCTTCCTCCAAGGCGAAGAGCGCCATGAGGTCTATGCTGCCGCCGACCTCTTTATGATGCCGTCGGTTTCCGAGCCGTTCGGCATCACGCCGCTCGAGGCGATGCGGCTCGGCACGCCCGTGCTTATCTCCAAGCAGTCCGGCGTCTCCGAGGTCGTGCAGCACGCCCTCAAGACCGACTTCTGGGACGTCGACGAGATGGCCAACCAAATCCTCTCTATCGTCGGCTACCCGGGCCTGCGCGAGACGCTCTCCATGCACGGGCTCACTGAGGCGCAGATGATCACCTGGGCACAGGCCGCGCAGAAAGTCGATGGGATACTGAAAGAAGTTGCTCATGCATGATAAGAATGTAGTAGAATAGAACGACTATGAAAGCCTTGTGTTTCTATTTCCAAGTCCATCAGCCCTACCGCGTGAAGCGGTATCGCGTTTTTGACATTGGCAATGACGCTGAATATTTCAACGACCGCAGCGAGTCCGACCTTAATAACCGCCGCATCCTCGAGAAGGTCGCGCGCAAATCCTACATCCCCGCGACTTCACTCATCCTCGAGCTCCTGCGCCGGCATCCGCAGATGCGCGTCTCCTATTCCTTCTCCGGCATCGCGCTTGAGCAGCTCGAGCGCTACAGTCCCGAGACTATCGATCTTTTCCGCAAGGTGATCGATACAGGCCAAGCAGAAGTCTTGGGTGAGACGTATTATCACTCGCTCTCTTTTTTCTATTCGCCGGCCGAGTTTGAACGCCAGGTTGGCAAGCACCGCGAGCTGATCCGTCGGCTTTTCGGCGTATGGCCGCGCTCTTTTCGCAACACCGAACTCTCATATAGAAATGATTTGGCTCATTGGGCTGACAAGAACGGCTACGATGCGATACTCGCCGAGGGTTGGGATCCGATTCTTGGATGGCGCAGCCCCAACTACGTCTATCGCCCGACAGGAGCCTCCAATGTGAAGCTCCTTCTCAAGAATTATCGGCTCTCCGACGATGTCGCGTTCCGCTTTTCTTCGCGCGACTGGGGCGAATGGCCGCTCACCGCCGAGAAGTTCGGCCGCTGGCTCGGCGAAGCCGAGGGTGACACCGTCAATCTCTTCATGGACTACGAGACCTTCGGCGAGCATCAGTGGGAAGACACCGGCATTTTTCATTTCCTCGAGAAGCTCCCTGAAGAAGTCGGGAAGAACCCGGGGATCAAGTTCATGACTCCGAGCGAAGTCGCGCATGCCTACGACGCCAAAGGCGAAGTCGATATGCCGCACGTCGTCACCTGGGCCGACACCGACCGCGACCTCACGGCCTGGACGGGGAACCCCATGCAGCGCGCTGCGATCGAGGCAGTCTACGGCATCGAGAGCGACGTCCTCATGGCCAACGACCACAAGATCCTTGAAGACTGGCGCCGACTGCAGACCTCAGACCACTTCTACTATATGTGCACCAAATGGAGCAACGATGGCGACGTCCATTCCTATTTCTCGCCGTACGAATCACCCTACGACGCCTACATCGCGTATATGAATGCACTTTCGGATCTTAAATTGAGAGTTGAAAAACTCAAGAAGTGAGCCACAAAATAAATAAATATTGACCTGTCGCAATATAGATGATGTAATCATTGAAATGAGAGAAACTGTTTCTCTCAATCTTCTAATTGCAGATAGCGCAAGTCATCGCGCTTTTCCATATACGCTTCAAGCATATCTAGTGAGGCCTGCCTGAAGTCCTTTTGGGTAGGAAATAATTCATGGATTACATTCGGCGTGGGTATAATGTGAGAAACTGTTTCTCTCATATAGTGACTTAGGCTTGTATACGGGTATTGCGCAGCCCATTCCCATGCCTCATCGAAATCCTCGAGAGCCTTCTCTCGGCCACTGGGATACATCTCGAACGCGTTCTTAACCATCACATAGGGAACGACGTATCGCAGATACTCATCCGTATCAACCGTCCTGCTTTTGTAGGGTCCTTGGAATATACTGCCGCGCTCGCCATATTTTTCATTGAAGTTTCCTGTCATGCTTCGAAACAGCTTTTGCATGAATTCCGTCACGCCTTTTTCCTGCTCTTCACGGACTCGAAGTAGGAGGTGGAGATGATTCGGAAGAAGTGTCCATCCGAGCACGTCAGTAAGTGGTTTGCGCTCCGGCCAATATGCAGGGCGAGCACCGATAGGGATTGAAGAAATTTCCCGCTCCCAATTGTCGCTCCTGAATTCCTCGTTCAGTATATACAGCGCATTCATGAATCTTCTTCGGTCGGCTTCATCGCGCACGATTTCCATCCCGCGCGCACCGCGCTTGACGATATGCAAAACAGAACCAATGCCGTAAGGTTGGATTCTCATATGAGAGAAACAGTTTCTCTCACGCAACGCGACCCCGATGCGTTCATATGAATAAGTATACACCGCACAATTCTTGGAGAGTTGGACTTTTACCCACATCTATATGAGAGAAACTGTTTTTCTCAAGGTTTGTCTCAGGGTCGATCTTTTTACGTGTATAATTACTCCATCTATGTCCCGCTCGATCGTTCTTTCGAATGGGGAACTTGCCGTGGCGCTTGATCGCTATGGGGAGGTGCGTGACTTGTATTATCCACATGTCGGCTCCGAAGATCATGTGCGCGGGCATTATGTGCACAGGGTCGGCGTGTGGGTCGACGGGCAGATCAGCTGGCTCGAAAGCGATCCTTCGTGGGAGATCTCCGTCTCATGCGAAGCGGAGGCGCTTGCAAGCGCCATCACTGCCAAGAACTCTCGACTGCGCGTCGAGCTCTCATTCAGCGACATCGTCTATAACGAGCGCCCGGTCTTCGTGCGCAAGGTCACTGTCACCAATAAGTCCGATCAGGAGCGTGAGATCAAGCTGTATTTCGGCCATCAATTCGAGATCTACAAGGCGCACGGCGGCGACACGGCCTTCTTCGATCCGGCATCGCACTCGATCATTCACTACAAGGGTCATCGAGTATTCCTCATCTCGGCGACGCTCGATGGTAGGCCCTTCGACGATTATGCGACGGGACGCACGGGCTTCAACGGCCAAGAGGGGACACATCGTGATGCCGACGATGGGGTGCTGAGCAAAAACCCCATCGAGCACGGACCTGCCGATTCTGTGATCGGCCTCTATGCATCTTATGCGCCCGGACAATCGCACGAAGCGTGGTATTGGCTCGCCGCCGCGCAGTCGATCGACGATGCTCATGCGCTCAACGCATACGTGCTCAAGAAGACGCCTGCGCACCTCTTGCGCACGGCGAGCGACTTCTGGCGCGCATGGCTCAACGCATACCCGTGGAATTTCATGGACCTTACGAGCGAACACATCGCGCTTTTCAAGCGCTCGCTTATGTATGTGCGCGCCGCGGTCGATGTCGACGGCGGTATCGTCGCCTCGGTTGACTCCGATATGTTGCAATACGGCTACGACACGTATTGCTACGTCTGGCCGCGCGATGCGGCATACACTGCGCTTGCGCTCAATAGTGCGGGCGATACCAACGTCGCGCGCCGGTTCTTCGAGTTTTGCCGTAGCACGATCTCGCCCGAAGGATATTACTTGCATAAGTTTCTCCCTGACAAATCCTTCGGCTCCTCATGGCACCCGTGGATCAAGGATGGCATGCCGCAGCTGCCGATACAGGAAGACGAGACCGCGATCGTCGTGATAGCGCTGTGCGAACACTACATCAAGAGCCGTGACCTAGAGTTCATCGAGAGCGTCTTCGGCGTGCTCGTAGAAAAGGCGGCGGATTTCATGATCGCGTACCGTGATCCGGAAACCAAGCTGCCAAAAGCCTCGTACGATTTGTGGGAGCGCAAGCGCGGTACCTTTACCTATACGGCGTGCGCGGTGTATGGCGCTTTGATAGCTGCCGCCGATCTTTCCAGCATACTCGGCAAGCACAAGCATGAGACGCGGTATCGGCATGTGGCCGGTGAGATCCGCGAAGGAATACTCAAATATCTGTGGGATGAGAAGGCCTCTCTATTTATTAACAGTATCGACCGCGGTCTCGATGGATCATTGACCTTCGACAAGACTATCGACATCTCGAGCGCTTACGGCGTATTTGCTTTCGGAGTGCTTCCGTCGAGCGATGAGAAACTTGTGCATGCGTGGGAGCGGAGTGTCCGCGAACTGAGCCAGGGTGTCACCGCTGGTGGCATTGCGCGTTTTCAGAACGACGATTATTTTCGCATTGAGAGCCCTGCGACGGGCAACCCCTGGGTCATTACCACGCTCTGGTACGGCGAATATCTCACGGCGAAGGCGAAGACCAAGGCCGACCTCGACCGTGTCCGGGAAATATTTTCCTGGGTCGCGCGGCACGCGCAGCCCTCAGGAGCGCTCTCCGAGCAGGTCAATCCCAATGATGGCATGCAGGTGGGTGCGACGCCGCTTACCTGGACGCACGCAGGGTATGTGAGCGGCGTTTTGAAATATCTCGAAAAGATGCGCGAGCTTGGCGCCGAGAAAAAGGATCCTTCATGAGAGTGGTATAATCCACCCATATGGCATTTGAACCGTACGCGGCACGAACTCACGAAAACATGCGCGAGGTCTTGATGGATCCGGAGGCCTCAGGGCCGGCGATCCACTATTACATGATCCGCGGCGGCAAAGACAAGCGCAACGTCACAGTGCTCGAGACGGGTACCGTAGGCGGCGAATATATCAAGACGTACGGCCATTATCACATCGGCAACCTCGACGAGACGTACTGGTTTGCCGCAGGCGTTGGTGTGGTACTGCAGCAGAAGCTTGCCGACCCTACGCAGGCAGACGTCGTCGAAGAATTCAAAGCGATACGAGTGAAGGCGGGGGATAGCGTGTATATGCCGCCGGGTTACGGGCATTTAATGATCAATACGGGCACTACTTGGCTCGTCATGGTAGACGACTCTCCGGTCGAAGGCGTAAATGATTCGGCATCGATGCCCGGGCATGCGGATTATTCGAAAGTGAAAGAAATGCACGGATTCGCATATTATTGCGTAGAGAAAGACGGCGCGCCGGCTCTCGTCCCCAACCCTCGTTACAAAGAAATCAGCACGAAGGATTTTAACGGAATCCCCGTATTTCCTACAAGCTAGTCACTACAAGCTACCAGCTCATTATATGCATATCGTCGCAGACATCGGAGGTACCAAGATGCGCATCGCGCGAAGCGATGATTTGAAGACGTTTGGCGAACCGTCGATCATGGCGACGCCGCAGGAGTATCAGAAGGGTGTCGAGCAATTTGTCGCGGCAGCCCGCGCACTGTGCGGGAGCGACCGGCCTGAGAGCATTGCGATCGGTTTCCCCGGCGTGTTCAAGAGCGGCAGCCGTACGATCATGAGGTCGCAGCATCTGGCGCAATGGGTGTCGCACGATCTTGCCGCCGATATCGAAGCGGCACTCCAGACCACTGTCGTCATTGAAAACGACACGGCGCTCGTCGGCCTTGGCGAAGCGCATTATGGCGCCGGCAAAGACGCCTCGATCGTTGCGTACATGACTGTCTCGACGGGTGTGAACGGCGTGCGCATCGTCGAAGGGAAGATCGACACGTCGACGTACGGCTTCGAGATCGGCGGCCAGTATCTCTCGACCGACCACGACCTTGTCGATCTGGAAGATCTCGTATCGGGCTCTGCCGTCGAGACGCAATACGGCAAGAAGCCGTATGAGATCGAGAAGGGCTCGGTGGTTTGGGAAGAGCTCGCGAAGATTACCGCACTCGGTCTCCACAACACGATATTGCATTGGTCACCGCAGCGCATCGTGCTCGGCGGTTCGATGTTTAACGAGATAGGTATCTCTGTCGACCTCGTACGTACGCATCTTGCAGAGCTTCTCAAGAAATTCCCTGAGCCGCCCGAGATTGCGCATTCATCGCTCCATGACGAAGGGGGGTTGTACGGCGGTATCGCTCGACTTAGTCAAAAACAGTAGTAGTAAGTAGCGCCGCCCCAGCCATAAGGTTTTGCGAACATACCGCAATTAGTCATGTGACGACCCTCAAAACAAACCGCCGTGAAGGCGGTTTGTTTTCCACTACTGTATGACGTGGGAATGTTCTATCTGCTGCGCGAGGTTCGCAAAACCTTATGGCTGGGGCGGCGCTACGCGCGTTCACTTTTTGGTTTCCGCAACTCCCACACGAGCGGCACCATGCTTATGATGATCACAATGATGACTATAGGCGTGATGTAATGGTCGATGAAGGGGAGCTTGCGCCCGAGATAGTAGCCGAGGAAGGTGATGCCCGCCGCCCAGAGCAGCGCTCCGGCGATGTTATAAGCAAGAAAGAGTCGGTAGCGCATGGCGACGATGCCCGCTATGATTGGCGCGAAGGTGCGTATTACGGGGACGAAACGCGCGAGGATCACTGCAAGCACGCCATGACGGTCATAAAAATCCTTGGCGCGCTCGAGATATTCGTGCTTGAAGAAGCGCGAATCCTTGCGGAAGAAAAAAGATACGCCGACTTGATGGCCGAACCAATATCCAGCGCTGTCGCCGAGCGCTGCCGCGAGCGCCATCAAAGGGATAAGTATCCAGACGTCGAAAAGCCCCGTCGAGGCGAGTATGCCCGCGGTAAAGAGCATCGAAGAGCCGGGTAGGAAGAAACCGAAGAAGACGCCACTCTCCAGAAATATGGCTATAAATAAGCCCGGATAACCGACTGCCGTTACAAGGTGTATGAGTCCGAACTGCGGCGCGAGTGCGTGCATAGCGATCAATTATACCCTGAGAAACATTTTATACGAATGATTCCAGGATCGGGAAGCGTTGTGCGAGATCTCGAACTTCGTCCCGTGCATCGCGATGCTTTTCGGGATCGTGCGTGATTGCGAAGCACTTCGATCATGAGCTCGGCGACGCGTGCTGATTCTTTCTCCGTAAATCCGCGTGTCGTTACCGCGGGCGTGCCGAAGCGGATGCCGGAAGGATCGACAGGCGGCCGCGCATCGTCGGCGATGACGTTTTTGTTGAGCGTAATACCCACATCATTGAGCACCGTCTCGGCTTCCTTGCCGCCGATACCGAAGCTTGCAAAGACGTCGACGAGCAGAAGGTGGTTGTCGGTGCCGCCGGTGATCATACGCACGTCTTCTCTATGAAAGACTGCTTCCATTGCTTTCGCGTTCTTGAGGACCTGTGCCGCATACGTTTGAAACGACGGATGCAATGCCTCGCCGAAGCACACTGCTTTTGCCGCGATGGTGTTCATCAAGGGGCCGCCTTGCAGGCCGGGGAAGACCGCCTTGTCAATCTTCTTGGCAAGCTCCTCGCTCTCGCGCACAAGGCTCATGCCGCCGCGCGGACCGCGCAGCGTCTTGTGCGTGGTCGTGGTCATCACGTCGAATCCGTAATCAAATGGATTCTTCGACGCCTTGCCGGCGATCAAGCCGGCGATGTGAGCCGCATCCATCACGGCGACCGCGCCGATCTCGTGCGCGATGTCAGCAATCTTTTGATAATCGAGCTCGCGCGGATACGCTGAGAATCCGGCCAACAAAATCTTTGGCTTTACTTCGCGAGCAGTCGCACGCATTGCATCGTAATCGATCGCACCAGTCTCGACGTCGCTCATCTTGTAACGGACGAAATTGAAAATCTTGGAAATGTACGTGACGGGATGACCATGGGTGAGATGCCCGCCGTGCGAGAGATCCATACCGAGGATCGTGTCGGCCGGCTCCAGGAGCGCGAAATAGGTCGCGATATTGGCCATTGCTCCCGCATGCGGCTGCACATTGGCATACTTGGCGCCGAAGAGCTCTTTGGCACGCTCTATTGCAATAGTCTCGACCTGATCGGTAAACATCTGGCCGCCGTAGTAGCGCTTGCCCGGATAGCCTTCAGAATATTTGTTGGTGAAGATCGAGCTATTGGCCTCGCGGACGGCACGTGACACATAGTTTTCCGAAGGTATCAATTCCAGACCCTCCGCCTCGCGCGTCTCCTCGCCTTCGAGCGCTGTAAATACCTCGAGGTCCTGCCGCCTGATATGCTCGTAATCCATGAAGGGCACTTTATCACAAAAAGAAAACCGCCCCGAATGTGATTCGAGGCGGAGGCTTTCTATCTCCCGAGTATATTGATTTTCATAAAGTCAGCGAGCACCTCCTCGTGACCCTTGCTCGCGTCAATGACTGTGTGAATGACCGATCCGGCAAATTCAAGAAAGCCAGCACGGACGCGATTATGGAAATCCAGATCACGCGCGTCCAAATGGTTCCTCTCATCGGCCTTTCGTCTTTCAACACGCGACAATCCTATACGAGGATCAATGTCGAAAATGACGTACAAATCTGGCGATATATCACCAAGATAATGCGTTCGCATTCTCCAAAAAAGATCAGTGAGTTGGCGTTGTTCTTGTGCGGCAATCTGATACGCAAACGTTGATGAATCGAAGCGATCGCAAAGCACTAGTGCTCCGTTTTCGAATGCGGGCTTGATCGTAGTAACAAGATGATCGCGTCGCGCTGACCAGAAGAGCCCGAAGAGCGTCTCTGCGTCGGCGTGCGCCGCGTCGTTCGAGAGTATTAGCGTCCGAATCTTCTCCGCAAATGGCGAACCACCAGGTTCCCGCGTACTAATCACATACCTTCCTGATCCTTCTAGAATTACTTTTGCGCGTCTGCAGACAGTACTTTTGCCTGCACCTTCACCGCCATCGAGTACGAGCCACGTGCCTCGCATCAAGCGTCTCCTTCACGAGTCCAATGTCCGATCATATATTCTCTCAATTATGCTTGATTGTAAAGAAAACCGCGGGCGAAATGTTCGCCCGCGGTGGTGTCAGTCCGGCTTGATGAAGTGCTTGCTCAATTGAGGACCGTCTTGAGCCGTATAATTCGAACCCGCGTCGTCATAAAGCGTATCCGGAGTCTCGCGCATATGCTCATAACGCATGCGCGCGATGATTCGACCATTGAAGAATTCACAACCTTCGAAAGGTGTCACCTCGAGCGTTATAGGACGTCCGCGGCCTTCTCCTTGCTTCCCCCAACCCCAACCAGGATCGATAAACCCTGCAGCATGATTGCGCAGGTCCCCGATGCGAGGATCGATAGGTCGCAGTTCCGCCGAGAAGTCCGGTGGCACTACACACCATTCGCGCGTCGTAAGGATGTAAAAGCATCCCTCGCGTGCCTCAAACCATCCATCGCGGACCTTGACGGGCTCGAAAAAATCTTCCGCGTCATAGTGTCCTCTGCTACCGAACTTCCCATAGTCGAGGACTTTGTGCGCTCCTCTGCATTCCCAGCCTGTCGCCCCTTCTTCTACGTGGAGGGTTAGCAACAACGATCCCGCATGTTGTCGAACGGGTATACGATCGCCTTTTTTGTCGAAGATGAGACCGTACTCGCGAATGGCGATATTCATGTCAGTCTGGTCGAGAAACGTCTTTCCATCGAAGAGACGGAGTTGTGACAATGCTTGACCGGGCGATAGTAGGATCGGGAAGCTTCGCGCCTTTGCGAGCACCCATATCTCGCCGTTCCAGCCTTCCGGCGTAAGTGCGTCGTACATTTCGACGCCATCAGCGACCACGCGGCAAAACAAATTGAGCCTGCCGACCGAAGACTTCGGGTTGATATACCCATACATGTTTGGAAGCAGATGGTGTGTACCGGCGACTTTGATCACGTACGGAATATTGAGTTCCAATGGATGCCGCAGATCATGCGGCCGTCCGTTACAGCGCTCGATCGCGGCGCGCACCTTTTCTCCCTCCCGGAGTTGGAAGGTACGGTCGAGGCGAAACGCTATTTCCGTCAACGGCAGGTCGATCGAAGCTGGTTTTACGTGCTGCATCGGGTCGATGTCGTTAATCACGCCGATCTCTATAAGATGACGCAAGGTTTGCGAAGGTAGTACTCCTGTCCTGCTCATGATCCACTCCTGTGAATGTTCCCGCGATACAGTACAGAATTTTGGCCAAAAAGGAAACCCCGAGTCGTTTTGACTCGGGGTCTCGAAGTGCTCAGACTGCGACGGGAGCCTTGATCACAGGCCAGGGATTATAACCCTCGAAGGCAATATCCTCGAATCTAATATCGAACAATCCGCCTTCGGGCATCGACAACCGTAATTCTGGCAGCTGCCGCGGTTGTCGCGAAAGCTGTTCGCGCGCCTGCGACTCGTGGTTTCTGTAGAGATGCACATCACCGAAGGTGTGTACAAAGTCGCCAGCTTCAAGTCCACATTCGCGTGCAATGAGATGTGTTAAGAGCGCATAGCTCGCGATGTTGAACGGCACGCCGAGGAAAAGATCTGCCGATCGTTGGTAGAGTTGGCACGAAAGCCGTCCATCGGCGACGTAGAACTGGAAGAGACAATGACACGGCGGTAGTTTGGCGCGTTCGACATCAGGTACGTTCCAGGCCGATACGATGAGTCGCCGAGAATTGGGATTACGCTTGATCTCGGCAAGGAGCCAAGCAATCTGGTCGTAAACCTTCCCGTCAGCTCCTTCCCATGCCCGCCATTGTTTGCCATAGACGGGCCCGAGATCGCCGTTTGCATCGGCCCACTCATCCCAGATACGGACGCCGTTTTCTTGCAGATAACGAATATTGGTGTCGCCTCTGAGAAACCAAATCAATTCGTGAACGATGGACTTGGTATGGAGTCGCTTGGTGGTGAGGATCGGGAAGCCCTCACTGAGATCGAAGCGTATCTGCCGGCCGAAAAGCGAGCGCGTGCCAGTGCCGGTGCGATCTCCTTTTATCACACCTTTTTCTAAGACCTCCGCTAAGAGAGCAAGGTACTGTTGCATGCAAGTTCTCCTGTGCACATGCGCCTTGCGAAAGAATAGATGGTTTTGATTTATCTGCAAGGCCACACAGGGTTCACTTTTCTTGATGAAGAAAGCATGGTGTGGTACATTCGGAGCTGGCCAGCAAAACGGAGTTCGAAGATGGATACTCTCGGTAAAGAAATTTGGCTTATTGCAGCGATGAGTCGCGACCGTCTGATCGGGGTCGATGGGATGCTTCCTTGGAGCATCAGAAGCGACTTGCGTTTTTTCCAAGATACCACCGCCGGTCATGATGTGATAGTGGGGCAAGATACATTCGCCTCCATCAACGTCATGACAAACGGTTCATTGCTTCCCGGCAGGCATCTGATCGTGATATCGCGAAGGTTGAATCCGGTAGAACATGACTGGGTCACGATCGTCAAATCACCTCAAGATGCGCTTGCAGCTGCACGCCTCGAGAGCAATATCTTTATTGCGGGAGGTGCTCAGATTTATACTGAGTTTCTCCCGTACGCCACACACATCATCCTAACAGTTGTTGACATGTTCGTGAGTGTGAAGGATCGAAAGGCAACATATTTCCCTGAATTCGAAGAACGTCAATGGATTAAGTCCATTGCCAGGGTAGAAGGACTGCCTGGCGAACCGAGAATGGAACATCACTTTTTCGAGCGGAAAAAGTGGATCGGAACAGCAGTCGCTGCCTAAATCAAGCCCCGGATTAAAAACCCGGGGAACTTTTTTATTGCTTCAAACCAAGGCCCGTGCGGATGAGGTAGAGGTTAATACCGATGAGGACGAGGATGAGAGCGAGGAGGATGCCGGTGCAAAGCCAGATCGAGACGTCGGCGAAGCCCAAGAAACCGTAGCGGAAGCCGTTGATGAGATAGAAGAGGGGATTGATGTAGGTGACGTACTGTGCGATTTTGGGCAAGCGTATTTACCGAGTAGAAGATTCCGCCGAGGTAGGTGAGCGGGGTGAGGACGAAGGTCGGCACGATGTTGATCGCGTCGATCGACTTGGCGTAGACGCCGTTCACCAAGCCCGCGAGCGAGAAGAGTGCGGAGGTGAGAACGGCAAAGAAGAGAATGACGAAAAGATTGGAGATCGAGAGTGAGAGCCCAGTAAAAAGTACGCCGACCAGAAGCACGATCATGCCGATGAGTACGCCGCGGATGACGCCACCCGAGACGAAGCCGGCGATGATGAGCCACGGCGGCATTGGGGAGACGAGCAGTTCGTCGATCGAGCGCGCGAAGAATTTGGACTGGAAGAAGCTAAAGGACGTGTTGGAGTATGCGTTGGTGACGATCGCCATCATGACGAGGCCAGGTACGACGAACTGCATGTACGGCACGCCCTG
Source organism: Candidatus Kaiserbacteria bacterium (assembly GCA_963767115.1). Classification (GTDB taxonomy): domain Bacteria; phylum Patescibacteriota; class Minisyncoccia; order Phycocordibacterales; family UBA2100; genus UBA10103. The sequence continues at coordinate 173,786 of CAVYCR010000003.1, read as the reverse complement.
CATGGTGCCGATGCGGCTTCCGAGCACGGTGCCGAAGATCAGGAAGTAGAGGCATGAGGTGATCACGCTCGGGAGAAAGGTTTGTACCCAAATGCGGAAGATGCGCACGACGTCCTTGCGCATCATCGTATAGAAGGCGATCCATTTTCGACTATGTATCCATATTATTTGTTGTCTTCGCGAATGAGCTTGATGAATATCTCCTCGAGCTTGCTGCCGCGGAAGCCTTCTTTGGTATCGCCCGTCGGTGTGCATCGCAAGCACGTTGTCGATCGTGTCGTTCACGATGATCTGGCCCTTGTTGATGATCGCGACGTGCTTGGCGAGCTGCTCAGCTTCTTCGAGATAGTGCGTCGTGAGAAGCACGGTGAGGCCTCGGAGGTGAGCTTCTGCAGGTACTCCCACATGCCGCGGCGCAGCTCGACGTCGACGCCGGCGGTCGGTTCGTCGAGGATGAGGAACTTGGGCTGATGAATGAGCGCGCGTGCGATCATGAGGCGACGCTTCATGCCGCCCGAGAGCTGCATCCCGTTGATTGCCATCTTGTCGCCGAGGCCGAGATCTGTGAGCAACTGCTCGGCGCGCGGTATCGCGACGGCGCGCGGGATGCCGTAGTAGCCGCCTTGATTCACGACCATGTCGATGAGCTTCTCGAAAGGGTTGAAGTTGATCTCCTGCCCGACGAGGCCGATGAAGGTCTTCGCGAGCTCAGGCTCCTTGTCGATGTCGTGGCCGAAGACTTCGACGGTGCCGCCTGTCTTGTTGACGAGCCCAGTCGAGATGCCGATGATCGTGGTCTTGCCCGCGCCATTGGGGCCGAGCAGCGCGAAAAAGTCGCCCTCGGGAATGTCGAGATCGACGCCGTTGAGCGCCTTAACACCATTATTGTAGGTCTTGGTGAGACCTTTGATCGAGAGCGCTGAAGCCATGATTAATCTTTGAGTGGAATGTCGCCGATATAATCAGCCTTGCCCAAATCGACGCCGTTTTTGCGAAGGATCGAATACGCCGTCGTGACGTGGAAATAAAAATTGGGCAGGAGAAATTCCGTGACGTACTCGAAGCCGGTCACATGCTTGCCCTTCCAGAAGGGGAGGGAAATCTTAATGCCTTCCTTGCCGATCACTTGCTCGGGCTTGATAGTCTCCATAAAGGCGACCGTCTTCTTGATGCGCTCTTTGAGCTCGGCGACCGTCTTCTCAGTGTCTTCGTACTTCGGCATCTCGACTTCGGCGAGGCGAGCCGCCGCGCCTTTGGCGTTGTCGCACGCTACTTGCACCTGACGAACGAACGGGAACTGGTCTGAGATGAGGCGCGACTGGAGAAGCGCGTCCTCCTGCATGCCGGCAGGATGAAATTCAAGCTGCTTAGACTTGGCGTGGGTATCGAGCTTGTCGAGCACTCCTGAGAGCGCGCGAAGGGTCTTGATCATCGGCGGGATGGTAACGGTGTAGAGATTTGTTTCTTGCATAGCAATTTTTTTACGGGGCACTTTAAAAAGTAAACTGATAAGCTTCGGTATTGTAGCCTTTCTTTGTGAACGTGCAATGTGCATGGCTAAAAAGTAGGGTGGCGGCTCTCGCGGAGTTTTTGTATTTTGCCGTCGCTATCTGGCCTTGCTAGGCCAGCGCTCGGTCTCGGGCCCGCCGGCCCTGCGAAGACGGCAAAATACAAAAACTCCGCGAGAGCCGCTACTTCTTGGAGAAATCAATCGCGATCTCGCTTGAGAGCGCCTGCTGGTCCAACTGCCGTTTTGCGTCAAAGCCTTGAGGCAGGGGGAAGAGCACGGTGACCGTCGTTCCCGCGCCGAGAGCACTCCTCACGGTGATGCTTCCCTCATGCATCTTGATGAGCTCGGAGACTATGGTGAGTCCCAGGCCGCTGCCGCTTACTTTGCCGGAGCGCGTTTCGCGACGCGCACGCGACGGCTCTGCGCGATAGAAAGGCTCAAAAATACGGAAGAGATCCTTGCGCTCGATGCCGATCCCCGAGTCTTGCACTACGAATGAGACGTGTTCGTCGGTCTGATCGACGGTGATGCTGATGCGCCCGCCGACAGGCGTGTAGTTGATGGCGTTTTTTACGATGTTGCCGACGACCTGCTCGAGCGCGGTCGTGTTGCCCCAGACACGGATGCCTTCGCCCTGCCTGAGCTCGATCTCGAGCTTGCTTTGCTTGCCGAGCTGCGCGTATTTGTCGACTGTCGCGGCGACGAGCGCGGAAAAATCGATCAGGCCAAATTCCATATTTTCGCGCCGCGCAAGGCTCGAGAGCGAGAGCAGGTTGTTGATGATCTGCGAAATACGGTCGAGCTCCTCGACGTTGCTCTCGAGGGTGGAGCGTATGTCAGGTGAGATTGAACGGTCGAAGAGCAGTACCTCGGTATTGGTCTTGATGATCGAAAGCGGCGTGCGCAGCTCGTGCGCGACGTTGCCGATGAATTGTTTCTGCGAAGCGAGTGCCGTGCGTGCCGGGCGCAGTGTCACCCTTGAGACGACGTAGCCGAAGATGATCGTCGTGAGCGTGACGACGCCAAGAATGATCCAGAGGTTGACCGTGCGGATGTTCTCTATCTCGTGCACGATCACGGGCCCGAGCGAGGTCGGCGCATCGCTTGCGAGGCTCGCGCTAATACCCTCGAGGATGGCGAGCGAGACGTTGTGGTAGAGCACGCTGAAAGAGATCCCGATCGTGATCATAATCACGATGGCGAAGAGCGCTTGCAAAAGCGACGACATTGACTTCCGTCCGGAAGAAGGGGTCGGTCTGGTATTTACGCCACCAACCGGTAGCCGATGCCGCGAACCGTTTCCAGTATGTTGCCGCCGTTTGCATCAGAGAGTTTGTGTCGAAGATTTTTGACATGGACGTCTACCACGTTGCTAAAACCGATATAATTGAAGTCCCAGAGTGGTTCAGCAGGTCTTCGCGGTTCACGACCTGGTTGGGCCGGCGCATGAAGTATTCCAAGAGACCGAACTCTTTGAGTGTAAGCGAAATCTCATCACCGTTGCGCAGCACGCGTCTGAGCGATGCATTGAGCTCGATATCGCCGACCTTGAGGACTTCGGGGAGCGATTCGGCGGGCCTGCGTAGTATCGCGCGCATGCGCGCTGAGAGCTCGGCGAATGAAAACGGCTTGACGATATAATCGTCTGCGCCGGAGAGCAGGACGCTGACCTTGGTGTCCGTCTCGGCGCGCGCGGTGAGTATCAGGATCGGCACCGTGACGCCCATCTCGCCGATTGCTTCGTTATTTCCTGGCCGTCAAGCGAGGGGAGCATGAGGTCGAGAATCACGAGGTCGTAATCGTTGCGATGCAGGGAGAGTCGTGTCAAGGCTTTTTTACCGTCATCGATCATATCGACCGTATATCCCTCGAGCTCGAGCCCCTTCTTGATCGCGGCCGCGAGCTTGGCTTCATCTTCGACTAAGAGTATTTTCATAACAAGTGCATGAGCTTCTAAAATGAGCTTCTACTTTGTTTAGCTAGTAACTATTGTAATACTATTCTCGGACGATGAAGATTTCATGATGTGAATGAGGGCACAGAGACCGTTGGGTTTTGTATTTTGCCGTCGCTATCTGGGCGTGCTCGCCCAGCGCTCGGACTCGGCCCCGTCGGGCCTGCGTAGACGGCAAAATACAAAACCCAACGGTCTCTGTGCACAGAAATCGAACCCAAAAACGCCGGGGCGGCTGCGCGCCTAGACGCTGCAGCCGCCCCGGCCGTCACGATCTTGCGAAGATCCATGACTTGTTCCGTGCTGGTTTCCATGAATGTACCTTACCTTGATGACTAATTGGGTGGTCCCACTAAAAGTAGCGGGCAAGCGCTCTTATGAGCGCAACAAAGTGCTATGTCTACGCGCAAATATAAAACAAGTTGCATGAACGGATCGTGAATCTCCTGCAAAAGAAAACAGAAGAGGAAACACAAGAAGAAATAAAAGTTATCCACAGGACGTACTAGAGGTGTATGCAGACAAAATACATCACATATGTTAGCGCGTTGTGTGCACTCTTGATGGTTGTCTCTCCGCTTGCGGCTTCGGCACAATCTGTATCTTCGGGATCTACTACTAGTAGTGCAACAGCGCTGAATTGGTCGGGGTATGTCGCTGATATAGGCAGCTACACGCAGATCACGGGCTCGTGGGTCATCCCGACCGTGACGACGACCAATGACACGAGTGCTGACGCCACGTGGGTGGGCATCGGCGGCGTTCTTTCGCACGACCTTATACAGGCAGGCACAGAAGCGGTACCGGATAGTAACGGGGATACTGATTATGAGGCCTGGTATGAGCTTCTGCCCGACAATTCCCAGGTGGTGCCGCTCACCATACATCCCGGCGATTCGGTAAGTGTCTCGATCGCCCTGCAATCGGCAACGACTGATGAATGGAGCATTGATTTTAACGACAGCACGACCGGACAGTCGTATCAGACGACGGTCATGTATGCTTCGTCGCTCTCATCGGCAGAATGGATCGAGGAAATGCCGGCGGGCGTCGGAGAGCGCATCTCGCTTGACGATTTCGGCACGATCGACTTCTCCGACGGATCGACCATGCAAAACGGCACGAGTGAAACCATCGCAGACTCCGGCGCACAAGCGCTCACGATGCAAAACCAAAATGGCGAACCGACAGCCGTGCCATCGAGTCTCGGCACAGACGGTATGAGCTTCACTGTCGAGCGCACTACCGCGGCATCATCCTCGATCGGCATCGGCGTACCGTCGTATGCGACGCGCGCGTACCAGAATTATGCTTACGGTAACGGTGGCGCACACGAGACTTCGCGGCGGTTCCGCGTGTATCTTGAGCCCAACGGCTTTCTCAGAATCTCGCGTTATTAGACTGCGAGCGCTGAAGCGCAGTGCGGGCATTTGACCGCGTCCTTGGGGACGTCGGCCATCTTGCAGAATTCACACGCTTTAGTGGTGGACTCGGCAGGCGGCCCTTTGAAACGGTTCATAAGCTTGTTGACTGGCAGTACCACGAAGAAGTAGATCGCTGCCGCGTCGATGAGGAATGCGACGAGGAGGTTGATAAAATCGCCGTACATGAACTGGCTGCCGTTGATCGTGAAGACGAGGTTGGAAAAATTGGGCACTTGGGCGACAGCGCCGATCAAGGGCGTAATGAGGTCCTTCACGAGGCCCTGCACGACCGCCGAGAATGCCGCGCCGATCACGATACCGACCGCGAGGTCGACAACGTTGCCGCGGAGTATAAAATCTCTAAATCCTTTCAACATGGTCTCTAAGTATGAACGAATAATGGGGAGATTGTAACACACCGGCAGTTTGTCACTCCGTTGTAGTTTTTTTGGAGTTCGGGACAATGTTGAAACCTTTTTTAAAAAATAAATCCGGTCTTGCGACCGGATTTTTGGTGGTGGCGGGAGTTATGGGACTCCCGCCCAGACCAGTCCCCATAGACCAATCTGTATGCGAAATTCAACTGCTTTTCTCGTCTGTTGACTACTGCGTATCTCTGATTTCGACTGACTTGCGATTTACAGCTTCCAGGTGCACCGACCGACTTCTTTGCCGATCAAAATTAATATAGTTGATATAAATTTTATGTCAAGTGCTGGGGTTTTGGGTTCGAACTGGCATTATGAGCGCCCAAATGCGTGTTATTCTTCGTACATGAACCATTCGACGCGGTGCGCGATAGCAGGCGGCGGGCCTGCGGGTATCATGCTCGGGTATCTCTTGGCTCGTGCCGGCATCGATGTAGTCGTGCTCGAAAAGTGGCCGGATTTCTTCAGAGACTTTCGTGGTGACACGATCCATCCTTCGACTATGGAAGTTCTCTTTGAGCTCGGACTGCTTGAAGAATTCCTGGCATTGCCGCACAGCGAGATGCAGCAGATGGATGCGCACATCGGCGGCGAGGAGTTCATCGCGGCCGATTTCACTCGCCTCAGGACGCGCACTCCCTTCATCGCATTTATCCCGCAGTGGGATTTTCTCAACTTTATGTCGGCAAAGGCAAAAGCGTTCCCGCACTTCCATCTCATGATGGAGACGGAGGCGACGGATATAATTGTAGAAAACGGAAAGACAGTCGGCATCAAGGCGAAGAACAAAGAAGGCGAACTTGAAATTCGTACTGATCTCGTCGTGGGTGCTGATGGCCGGCATTCTACGATCCGTGAAAAAGCAAAGCTTCCTCTGGAGGATTTTGGCGCGCCGATCGACGTCTTGTGGTTCAGGCTTTCGCGTACCGACGACGGCACCAAGCGCTCGCTCGGGTATATCGACGCTGGCGCGGGCCTCGTCTTGCTCGACCGCAATGACTACTGGCAGTGTGGATACATCATCGCAAAAGGAGGGTTCGATACGCTTAAGCTTGCTGGCGTCGATGCCTTCAAGAAAGACTTGGTGGCGCTTGCGCCGTTTCTCTCAGGTGTCGTCGATGAGCTGAAAGAGTGGGACCAAGTAAAGATGCTCTCCGTGGCCGTCGATCATCTCAGACAATGGGCGAGCGAGGGGCTGCTCTGCATAGGGGACAGCGCGCATGCGATGAGCCCGGTCGGCGGCATCGGCATCAACCTTGCGATCCAGGATGCTGTTGCTGCAGGGAATATTCTGGCGCCTGTCTTCGCTAAAGGAGTACCGAGCTTGGCCGATCTCAATGCCGTACAGAAGCGCCGCGATAGAGCGACGCGGCGTACACAGAAGCTACAGGTGTTCCTGCACAAAAGAGTCTTCTCTACCGTACTCCGTGCGCAGGGGCATGTGCGTGCGCCGTGGTTTTTCAGACTCTTCAATATAATCCCACCGCTTCAGAAGATCCCCGCGTACATTATCGGCATCGGATTTCTGCCCGAGCATGTGACGGCGACCGAGATTCTCCATCCAGCAAAGATTGACTACGCCAACAATATCGCGCACGAGACCGCGCCGGCAACGATGCAGTAAAGTGCGAAGGGCTTGAGTGTCTTCGCTTCGAAATATTTCACGAGGAATCGCACCGAAATATACGCGCTCGCAGCGGCGCACACAGCGCCCACGAGTGCTGCAAGCAATCCTGCCCGATAATGAAACACGTGCGGCACCTTGAGCGCTGCGGCCGCGAGGATGATCGGGCCTGCGAGGAAGAAGGAATAACGCGCCGCGTTCTCGTGTGAGAGACCGCTGATGAGTCCTGCCGTCATCGTGGAGCCGGTGCGGGAGAATCCTGGAATGAGCGCAAGGCATTGCGCGAGCCCGATCATGAGAGCCTTGGTCCACGAGAGATGCGCGATGTCGCGATCGTCGGGTTTGCCCTCTGGTGCGGGCTTGCGGAAGAATTCCGCGGCGTAGAGCAGGAAGCCGTTGAGGATCAAAATGATGCTTACCAAGAGCGCATCGCCGAAGAGGCTCTGCAGCTGGTTTTGAAACAGTAAGCCGAGCACTCCCGCGGGGATCGTGCTCACGACGATGAGCCAGCCGAGCTTGCCGTATGCAGTGTCGATCTTGAATTTCGCGATCGAGCGCACCATGCCCAAGACTACGGCGACCCATTCTCTCCAGAAGAAGCCGATCATGACGAGCGATGTCGCAAAATGCGTCAATACTACGAACGAGACAAATTCGTCGCTCGATTGGTCGATCTGCCAATGCAGGAGCGCCGGCACGATCACGCTGTGCCCGAGGCTCGAGATCGGGAAGAGTTCGGTAAAGCCCTGCAGAAGGCCGAGCACGATTGCCTGAAGAATGGTGAGCATGTGCAAAGTATATCGCGAATCTACATTCGTGCGATCGCCGCGAGCGAATCGATGAAGAGCGGGTCGGTGTTGGGGAGGTCGATGCGGTTGTAGGCGATCTCGCGCTCCGCGCACTGCTTCGCGCCCTCGATGTCGAGGTCATAGAGTATCTCGAGGTGATCGGCGAGGAACTGGATCGGCACGATGAGGACGGCGGGCGAATTTTTCTCGCGCAGGATCTTCAAGATATCGGTGAGGTCGGGCTTGAGCCACGTCTCCGGCGTGTGCCCTGCGCTCTGATACCCCGCGTACCACTCGAGCTCGGGGTCGTTGAGCTTGGCGAGTACCGCGTCGGTAGTCGCTTTGAGTTGGTCAAGATATGTTGGATCTTTGGCGACCACGCGCTCCGGGAGCGAATGCGTGGTGAAGACGACAGGGATTTTCGCGCCATGCAATGTTTCAAGAATTGCCGTTTTCTCCTTCACGCGTTTCGCGAGGAGTTCTATGAAATGTTTTTCGGTAGGCCAAGGCTCGGCAATAGTGATGTCGGACATCGCTAACCCATTACGTTTGCCGGCTTCGTAGAGCGCGGTGCGATATCCTTCCATTATGAATGACGAAAATTGCGGCGAGAGAATGATGCCGACTATTTTCTCAGCGCCTTCTGCACGACATTCGGCGACCATATCATTTATGAATGGTGCGGAATGCCGCATGGCGGAGCGCACGATGTAATCGCCGCCGAGTCTCTCTTGCAAAAGTATGGCTTGATTGTGGGCTATTTCGATCAAGGGCGAATGACCGACGAGCCGATAACGCATCTTGAAATCGTCAACCAGCTCTTGCGAAGCCTTGCCGCCATAGATGCGATGCATGTATTCCTCGACGTGTTCGGCAGTCGTTGCCGAGCCGTAGGTCATGAGAATGATACCGGTCTTATTTGGTGTGGACATACTCGACAAGTTTGCGTACTTTTGCGTCGTCGCTCTCCGGCAATACGCCGTGCCCGAGATTGAAAATATAACTCTGATGCGGATCGATCTCCGAGAACATCGAGTCGACCTTCGCCTTGATGATGTCCCATTCGGCAAGAAGAATCGCGGGGTCGAGGTTGCCTTGCAATGATTTCGTGCCGACGACACTTCGTGCCTCAGCGAGCCGCACGCGCCAGTCGACGCCGATCACTTCGCAATCGACGTCTGAGAAATCAGCAAGCATGCCGGCCGTGTTGGTAGCGAAATGGATGCGCGGAACATTTGCCTCTCTGAGGCCTGAGAAAATCCTTTGCATATGAGGCAGCACGTACGCGCGGTAGTCGTCCGGGGAGAGGCATCCGACCCAGCTGTCGAAAATCTGCACCGCCTGCGCGCCAGCATCCACCTGTGCTTTTAGATACAGGATGGTCGCATCTGAAAGCTTGGTCATCAGTTCATTCCACGCCTGCGGTTGATCGTACATAAATCGTTTGGTCAGGCCCCAGGTGCGCGACGGCTTGCCCTCAATGAGATAGCTCGCAAGCGTAAAGGGCGCGCCGGAAAAGCCGATGAGCGGGACCTTCAGCTCACCGCGCAACAATCTGATTGTGGATTGCAGGTAGGCGATACTGTCAGCTTGGAAAGGCCGGAGCTTTACAAGGTCGTGGGCGCACGTGATCGGCTCGTCAATGATCGGCCCGACGCCGTCGACGATCTTCACGTCGACTCCAAGCGCAATCGGCAGGAGCATGATGTCAGCGAAGAGTATCGCCGCGTCGACGCCGAGCCGCTCTATGGGCTCGAGAGAAACTTGTGCTGCAAGCTCGGGGGTCTGGGTGAGCGTGAGCACGTCGTACTGTTCGCGGAGCTTGCGATAGCCGGGGAGCGAGCGCCCCGCTTGGCGCATGAACCAGACTGGAATCTTGTCGACCCTCTTACCTGCCGCTGCATCGAGGAAGGTGTTCATACTCGAACGTGAGAGCGGAAATGACAAAGGTATTTTTTCGTTCGAGGACCGAACCCGCAGCCCCGCAGGGGCGTGAGGGCGCTATGCGTCCCGCAGAACGAAAAAATACCTTTGTCATTTCCGCTCATATAAAATCCAACACTTCAGTAATAGTCTTCCGTACACAAGTGAAAATCGGCGTGTCGCGCTCGGTATGGCCGCGGCCTTCGGTGCCGCGCAGTTCCATGACGAGCGTTTGGAAATGCAGCAGGCTCTCCGTCTGGTACGAGACGATGAATTCGTGGTCGTCAATGCCGTAGCTATAGAGCAGGAGTTGCGAAATATCGTCGTTGAACTTCTTGCCGACGCTTACGTGGTCTTTCATGATGCGGCCGCGCTCCTCCTTGGGCAGGAGGTGCCATTCAATAGTCTTTGTAAATGGATACACAATCAGATAGGTGCGGCCCGGGTCTTCTTCTTCGGATTCGGTACCTTTCGGATTGTAGGGCGACGGACGCGTTATGCCGAGGAGTGTATAGGTGATAACGAGATGCTTGCCGAGACGAGTGTGCAAGAGCTCACGTGCTAGGTCCTGTATCGTCGTCGCATCCTCGGCACGCAGATGCAGCATGAATCGTGAACCGACCTTGAGAGCGAGTGTCGCATAGGAGCGCACATATATCTCGGGACGATTCGTGATGACTTCTTCAAATTCGCGTTTGTATGAATCAAGATCGCTCGGCGAGAGCTCTCTGATGCTCGGCATCGTATCCAAGAAGAGATAACTGTGTGTCATAAGGCTTTTGATTTGAACATTTGCACAATGCCGTCGGTCGTTGACGGCCGCGCGATCGCTACGTGGATAAAGCCCGCATCGCGTGCCGCGCTCGCAGTCGTCGTACCGATCGCGAAGACTTTCGCCTCAAGCACGCGCTTGCGCAGTATAGCGCTGCGCAGATTCTTTGCGAAGCTGTCCACACTCGACGGGCTCAAGAAGACGATTTGTGTCACCGGATTCTTGAATGCTCGAGCGAACGCAGGGCCCGATATCGCGATTGAAGAGGTCATATACAAAGGAATTACATCGACCGATGCACCCCTAGTACGCAACGACTCGAGAGTTTCTTTCGACGCGATTGTAGAGCGGGGGAAGAGGATGCGTTTGCCCTTGATATTCCGCAGTTGGCTTACGAGCGCGGAAGCGCCGGGGTTTTTCGCGATGATTCGCGGCGAGAGGTCGACTTCTCGGAGTGCACGCGCGGTCGCGGGGCCGACGGCTGCAATGGAAACGCCGCGCGGACGCTTGATCCGGAGTGCGCGCAATGCCTCGTCGAAAAAGCGCGCGGCATGCGCGCTCGTGAAAAGAATGTAGTCGTAGTCCTCGAGACCCGCCATGAACCTCTTGGACGAAGCGCTCAAGGACCGCTTGCGTATGCGGATCGTCGGCAGGGCAGACGTGCTGAGGCCGAGCTCGCTCATGCGCGCGGCAAGTGCGCGGCACTCGTCCTCGGCGCCGGTCACCACGATATATGTCGTATTATTCATGTATCATCTTGGTCAAACGCTCGCCGAGGGTGCTTCCGATGTGTGCGGCTTCGGAGCGCGGGCCCGTCTCGGTATCGAAGAGTGTGCCGGAAGAGCCGACGGCCATGCCATACAACCGCAAGGCGTCGCCTTGCGGGAGCGCGTAGGCACCGACCGGGCTCTTGCAGCCTCCGCCGAGCGTCTTCACGAATGAAAATTCAGCATCAACGGCGACGACGGTGTCAGGGTCCTGGATCGCCTGTAGTGTTGTAAGTAATTCCGCGTTGTCACTCTTGATCTGTACGGCAAGCACTCCCTGACCCGGTGCAGGAGTGAAAGTCTCGATAGGGAAGAATTCGTTCACGAGTCCCAGCATGTCGAGCCGTTGAAGGCCCGCGGCCGCGAGCACGATCGCGTCGTAGCCTTCCTCATGCATCTTGCGCAGGCGGGTGTCGACGTTGCCGCGGATGCTCTCTACGGAGAGGTCGCTTCGTAACGCAAAAAGGAGCGCCTTGCGTCGTGCGCTGTCAGTGCCGATGCGTGCGCCGCGCGGGAGCTCTGAAAAGCTGCGCACATCGGCTGCGATCAAGACATCGCGCGGATCGCCGCGGCGCAAGACCGGCAACACTGTCGTGCCTTCTTTCACGGCAGGCGGCACGTCTTTGAGACTGTGTACGGCGATGTCGATCGCCCCGGAGGCGAGCTCTTCCTCGATCTCTGCGGTGAACCATGCCTTGCCGATAGTAGTCTGCGGGATGGGCGAGGTGTTGATGTCGCCGGTAGTGGTGATGATTTTGGTCTCGATGGTGACCGTCGGGAGTATCTGTCTCATCGCTTCGAGAACGAGTCTCGTCTGCGCGAGCGCGAGCTTGCTTCCGCGAGTGCCGATCACGAGCTTGTCTTGCATGGGGGCCAGTATAGCAAACTCCTCAGGTATGAGTGCCTACTGCGCCTTCATGGAGGCTTAATCGCTCTTGGTATTAGATGATGCTATTAGTAGTAGCAGTCTTAATTAATCAGTCAGTATGAAATCTAGAACAATCAGAAGTACTGGGAGAAATATCGGGGTTATTGCAGGGGGGGTGGCAATGCTCCTCGCTGTGGCGTTGATGACGGGCTCCGCTTCGGCGCAGACAGTCAATACTGTGAATGTCTCGACCGCAGCACCCGCTTCCACGCCTGTCGCGGGATCCTCCGGCACGATGGCGTTGGTGACGCTTACCGGTACCAACAGTGAGACATACACCGTCTCGTCGATCCCGTTCATGTTTTCGACCAGCAGCGGCGGGGTGCCCTCGTACCTCTCCAATTGTCAGCTTATGAATACAGCAAGTAGCACCGCCCTCAACACGGGCACCAACATTCCGACGATCGCAAGCGGGACCAACACCTTCGTCCTTAATGCGCCGCTTACGGTCCCTGCCAACACATCCGTCACGCTCAATCTCGATTGTGCAGTGAGCTCATCGAGCCCGTCGGGCGCAATGTATCAATTCACCGCGGGAACGCCCGTCATTACGTCTGCTATGGCACCGACGACGAGCACGACTACAGGCACGAGCGCGCTCGGCGTAATGCTCTCGCCGATCGCAAGCGTTCGCGCTGGCGCACAGAACGCGGTATTGGCGCTCGTCACGCTTGACGCCTCCAATTCCAACCAGCCGGTGAGCATCTCCTCGATCCCGCTTTCGTTCACGGTGACGAGTAGCAATGCGTCGCTTGCTTCGAATTATCTTTCGGATTGTTCGCTGCATACGGCTGCGAGTCTCGCAAGCTCGCTCAACACAGGACTCAACGCCATCAATGCGCCGGTAAACGGCACCAACACCTTCACGCTCGACACGCCGCTTACTATATCGGCAGGTTCTGCAGATATCCTCGCGCTCACATGCAATGCGTCCTCTGCGGCTTCAGTAGGTAGCACGATTGGTATCGCTGTCGTACCGTCAGCAGTGACAGCAAGTGGTAGCACAAGCGGCTCGTTTATGCCGATCGTAGAGACTACAACCTCGGGCATCGTTGAGCCGACTTCCGGTACGGTTATGATCACTGCACCCACTACGACCACGACAACTACCGGTACGACCGGCACCGGAGTGACAGTAACTACTCCTGGCACACCAAACACCGGCGCAGGCGGCGAGGCACCAATGAACTTCTTGGTACTCGCGCTCTCTGCAGCTGTAGTCTTGGGCAGCTCGTACTACGTCATGCGCCGTCGCACACAATAGTAATGCAACCGAGCAAATTGTTTAGCAAACAAAAACCACCCGTTATTAGGGTGGTTTTTGACACAAGTGGATTCAGTTTCTAAACCTTTATTGATTGGTCGAGGAAGTATCCGATGTACTTGTTGCGTCGTCGGCTACTGAAGTAGAAGCGTCGATCGTATTCAATGATTGTATGATCACGGTGCGTGTGGATGTACTCGTAAGGCCGTTCTGATCAGTCACGACGTAGTCGATCGTGTCTGTAGCAGCAGCTGAAGTATCAATCGTGATGGGGGACAGAGCGATACCGTTGAGATAGGTCGTAATATCGAGGTTCGTATCAGCACTTGGTCCGATGATGGTGGCACCGAGGTCGTTGTATGTCGCGCCGACTTGAATAGTTGCAGGGTTGGCGCCGTTGATTTCTATGACGGGCGGAGTGTCGGTTGCATTTGAGGAATTGTCCGAACTACTTGAACTCTGGGAGGATTCTCCTGATTGGTTTGTCTGATTTGCCGCAGCAACCATCGCCTCGAACTGTGCGGGTGTCACGCATGTGGAGCCAACGCAAAGCTCGTTGGTATGAAATATCGTCGCAAATCCGGAAACAGTATTCTCGATTGAAGCAATCTCCCGCGAGAGTTCTTGAATGGCTGCCACAATAGGAGATACGAGATCAATGTAGTTGAGTGAAAGCGTGCCATCTGGTGTAAGGGCAGTTGGTGAGGTTGTGGAGACTAGGTTGGGGAACACTCCTTCCACCTGCTGGGCAATGAAGCCGAACTGCGGCACTGAGCTTTTGGCCGGATCGATCCAGTTGAAAGTTACCGGGTTCAGCGCATTGATTTCGGCGAGCGAACTTGAACCATCGAGGTCGGTGATGTTGGTCTTGAGGCGTTGGTCAGAGTTTTGAATCAGGTTGCCGGCAAGCGTCGCATTGCCGTTGTCGAGGACGGCGAACTCGGTTGTCGAAGCGGCATTTGAGACGAGAAAAGCGGTCGTAGAAGCTGAGAAATCAGGGCCCCAGACTTCAAGACGTGAATATGAGGTCGTGGTGCCAATACCGATATTGCCGGTCGAGACATTGCTCCCTTGGCCATTGATGCCGGTGCCGTAGATCAAGTTGCCGATGTCGAGCTGGTTGGAGCCGTTCTGACTTGGCAGTGCGACGTCATAACCGAGCGCGATATTGAATGAGCCTGATGCCGTGGTCGATGCAGCATTAGTACCGAGGAGAATGTTTGCAGCGCCGGTTGTAAGTCCAAAACCGCTCTGGTAGCCGAAAAGTGAATTGAAAGTGCCTGAAGAACTACCGTTTACACCCTGACCTGCGAGGAAGCCCACTGCAGTGTTGCCCGCACCGGTACTGTATAAGAGTGATGAAGCGCCGATACCGGTACTTCCTGAAGTATTGTCGTTAGCAAGCGAATTGAGACCGATCGCGACGTTGTTGTTGCCTGCAAGATTCGCAGTCAGCGCTCCATAGCCGAGACCCACGTTGTTGCCGCCGGAAGTGTTGCTGGCGAGAGATGAATAACCAAGGGCTGTATTGCTTGCACCGGAAGCATCATTTTCGAGTGAGTTGTATCCGATAGCTGTGTTGTTGCCGACGCTCGAGACTGTACTGCTTCCCAAGAGTGCGTTGTAGCCGATGGCGACGTTGTTGTTGGACGAGGTGGCATTCTGCAAGGTAAAGGCACCGAATGCGACGTTGTAGTTACCATTAATCAAGTTCTGCGAGGAGTAGTGACCTACCGCCGTGTCGTACTGTGCTGTGGTCAGACTCGTCGTCGACATTGCATAGGTACCGATGGCAATGTCGTCGGCCTCGGTAGAAGTTGCGGCGTTGCCATCGTACCAACCCTGGCCGCGCAGCGCATAGACGCCGATACCAATGTCAGCATTCGGCACGCCATTCCTGATCGATCCCTCGCCGACGGCGACGTCGCCCTGCGCGCCGACGGTATTGCGCATGTTGTCAGAACCAACCGACACGTTGTTGTCCCCAGTGGTATCGTGCCACAAAGCGCCAGCACCAACGCCAACGTTGTAGCTGCCGGCGGTCGACAAAAACTGATTTTGCAGGTCTCCGCAAGAAGTCCATCCCACGCAGGTGTTCTCGACCGTTGATGTGCTCTCATACATCGATTCGTAGCCGATTGCGGTGTTGATGTAGCCGTTGGTGGAACTCGCGAGTGCGTTATACCCGACCGCGGTCATATCTCCCACTGCGCCGGGATTCGCAGGAATGGCGAAGGTGAATGCGTTCAGTGCGTTGTAGCCAATTGCAACGTTGTCAGGACTCGAGGTGGCGTACTGAAGTGCACCGTAGCCGAGAGCGACGTTGCCGAATGACGTAGTGAGTGACGAACCTGCATTCTGACCGACGAGCGTCGAGGCGAGTGTTGAAGAAGCTTGCAGGATGAGGTTTCCGTCGATGTCGTATCCTCCTGTCGTGCCTGAGGTATTTATGGGTTTGGTGAAGAATTCGGCGCCGGAGAAGGTGTCGTTATCTGTGAGTAATGTCGTCGACGCAGAACTTCCACCGCCACCACTACTGGTGGTAATGCACGTACCGTTTACCGCGAAACAGCCGCCAGAGAGGTTGATGCCGCCAGAGCTGTACATGGTCGACGTTCCCGTGGTCCAGTTGCCCACACCTCCTACAGAGAAGATCGATCCGGGACTCGAAGTACCGATGCCGAAATTACCCGTCGAGACCGTAGTGCCTTGCGTCAAATTGGTGCCGAAGAGGAGATTGCCGATGTCGAGTTGATTGGAGCCGTTCACGCTTGGCAGGGCGATATCGTAGCCGAGCGCTACGTTGAAAGAGCCAGTCGCGCTGGTTGAAGCGACGTTGTTGCCGATATAGAGGTTTGAAGCGCCGGTCGTGTCGCCGAAGCCGGTATTGTATCCGAAGAATGTATTGCTGCCGCCGGAAGAACTGCCATTGACGCCTTCGCCGGCTTGATAGCCGATCGCCGTGTTTTGAGATCCCGTGTTGAACCACAAAGCAGATGCGCCGATGCCGACATTGGATGAGCCGGTCGTGTTAAAAGCGAGTGCGGAATTACCAATGCCGATGTTGAAACTGCCAGAGGTGTTACGATACAAGGCACCTGCGCCGAGCGCAGCATTGCCGTGTCCCGAGGTATTGAGGTTGAGCGTGTTCCAGCCGATTGCGGTATTGGAGCCAACACTCGAGATCGTGGCACTTCCGGTGAGCGCACCATAGCCGACGGCGACGTCATCGGAGGATGACGTGGCGTTTTGGAGTGCGTTGTTGCCGAAAGCGGTCTCGAAGCCGGTCGTGGTGGTGCCGAGATAGAGGGTCAGCGCACCGGTGCCTGCTCCCGTATTGCCGTTGAGAGGCGAAGAGAACGAGGCAAGACCCTGGTCAACTGAGTTGGACTTAAGCTGCGTACTACCATCGATCGACAGTTCCGCGAGCGTTGCGGAATTAGCCGGCAACATAGTCGTGTGGACCATGTCGTCACCATTCATGGTGAGGCTGCCGGTCCCTGAGCCCACCAAGATATCGCTCGCGTTCCACTGCTGCGAGTTGGATATAATGAGGCGACCGCTTTCGACGTCAGCCGTGGTACCGCCTGATTCGGTAGAAATATTTACCCCCGACACCGTTGTCGCAGGGCCACTCGCGTTAGCGTTATAGATTGAAGTATTCTTTGAATCCATCCAACCACCATTCCAATCCGAAGCAGTCGAGGTGCTGGTGACCTCAAGGTTGATCGCGGTAGGATCTTGGAGATTTCCATCATAGTCAGAAACTCCATTAATAATATTGATGCCGCTCGCTCCCGCGCCGAGATAGAAGCCTATTTGGTGGCCGATATCGGAGCAGTCGTTGCATTCCAGCCCCTCACTATGAGTAATTGTGTAGGCAGTTCCATTGCGGATCGTCGTATCTATATAGACGTTACCACCGCTCGTGTAGGTGCCGTTGGTAAAGCTCAACGTCACGTTCGTACCACTTGCTGTTGCGGCTTGGGTAAGCCAGATCACTGAAGCGGGCGATGAAACTTGCGCGACAGTGTCGCCCGAGGGAATGCCGGTACCGCTCACGCCTTCCCCGGCATAGAGCGCGGTTGTGGTTGCGACGGATACTTCGTATGAGCTTGCGGTCGTGGTGCCGACAACTGAGGGGGAGACCGCAGAGTTCTGGAGAATTAGGTCGTTGGGACCAGCGACTGTCGCGATCCATTTACCGTTAGCACCTACGGCACCACCGACACCCGAGACCCAGACCGTGTCACCAGTCTGGAAGACGTTAGTCGGGATTGTGACATCATAGTTGCCACTACTGTTGGAAACATTAGATACAGGGTACGCGACGACATAGGCACCACCGAAACCTACCGAGAGGAACGACCAGAACTCGATATTGTGTAGCTTGCCGATATCGTGGACGTTGTCCGCGACGAGGCCGTTGGTACAGTCGCCGAAGAACTGGTTGAGTACCATTCTCGCGTACCCGCTTGAGTAGAAGCACGTATTGAAGCCGCCAACTGTCACGTTCTGCACGCTGAAGTCATTACCTGCTCCGGTAATGGCGGTGCCCGCGTAGCTCGCGACCAAGTTCATGCTGGAGCGCGTCGATGTCGGCGAGGTCATTCCGCTTTTCAAGATCAGCAGGTCTTGGAGGCCTGCGTTGTCACTACCGATGATCGTGTAGGTAGGGTTGAGCACCAGCGTGTACGGCTTGGTACCGAAGTTCCCAGCTGAAGGTACTCCCGGCCATGCCTCGCCTGAGAGGGTGACTTGCGACGGGATCGTGAGGTTCGCACTGTTGATGAGGTAGCGGTACGGACCGATGAAAACTGTGCCGCCGCCTTCAGAGCTTGCAGCGTTGAGTGCGTTTTGGATTGCCGTCGTGTCGTCGGTGATACCGTCGTGATGCGTGCCGTATTGATCTGCGTAGATCACGCGGCCGACGGTAGTGATGATCGGTTCTGCTACTGCGCCGGTGCCGTATTGGCTGAAGGGATAGTTGCCAGTAATATTGCCAATGACATTGAGGTTACCGCCAAAAAGTGCGTTGCCATTCAGTGAGAGTGCAGAAGAAGGTGACGTGGTGCCGATCCCCACATTTCCTTGTATGATCGCGCCGTTGGCAGGCGGAGTGATCCCGCCGGCACCCGCGTATCCTTGCCCAACCGCGATACCGCCCGCGCCATCGATGGTGAATGCGGGGTTGTTGGCAATGCTCGCTGCTCCGTCGGTGGTGTTCCACAGGTAGAAGTCAATGTCGTTGCCACTGTTGCCGGCACTATTGCTGCGAGTCTTGAGGGCGCTCTCGTAGTTGGCAGTGCCTGCGTAGCTGAAGACGATCTGGTTGGTAGTGGATGAAGTCTGGTTATTGCCACCGCGCAAAAGAAGGCTGCTCGTTGCTGAAGAGTTCGCTATATCAAGTTTTGCAAGGGGAGCGGATTCGCCGATGCCGATGTTGCCCGTCGAGACAGTGTTCAGAGTTCCATTGATCCCCGTGCCGTAGATCAGGTTGCCGATATCGAGTTGGTTGGAGCCGTTTGCGGACGGCAGATCGATGTTGTAGCCGAGTGCGATGTTGTTTCCGCCTGTTGCAGTGGTGGAGGCGGCCTGATACCCAAGTAGTATGTTATTACCGCCCGTCGAAAGGCCGAATCCGGAGTAATAGCCGAGAAGCACGTTGTTGGAGAATGAGTTTGACGCGACACCGTCTCCGGCGCCCATACCGACTGCGACGTTACTCGATCCGTTCAGTTCATTGAGCATCGCATTTCTGCCGACGGCAACGTTGCTCACACCAGTCTGATTCCCATCAAGCGCGAAGGGACCGATGGCGAGGTTGTTTGAGCCGCCCGTGTTGCCGGTGAGCGCTTGGTAGCCGAGTGCGGTGTTGAGCGTGCCGCTGGTGTTGTTAAGGAGCGCTATATAGCCGAGTGCGCTGTTGTCGGATCCACCCGCGTTGTATCGCAGTGACTGATAGCCGACACCCACGTTCTGGTTGCCAGAGCTATCGCCCGAGCTGGAGTTTCCCTGCAGTGCCTGGTAGCCGATTGCAACGTTCTGGGATGAGGTCGCGTTCTGGAGTGCTTGGTAGCCAAGTACCGTGTTGTATGCGCCGGAGGTGAGCGAGCTTGAGGTAGCGATCGTGAGGACATTCGCTCCCGCATTGAAGCCGACAAAGGTTGAAAGGTTTGTAGTACTTGCGTACAAGAGCGTGGTGCCGCCCTGCTTGAATCCACCAGTGAGTGCGCTGGTGTTGATAAAGCCTCCGACGTCGAGGGGGTAAGAAGGGGATGCATTGTTGATTCCGATGCTCGCGCCGGTGTTGTTATAGAGCGTCCCCGCTGACGAGGTCCAATAGTTAGAACCACCACCGCCTGTTATGCAGGTTCCATTTAATGCAAAACAGCCGTTCGTAAGATTGATGCCGCCTGAAGAATAAAACGTGCTGGTGGCTGTGCTGAAGTTTGCAACGCCGCCGACAGAGAGAAGCGATCCGGGAGTGGTCGTACCAATGCCGACATTTCCTACTGCCGCTGAATTGAGTATGAGATTTTGTGAGGTCGGTGAGTAGGTTAAAAAATTCCGCGTGTTCGATGCGTCATACATGAAGAATGAATTGTCCGTCTGCTTTCCGATTTGGAATATTTGTGTACCGGCATTCAGTAAATTAATGACCGACTGGAATCCACCGGCGGCGTTGTCGATGATGATGCCACCGTTATGCGAGCCCGTGCTTCCAAAATACGCTTGCGTTCCTGATGTCGTTGAGACCGTCAATTCATAACCGGGGCTGGCTGTGCCGATGCCGACGTTTCCTGAATTTGCTCCAGTAGTTAAAGCGTAGGTACCATTACTCGCTATATTGATCGCATTGGTGTGATTTCCGTTGATCTGGATTGATGTGGATGCAGAACTGTCATCACGAATGGTGGAAGACGCAACGCTGTTTGTTGTAAATCCGATACCAGTCAGGAATTCGCTCCCGTTAATGGCACCAAATGACATGCCGGCGCCTATCGGAAGTCCGTTGCTTGAATTACCGGTGACCCAGATGCCTTCGGTGTCCGATTCGCCAGCGTTATAGTAGGTGCCCGCTTTGCTGGTGATGTTGGTGACGCGCACCTCGAGGCCTTTTGCAAGGCCTGTCGCGGTATCGCGGCGGCCCTCAAGATACGCGCCTGTACCGATACCGGTGCCAGCGCCCACTACGTCGCCAATAGCTGAAAGTCCTACGACGTCAGTTCCGATCGGTTGTCCTTTTGCCCCGGCAAAAATTGCGTCGGTTTGTTGGGAGGAAGATGCGGCGATCGCGTTTGCATTAGATTCGACAAGCAATGCCGCGTTGCATTCATTATCAACATTGTTGTTGTTACAGGTGCTGCTCGCCACTGCTTCGGTGCGGGAAATCTTGAAGGTCGCACCAGTGGTGGTTACTGGATTGAGCGACGTACCATCTGCAAGTTCCCATAAACGCGGAGCCCATGAGCCGAAGACATACTGTGACGTACCCTGAAGGTCGGTAAGTGTTGAGGTGCCTGACGTCTGGATCGAAAGGGTGCCGGCAAGTGCTGTATTGCCACTTACTGACAATGCTGCGCCGGGAGAACTCGTACCAATACCCACATTACCCGTACTGTATGAAATAGCTGAACCATTCGTTGCCCACTGGAAACCGTTTGCAATGCCGAGCGATGAGGTCGATGTGAGGGTATAGCCGCCACTTCCGTTGCCGAGCAATAATTGACCGTACGTAGGGGCGGAGGCAAGTCCTGTGCCGCCACTCCCGATACCGAGTGCGTTGGAGAGATTAACTGTATTCACGTTCAAGATCGAAGTGAATGTCGATGAGGCATTCGAAAGAATTCCGGTTGTGAATGTGCTAAGTGCTGAGAATATATTACTACCCGAAAAAGTGTTGGCATCAGAAAGCAGTGTCGTTGATGCTCCTCCCAGTGTAATTGATCCGCCGCGTGAAAAGTTTGTGCCATTGATCGTACCCAGGATGCCGTTGATGTAGTTGGCACCAATACTTGTTGTCGCAATCACCGAACCGTTTCCATTCGTCGCAAGAACGCCATTGGTAATACCAGTGATGCCAAAATTACTCGTCGTCGCATTCGTTGCAGAAATATTGTTAAATGTTTGCGTTCCAGCCCAAGAGTTACTCGTCGTGGTGCCGAAGCCAATACTGAAAATACCGCTACTATTATTGTATGAGAGCGGATAGGTGGCGGAGAGTGATGACGATGACAATTTGAGATTGAGTGCACTTTGCAAATCGGTCTGATTGGCAAGTGTGCCGGTGATATTGCCCCAAACGCCGCTCGTTATTCCAAGTGATGATGTCGACGTCAGCGTGTATCCGCCACTTCCATTGCCGAGCAGTACTTGGCCATAGGCGGGTCCAGAAGCAAGTCCTGTGCCCCCACTCCCGATACCAAGTGCAGAAGAGAGACCCAATGATCCGATCGATGCGCTTTGCGCGTAGAGATTGGTCGTCGTTGCGTTAGTAGTAGTCGAATTCGTCACGCTCAAACCAGCGATATTAGCAAGCGAAGCATTAAAAGTCGTAGCGATAGCGCTGGTGAAGTTGGCAACTGTCGAGAAGAAATTGGTGGAGGTTGCGCTGCCAAGCGTGGTGTTGCCCGTGACGACAAGTGAACCCGGAGCAGTATTCAAGGTACCGATGCCGAGGCCTCCGGTAAAGTAGCCTGAGCCTGCAACCGAGAGATTGGTACTTGGAGTAGTGGTCGCGATGCCGAGCTTGGTTGAAATATATTGTTGCCCTGAGACTTCAAAGATGCTGTTGGCAGTCGAGGTGGAATTCGAACCGATGACGACGGGATTTGAGGTGTTGAGTTGATACACGACACCGCTGCTCGTCGTTGCAAAGATGCCGTCATTACTACCCCCGCCACCGGAGGTAAGGTCAACTCCCCAGCCCGGTAATCCTGCCGCGACCTTGAGGACTTGGCCGTTACTGCCGGCAGGAAGCTCCTGAAGATTGCCCGAGCCGTCTGCATAGAGGATGGCACCGGCAGTATATGAATTGAATCCGGTGCCACCGTTGCTTTGAGCGAGCGTGCCTGCTACTTGAGAAGTCAGGCTCACAGTGCCCGCTGATACCACGCCAGCAGCGTTCGTTTGCAAAATGCCTGCGCCCGTGCCAAGGGTGAGTGCAGAGGTAGAAGCCCCACCTTTGAACGTTTGGAGAGAAGAGAAAGTGTTGGCAGTCGTTGTACCGAAGCCGAGACTAAAGACTCCCGTTGAAGAGTTGTACGCAAGCGGATACGAGGCGGAGAGTGATGACGATGCGAGTTTCCCGTTGAAATTTGACCAGTCAGTAGAAGCGAGGTAACCGTTCTGACTGGCGCTTGCTTGGTTGATGCCGATCACACCGGATGTATAGGTGAGTGGGGAACCGGAGACCGAAATAGCCGCTTGCGCGAGTGAATTGGCAAAATATTTGTTGGTTGAGCCTTGTGCTAAGGCGTCGGTAGTGGTTGCGTACCAGGCAGCGAGTCCGAGCTTCGCACCAAGCGCACTCTGCAAATCCGCCTGACTAGCAATCGATCCCACAATGCTGCCCCATACTGCACCCGACGCCGCCACTCCCAAGGACGATGTCGACGTCAGCGTGTATCCACCACTCCCGTTGCCGACGAGGACTTGGCCGTAACTCGGAGCGGATGATATGCCGGTGCCACCGTTGATGATGCTCAGTACACCTGTCACGTCTGAGCTGAGATTGACGAGCGTGTTTGTGATCACACCAGCAACAGCACGGAGAATGCCGCTGAGACCACCGATAGCTACATTACCTGAGACAGTGACGCTGCCGGCAAACGTCGATGTCGCCGAAGAAGACGTCGCCGTGAAGCTGCTACTCGTCGTGTTGGGAACGACGATACACGTAGGATCAGTCGGTGTACAGCTTGGGTTGAGGGTTTGACCTGGCAAATAGGAGGTTGCTGAAGCGGCGAATGGAGCTGCAAGTAAGAGAGCAAATCCGACAATAACTGATAACCTGGATTTCATGCAATATTTAACGTTCCTGCATTGTAGCAAGAAATTCAAGGCCACTATTTAAATGCTGAAAAGATTATGTGTATTACTCAAAAAATCGACTTCAAGAAATCAAAAAGTCCCTGAATCCAGCAGGTGAATAGTGAGCACGTAGGAGGAAGCGGCGTTGTTGATTGCGCCGGAGCGTGCTGTGGAGATGGCTCGATGGTATTGGTCGCTGGCGTCGGAGCGCCTCCGTTTGTCGAGGGGCCGACTGTCGGCATGTTTGCTTGAGAAACTACTGCAGTCACCACGTGCTGATTTGAAATATGTTGTGATACATATGCTGAAGCCTTTGGCGGCGCGGACGTCGGCTCAACGGATGGTGGCGGGGTCGTTGGTCGCAATGATGGCGATACGTTAGTCGATGTTTGTGCTGTGATGGTAGTTGTAGCTACTTGTGTCGACGCACTACCAGTAATTGTAGTTGTCGCTTGGTAGCCGTATGAAAGCGTGCCGCTTTGCGCCGGCATGCCGTTGGCCCCAGTGATAGGAGATGGTGATGGTGTAGGAGTAGTCGGCGGCGCCACAAAAGATCCTGTCCACGAAGTGACAACATCGCAGTAGGTACAGTCAAACGTCATCGTGCCGAAGGTGGATTGCGCGACAGTGTGACCATGAAAGAGGCCATTACTGTCGATCGTCACCCCGGTGAAATTGATCCAGCCGGTATTGGTACCCCATGCATAGCCGCCGAGAACTCCACCCACGTTGGTGACGCCGCCGTCGGTCGGTGAGAGGTTGATCCAGCCGAATCCTGCAGACCAGATATATCCGGTGAGTCCGGTATCGGTGACAGTGACATTGCCGCCGACTGCAAGCCAATTCACATACCCGCCGTTGTCATCCCATGCGTATTGATCGGGTGAAACAATGGTGCCGGTGGATGCGAAAGCCACGGATGTGGTGATGGCGAAGAGGGAAAGTCCGAGGGCAAGCATCGCGGCGGTGCGTTGATACATAGGAAAGATTATACTATGGCGTAGTGCTTGTCGCTGATGAGCTCGTGGCGGTCGTGGTAGATGCGGTCGCAACCGGAGTGATCGGCGCCTGTATGACGACCGTGCGCGTCGAGGTGCTCGTCAATCCACTTTGATCAGTCACGACGTAATCGATCGTATCAGTCGCCGTTTGCGTGGTGTCGAGCTGTATCGGATTCATCGCCACACCGTTGAGATAGGTCGCGATTCCCAGATTGAGATCAGCCTGCGGACCGGTGATGGTCGCACCGAGATCGTTGTAGATGGCGCCGACCTCGATCGTGGCAGGATTGGCGCCATTGACCTGAATGACAGGCGATTGCGGTGAGTTTGTCGAATCCGAAGTGTCAGTGGCATCGGTCGGATCACCAGGCGATGAACCGGATGAACTCGCAGACTGATGAGCGGATGCGAGAAGCGCTTTGAGCTGGGCGCCGGTTACACAGGTGCCTTGAACGCACAATTCTTGCGTATTAACTTGGCCGAAATTGCCGACCATAGATGTTATCGACTGCGCAAAACCATCAACTGTTGAGCTGAGCGTTGTCAGATCTCTATCCAACTGCTGTATCGCCGCAATGATCGGCGAAATGAGATCAATGTAATTCAATGAGAGCGTGCCGTCAGGTGTGAGCGCGGTCGGGGAAGTCGTCGCAACAAGGTTCGGGAAGACGTTCTCTACCTGCTGCGCGATGAAGCCAAATTGCGGTACGGAACTCTTCTCGGGGTCGATCCAATTGAAAGTGACGGGGTTTAAGGCATTAATCTCTGCAAGCGAGCTCGAGCCATCAAGATCCGAGATGTTGGTCTTGAGCCTTTGATCCGAGTTCTGTGTGAGGCTACCAGCAAGGACTGCATTGCCGGTATCATAGACCGTGAATTCGGTCGTCGATGCGCTATTGGCGACCGTAAAGGCACTTGTAGATGCAGTATCTGGTCCCCACACTTCGAGCGTAGCCTGCGGGGACGAAGTGCCAATACCTACATTACCTGAAACGGCTATACCCTGGCCGCTTACACCGGTGCCGAAAATCAAATTGCCAATATCTAGTTGGTTCGAGCCGGTGAGGTTGGGCAGGCCGATATCATAACCGATGGCGATGTTGTTGGAGCCAGAAGTCGATGTTGTAGCAGTATTTGTACCAATTCCAATGTTGTCGTTTGCACTGCTCCCCGCGAGACCACGAAGCGCGCCCGTACCCATGGCTATATTACCTGACCCTGATGTGTTGCCAACGAGTGAAGACTGCCCAATCGAGATATTTTGATTGCCCGAAGTATTTGCAAAAAGAGCACCTTGCCCTAAGGCTACGTTTGAAGACCCTGTCGTATTCCCAAGCAATGTATTGGCACCAACCCCGGTATTGGAAGCACCACTACTGTCGACAATTAGCGATTTATACCCCAGAGCTGTATTGTTTCCCGTGTTGCCAAGAGAGAAACTGCCGAGAAGCGCTTCGAATCCGAAAGCACTGCTTCCATTACCTGATGTAGATGATGCGTATTCGAGAGCGTCGTACCCAAAGGCAGTCGCGCTGGGAGAAGAAGTGATATTTGTGGAGGTTCCGTCTGCAATGATTCTAGTACCTGCGCCGATGCCGCCGAACGTCATAAAATTCGTCGAAGAAGCATAAAAATCGTTTCCAACAATGTTCCCCGAGGGATCAACAGAGAATCCTGGAGAAGCAAACGCCAACCCTCCAAATGTTACGTTTCGAAAGTCGATACCATTCAATGCTACGTCTGGGCTCGAGGCTCCTGTCTGCCGTGTCTGAGCCATGATGAGCGTGCTGTCGGTGGCAAATGCCCATTGATGTGCATAGGAGCCGAAGGAAAGCCCGTAATGCCACCCTTGGGTATTTGCATTATCCTGGTCATTGATACTTATCGCTGAGTCATCGTACGTCCCGCGCACTGCGTCATTTGAACCTTTCACGATGGATATGCCAAATTTATCGGCAGTTGAATCTCCGGATGGAATCGTTACATCAAACTCTTCCGCATTTACCAAACCAAGAAACGTCGCACCTGAAGTGAGATAAATGTCCGAGTTGGCACCAAAGGTAGAGCCTTTGTAATTGGAGTAGGCGCCGGCGGTTCCATCCAAGTTTGCACTGATTCTTGTTAAGGCTGCTTCTCCTACATAACCACCCGAACCGGGTGTAGTTGAAGGTGTTCCGACAACAGCCAAATAACTCTGTGACGCGATGCGTGCACCCGCATGGCCAGTACTCGCAGCTTCTTCAATTGAGAATCCAATGAGGCTTCCGTTTCCATT
Organism: Candidatus Kaiserbacteria bacterium; assembly: GCA_963767115.1. GTDB lineage: Bacteria > Patescibacteriota > Minisyncoccia > Phycocordibacterales > UBA2100 > UBA10103. Next base: position 147,093 of record CAVYCR010000003.1, on the reverse strand, counting down.
AGTATTGACTGTATCTGCGGGAATAAAAACATGAAAAGGGCTTATGATCCCGTCCCCCGCTGGGGCTGCAACTCCAGAGAGAGAACCCTTCATGAATATAAAAGAATTTGCTGGACTCGAAGTACCAGAGCCAGAATAAACCTGATTGCCCGTAAAACTTAGACCTCCAGTAACCTCAAGGTTCGTTGTTGTTGCATTTCCAAGTGTTGTGAGACCTGGTACTGATAGAGTGGCGGCCGCAAGATTCCCCCCGAAATATCCGCTTCCGGAAACACCAAAATTTGTAAACGGGCTCGTGGTGCCCACCCCCACATTCCCATTGGCAGCAATCGATAGCCGCGCCGCGCCTACCGTGTTGTCAAAGAAGTCGAGCCGTCCTGCACCGCCGGTATTGGCTGAGCCAGTCTCCAGGAAGTCGTAGACGTGACCGCCTACCGAGGTGTTGCTCATACGCAGGATGGTACCGGTCGCCGACGAAGAATCGAGTGTTAGCAATCCCGAAGGACTGGTGGTCCCGATACCGATATTGCCCGTATTGAAATAGATGTTCGAACCGCCAATCGTCCACTGACTCGATGCACCCGCAATACCCAGTGACGACGTCGACATGAGCGTATAACCGCCAAGCGCATTGCCCACCAGCACCTGTCCATACCCCGGAGCAGACGATATGCCGGTACCGCCATTGATGATGCCAAGCACGCCGGTAACATCAGAAGAGAGATTGACCAGCGTACTCGTGATCACTCCTTCAACGGCACGGAGAATACCGGAGAGGCCGCCAACCGAGACGTTGCCCGAGACCGTGACGTTGCCGGCAAAGGTAGATGTTGCGGTACTTGATGTTGCAGTAAAGTTGCTGCTTGTAGTATTGGGGACGACGACACACGTAGGGTCAGTCGGCGTACAGCTTGGGTTGAGTGTTTGGCCGGGGAGGTAGGAGGTTGCTGAAGCAATGAGTGGAAAAGAGAGTAAGAGCGTTCCTGTTATGATCAGGAGATTGAATCTTGATTTCATGAAAGAATGCGATTACGAGTATTGTATCAGCATATTCAGAAATCGTATTCGAATACTGAGGTGTTATGGGGATAGTCTAGAAGATCGAGCTCAAGAAACGAAAGACTCCTTGAGCTTGTTGTAGTGATGGCACAATAGGATTGGTCGCTGGCGTCGGAGGAACTAGGTTTGTCGCGGCAGCACTGCTTCGATGTCGACGAGACCGACGGGTTTGGTCAGATGATGATTGAAACCAGACTCGAAAGCGAGCGCCTTGTCTTCGTCTTGGCCGTAGCCGGTGAGTGCAATAAGGGTTGCGGGTGAACCTCCCGCGCGCAGGCGGCGCGCGACCTCGTATCCGTTCATGTCGGGAAGCCCGATGTCGAGCACAATCACATCATATGACGCTTCGGCGGCGACCTTCAGCGCACCCTCGCCATCATAGGCGAGGTCAACGAAGTGGCCGCGATAACCGAGGAGTTTTTGTAGCCCATGCGCTGCCAGCTCGTTGTCGTCAACGATAAGGATTCTGAGTCCGCTGCTAATGCTAGGCTCGTTCATGGAGGTGAGGCTATCATATTTGTAAGGGTTAACCCATCATCGCTTCACCCTCCTCGCTCTCGATAAGCTCGAGCGTGCGCGCGGCGACGTCTTCTGGTGAATCAACTTCGGGGCGCGGGCGACCCTTGAAGGTATCGCTATCCCATGAAGGACTCTCACCGAGCGCGTTTTCGCCGAAACGGGTCGCTGTCATGCGCGGATGCATGACGGAGACGACGATCTTTTCATCGGCAAGCTCTGCGCGTGCGGTGAGAGAGAGCGCGTTGAGGGCGTATTTGGTAGACGCATAGGCACCAAGTCCAGGGTAATAATTCTTGGAGACCATCGAGCTTATGTTGACGATCATGCCGCCGCCTTGTGTGCGCATGATCGGTATCACTGCCTGCATCATCCGCAAGACACCCATGATATTGAGCTCAATGATGTCTTGATATGCCGCGATATCGATCTTTTCGACTGGCATGTACATGCCCTGGCCGGCGTTGTTGATAACGATATCGATACGACCGAACTGTTGTACTGTGCTATCGACGAGATTTTGAATCGCTTCAGGACGGCGCATGTCGGTCTGGATGCCTACTGCTCCGGGCAACTCCTTCTCGATCTCTGCGAGCGTCTTTTGTGTGCGTGCAGCAAGCACGACCTTGGCGCCGCCTGCGTGTAGCTGCCGTGCGATTTCCTTGCCGATGCCTTCTGAGGCCCCTGTCACGATCGCAACCTTATTTTTGATTTCCATAATCGGTAAGATGTTACGAATATCGATGCAGTATACCGCAGCGCTCTCTGTACTCTCGATGAAGTTTCGTTGACCTGCATGAGCTGTGCGAGTAGCATGGTCCAATGTCAGAAAAAGCAAACCCTCCTGAGTGTGTCGGCATCATTCTCGACGGCAATCGCCGTTGGGCGAAGGAAAAGGGACTGCCTTCTTTTGCAGGGCATCGAGCAGGATATGAGCGCCTGATCGAGTGTGCACTCTGGGCGAGAGACAAAGGCGTCAAGCATCTCGCGGTCTATGCGTTCTCGACCGAGAATTGGAAACGTACGGAGACGGAAGTCGGCTATCTCATGGATTTGCTTGCGGAGGCAGCGCGAGACCTACCGAAACGATTTGCGCCTGAGCGTATCCGCGTCCGTTTCGTAGGGAAGCTCGAGATGCTCCCGCAACCGATTCAGGATGCTATCGCTGAGAACGACAAGCGCAGGGGTGATTTTGACATGACTGCGTGGGTCTGCCTCTCGTATGGAAGTCGCGCAGAGATTACAGATGCAGCTGAGCTACTCTCCGCAAAGGGAATTGAAATTACAGAAGAAAGGTTGCGCGCGCATATGTGGAGCGCGCAGATGCCCGACCCCGAGCTCATCATCCGCACCGGCGGCGAGATCCGCCTCTCCAACTTCCTGCTCTGGCAGGCGGCATACAGTGAACTCTTTTTTATACCCGCTTATTGGCCCGACTTTTCTGAAGCAGACTTAGATCAGGTACTTGCTGAATTTGCACAACGATCGCGCAGACACGGTAAATAGCGGGCCGCACCCTTTCCGAATGCATTTCCGGGGTCTTTGCAGCGCGGCGGCGCGAAACAGAGTTCTTTTCTAGCAAGAAAAGAACGACCGCGGAAATGCATTCGGAAAGGGTGCGGCCAAAACATTTACTGTTCACAAATTCTTAACGCTCTTCGTATGAATATGCCGTAATGCTGCAGACGATTCAACAGCTTACGGTCTCCACAGTCGCCGTCCCGCGCTCATATGGGCCGTCGCGCGCCGCGCTTGCCTTGGGCGCTTCGGGAGTCGTGCTGGTCGCGGCATCGCTCTTTGTGTATCTCTCATATGAGAACGTCGTATACGCTTCTGCTGCACCGGTACTTTCCTCCGACTCCAGCGGAGAAAATGCAATGCTTGCGAGTGCCCCGATGGTGACGCATCAAATGACGATCGGCAACAACGGCATCGTGTACTTACAAAACGCGACGCTCGAAGCGATATCGGGCGAGAGCGCGACGATCGAAAGCTCGTGGGGCGCTGAGAGCTTCAGTTGGCATGGTGAAATAACGAGTGCGACCAAAGTCTTCGCAGGTGATGGCAGTGCTGCTGCGCTTTCCGACCTTGAGCCCGGGCAGTTGGTCACGGTAACGGGACAAATCGATACAAGTAGTGCCACGCCAGCGATCGAGGTGCAGTTCATTCGTGAATAAAAAGCGGATGCGTATCCCAGATATAAGTATTTGGGGTCTACGCAGGCCCGACGGGGCCGAGTCCGAGCGCTGGGACAGCAGTCCCAGATAGCGACCCCAAATACTTATATCTGGGATACGCACAAAAGCCACTGTTTGCTCATCGATATATCTGGTAAGATAGGGGGCATAGCTCGTGGCACTATGAACCCCTCGCCGGTGGAGATAAAATATTGGATCAAATCGCTGCCGCGGTCGCGAATGGTCTTTCCCGATACGCTCGCTAAACGAGCCAAATACTTTTTTTGGAGAGCATATACGCCGTACCATCCCATATTGCGCGACGCGCTCGTCTCAGTCGGCCTCGTGCGTCATCGCGGCCGTCAGAATTATCTCCTGGGCACGATTACGCCTGATCTTTCGACGCAGGAATTCATCATGCAGCTCGTGGAGCAAGGGTTCGGACGGCATCTCTTCGCTCTCAAGGATGAGGGGGAGCTCGTAAGCCTGCGCTATGTCGACGGATTCGAGTACCAATACCATCTGCGAGTATTTGTCGACAGGGAAGTGCGCGGCCATTACGAGCTTACGCCGGAGTGCTATCCGATCTCGCACATGCGCGCCGAGGACCAAGTAGATCGCCGTGATGAATTCACACGCTTCCTCCAAGGCAAAGTCATCTAGATACAGCCCATAGCATGATGTAGTGATGTCGGACTTCACTATATTTCGCTGCCGCATCGTAGTACGATTACGCATTCCGCTATGCCTGATACCCATACCAACAAGCCCGCAGCATCCATCACGCTCTTGAGCGTGCTCAGGCCGTATGCGTGGCTCGTCGCGGGTCTCGCTGTCGCTACTGTTCTTGCAAACGCACTCAATCTGGTTGTACCCTTGATGATCGCACGGGCGATCGACTCATACGGAACTCCTGCTTTCATACTCTCGGGCCTGATAGTTGAATTTTTCATTGTGTCCGCTGGTATTTTCATCCTCACCTATGCGCAGAGCATCGCCCAGACATACGCTTCCGAGCGCGTCGCGCGCGACCTGCGTGACCGTTTCATCGCCAAGGTCTCGCATCACGATTATGCTTATATAGAAGACGTCACGCCCTCGAAGCTCCTTACCAACCTTACTTCTGACACTGATGCGGTGAAGACCTTCGTCTCACAGGCGATCGCGTCCCTGATCTCGTCGGTATTCTTGATCGTCGGGGCAAGCCTGCTTCTACTTTGGATCAACTGGCCGCTTGCGCTGGCAGTGTTAGTGGTGGTGCCCTTGATCGGCATCACCTTTTTCTTGGTGCTGGTACGTGTGCGCAAACTTTTCCGTCGTTCGCAAGAAGCGATAGATTGGCTCAACAAAGTCATCAACGAGAGCATACTTGGCGCGGCCTTGATTCGTCTTCTCAATTCGCAACAGCCGGAGTATGAGAAATTCCTCGCGGCCAACAATGAGTCGCGGTCGATCGGCATGAGTATCCTGCGCCTCTTTGCGAGTCTCATTCCGGTCATTACCTTCGCGACCAATCTCGCAACCCTCATCATCGTGACGCTCGGCGGTACTTTCGTGATACACGGCAGCATGACACTCGGCGATTTTACCGCCTTCAACAGCTACCTTGCGGTCCTTGTTTTCCCGATCCTTATCATCGGTTTTATGAGCAATGCGATCGCACAGGCACAAGCGTCTCTCGCGCGTATCGCCGAAGTCTTGGATGCACCGGTCGAGCAGGATGTGGGCACGGTCGAAGCCACACTCAGGGGTGCGATCTCGGTGCGCGATGTCTCGATCCGTTATGGTGAACGCTCCGCGCTGAAAGCCGTTTCCTTTGAGATCAAGCCCGGCACCAAAAATGCGATTATCGGCCCGACAGCGGCCGGCAAGACGCAGCTACTCTACGCGATGACGGGCCTCATTGAGCTCAGTGAGGGCGAGATCGACTACGACGGCGTGCCTATCGCGCACTACAAGAAACAAGCACTTCATCGACAGATCGGCTTTGTCTTTCAAGACAGCATCATGTTCAACCTCAGCTTGCGCGAGAACATCGCCTTCAGCAACACGGTGCGCGACGAGGACCTTAAGAAGGCAATCGACACTGCGGAGCTTGGTGACTTCATCGCGAAGCTTCCGAAGGGCTTGGACGAAATCGTCTCTGAACGCGGCACGAGCCTCTCGGGCGGCCAGAAACAGCGCGTGATGCTCGCTCGTGCGCTCGCGCTTGACCCCAAGATCCTCTTGCTCGACGACTTTACTGCGCGAGTCGATACTTCGACTGAAGGCAAGATCCTCAGTAATGTCGCGAAGAACTATCCTGATCTCACGCTGATCTCTGTCACGCAGAAGATCGCACCTGTCGAAGGATACGATCAGATCGTGCTTCTGATGGAGGGCGAGGTGCTCGCGAAAGGTACGCACCAAGAACTGCTCAAAGAGTCACCGGAATACGTGCAGATTTACAATTCTCAGAAAAGCACCGAAAGCTACGAACGCGTATGAACACCAACTACAAACTTGCAACCATGGATGACACAGGGGAGAAGGGAAGCTTCTTCGGCGGCGTGCAGAAGCTCCTGCCGCTTCTTGGCAAAGAACGCAGGCCGATCGTCATCGCGCTTTTCGCAATACTTTTCAACGCGCTCTCGACTCTGCTCTCACCGATCATCATCGCGCACATCATCGATGCGTATATCGACACGCGCGACCTCTCAGGACTCTTCGAATGGTCGGGAATCCTGCTCGTCGTCTATCTCATCGGCGTCGGCAGCAACTACCTCCAGACCATCACGATGGGGTCGATCGGCCGCCGCGTGCTTTTCGACCTACGCAACGACATCTTCAACAAGCTCCAGGAGCTGCCTGTCGCATTCTTCAACCAAAACAAGGCCGGCGACATCATTTCGCGCATCAACAACGACACCGACAAGCTCAACCAATTCTTCGCGCAGGCACTCATGCAGTTCGTCGGCAATTTCTTCATCATCGTCGGGGCCGGGGTATTCCTCCTCGTCCTCAACATCAAGCTCGGTGCCGCCGCGCTCGTGCCCGCGCTGCTCGTACTTATAATCACGCAGATCATCTCGCCATGGGTCAAGCGCACGAGCTTCACGAGCTTGCAAAGCCTCGGTGCCATGAGCGGCGAGATCCAAGAGAGCATCAACAACTTCAAGGTCATTGTGGCCTTCAACCGCCTTGATTATTTCCGCGACAAGTTCCACGAGAAAAACGCCGCGAACTTCTCCGCCAACGTGAGTGCCGGGATCGCGAGCGGTATTTTCACGCCGCTCTACGGCCTCGCGTACAACCTCGGCCAGCTCATCGTCCTTGCCTACGGCATCTATCTCATCTCGACGGGCAACTTCACGGTGGGACTGCTCGTGGGCTTCTTGCTCTACGTCAACAACTTCTACAACCCGCTTGCGCCAGCTCGCCTCCGTGTGGTCGTCGCTGCAGCTCGCGCTTGCCGGCCTCGACCGCATCTCGGAAGTGCTTTCGCTCAAGAGTGACATGCCCATCTGCGACAATCTGATTGTCGCACCAGGGCGGGACAATCAGATTGTCGCAAATAATTCCACTGAGCTAGGTACGCGTATTCTTGAGTTTAAGGATGTATCGTTCCGCTACAGCGAAGGACCCGACGTCCTCAAGCACGTCTCCTTCGGTCTCGAGAAGGGGAAGACCTACGCGCTCGTGGGACCGACCGGCGGCGGCAAGACCACGACCGCATCCCTCATGGCGCGCCTCTATGACCCTACTGAAGGCAGCGTGCTTCTCAATGGCCGCGACATTCGCAGCTTCACGAGCGAGGAGAAGGCAGGCGTGATTGGTTTCATCCTGCAAGAACCGTTTCTCTTCAGCGGCACGATCCGCGACAACATCGTCTACGGCAACGAGCGCTTCCGCTCTGACAACAATCAGATTGTCGCAGGCTCGATCAACAATCAGATTGTTGAGGAACTTAAGCGCAAAGGGCTCGACGGCCTGATGAAGCGCTTCGACGAAGGGCTTGATACGAAGGTCGCGGTGGGAGCAGACGCGATCAGCCTCGGCCAGAAGCAGCTCATCGCTTTCATCCGCGCAGTCATGAGAGAGCCGGAGCTTCTCATCCTCGACGAGGCGACTGCCAACATCGACACAGTCACCGAGCAGCTCCTAGAGGAGATATTGGAAAAGTTGCCGAAGTCGACGACTAAGGTCATCATCGCGCACCGCCTCAACACGATCGAGAACGCCGACGAGATCTTCTTCGTCAACGGCGGGGAAGTCACTCGTGCCGGCTCCATGCAGCAGGCACTCGACCTGCTTCTGCATGGCAAGCGTACGTCATAAAAAAAGAAACGACCCGCTTGTGAGCGGGTCGCGAGGGTGAACTGTAGGCCAGTGCCAAGTCTAGTGAGGCATAGGCCAACTGGGATAGTATTTGATCAGCGCGAAGAGCGCCATGCCGAGCAGGATCATCGATACCGCTATCCATCCGGGCCCGATCTGCCGATTGTCGAAGTCGCGCTCTTGCGGACCGTAGTATTCCGGTTCACGGTGCCTGTCGTCACCATCGACTATTTTTACCAACCTGACCTCCTGTTTTCTTAGGGCCAAGCAGTATCATTGCCATATCCGAGTTTTTTGTCAATATTTGATCTTTGGGCGAGAAAATGCTTTTCTTCGGAAAGGCAACAGAGAAAGGAAATCTACCATGAGCGATACGCTCCACATGAACGTGTTTGCAGGGCGGGATGGAATGAAGAACTTCTTGAACCCCGCGCATCACCTGCCCACCCCGCTGGTTGAGCTTGATGACAGGCTCAATCGCTTCACCAAAGACAAGATCAGAATCTTTGTAAAACTCGCATATCTCTCGCCCCTGCTCACTGACAAGTGGCCGATGGCGTTCAATATGCTCTACGAAGCGTATCTTAGGGGAGGGCTTGAGGGTGTCGAAGAAATTATTGAAAATTCGTCCGGAGGTAGCGCATTCGCGATGAAAATTGTTGCGTATGTCGTTTTCGGTATCGAGAAATTCCGCGCTTACGTCCCGCCAACTATGGCGCCGGCGAAACTTGAAGGCTTGCGTCTGATCGGTGTCAGATATAAGTTCAGTGGTTCGTCCGACTTAAGCGGACCCGAGGAAGCTCATCTCGAAGGCTCGAAACCGGGATGTTTCAATCCTGGTCAGTACCATAATCCGGACAACTGGAAGACCTACGTCAAATGGCTTGGCCCGCAGATTTGGCATCAAACAGGTGGCATGATTACGGACTATTATGCGGCCGGTGGAACGTGTGGTCATGTTATAGGTCCCGATAAATACTTCCAGGGTCAGGGTGCAAACGTGCGCGTGCGCATGGTCGTGCCTAAAGAAGATCAAACACCTGGCGCACGGCCACTCGTGCGAATTGATGCCGATGTCGAATTTGATGTCGAAAAGTACAAAAAAGATTGCATCCAGATTAGCTCCAAGGATGCATATCGCAAGAGTCTCAAGCTAGTCCGGCATGGAATCCTTACCGGTCCGAGTGGTGGCTTGGTGCTTGAAGGTATTGAAGAGGACCTCGAAAATACCCGAAGCGAATGGGATCAGCGTCGCAATACCGACGGCGAAATCGTTATTGTGTTTCCATGTGTCGACACCTTTCTCAATTATCCTGAGAAATACTCGACGCATCTGGATGATATCGACTTCCTTTGAACTGAACTTTTTACCCGCGGAACAAAAGCTCCGCGGGTATTTTTTTTATTACTGATTCAAGGCCGCACGCGTGCCCGGGCCGACGTAGCCGGCTTGGGTGATGCCGTGGGCGGCTTGGAATGCCTTGACCGCCGCCTGGGTGAGTGAGCCGAAGGTGCCGGTGACTGGGCCGGAGTAAAAGCCGAGCGCGGTGAGGCGCTTTTGCAGTTCGGTCACGTCGGTGCCTGTGCTACCCATGCCGATGAAGTTGGAGAATACATAGCCGTCACCGGTCGAAGTACTCGCAGTCGCGGTGGTACTCAGGCTGTTGAGCGCTTCGCGCGTCGCAGGGCCCACGATGCCGATCGGACTGATGCCGTTTGCGCTCTGGAATCTCTCCACGGCGGCCTGTGTCTGTCCTCCGAAATAGCCCGTCGCCGTGCCCGAGAAATAGCCGTGCGCTGCGAGCAGGTTTTGCAGTGTCGTTACTTGGTCGTCGGTCATGCCGAAAGAGAGGTTCTCGGTGAGCTGGCTCGTTGCTGACGATCCGCTCGTCCCTTGCGCAGCTTGGAGCGCAGCTTCGGCTTGTGCGAGCTCCGTCTCGAGCGTGCTCAGGGAAGCGCTGCTTGTCGTGGTCGGCGTGACTGCCGTACCGCTCGCCGTCACGTCGATGACGAGCTGCGTCGTGGTGTTGTGTCCCGAGGCATCGGTCGCCGAGACGGTGATCGTATGCGTACCCACTTGGCTCGCAAGCGCCGTCCATGAGAACTGACCCGAAGAGTTGATGTTTGAAGTACTGATCGTTGTGCCGCTGAAAGAATCCGAAAGCGTGTAGGTCGGATTGGTGAAGCCTGCGGGCGTCACGTTGAAGGTGAGCAGGGAATTCTCAAGGACGGTCGTGCCCGGGTTGATCGAGGTGATGGTAATGTTTGGCTGATTGACGGTGAGCTGAAGCGTCACATTGCCGGTATGGCCCGAAGAGTCATTCACGTAGACAGTGATGGTGTGCGTCCCTGTGTCAGAGCTGGTAGGTGTCCATGAGAAATAGCCAGCGGAATTGATGTCGCTCCCAGTCATAGTCGAACCAGAGAAAGAATCTTGCGCGCTAAAGACGGGATTACTGAAGCCGGATGCAGCGACAGTGAAGGAGACAGGCTGGCCGATTATTACATTGGTGCCGGGCGAAAGACCTTGTACGGTCGCGCCGCCGGTGCCGCTCACCACGCTGCTGCTCGAGACCGTGATCGTCTGCGTCGCAGTCGAACTATGACCGGATGCATCGTTGACCGTCACGGTGATCGTATGCGTGCCGATGTCGCTCGTCTCCGGTGTCCACGAGAATTGGCCTGAAGAGTTGATATTGTTGTCTGAGACTGAACTATTGCCGAAGGTGTCGCTTACGGTATACGAAGGGTCGTTGAAGTTGGATGCAAGTGCGGTAAAGGTCACGTTTTGGCCGACGCCCACGCTCGAGCCCGGCGAGAGTGATTGTATCGCGACCACAGGCGTCGAACCGACGATGATCGTCTCAGTTGCGTTTGCGCTGTGTCCGAGTGCATCTGTCGCATACATCGTGATCGTGTGCGTACCCGTTTGATTGCTTGCCGGTGTCCAGGAGAAGGCACCAGTGGAGGGATTGATGTCGTTGTTGGATACTGACGAACCATTGAGCGAATCACTGACGCTAAAAGTTGGGTTGGTGAAGCCGTTGGTGGTCGCAGCGAAGCTTACTGTCTGCCCGGCAGTGATAGAGGTTCCCGGCGAAAGCGAGCCTAGGGTAAGAGTAGGCGTCGGATTGACGGTAATAGATTCCTGTGTGTTTGCAGTGTCACCCTGCGCGTCGTTTACGGTGATCGTAAGGCTGTGCGTACCCACGTCGATGCTCTCGGGCGTCCATGAGAAGTTGCCGCTTGAGTTGATGTCGTTGGTCGTGATACTGCTGCCGCTTGTCGGGTCCGTGATCGTGTAGGTCGGGTTGGTGAAGCCAGTCTCCGTGACCGAGAAAGAGACCGTCGTTCCGACTGTCACAGTGTTGCTGGGCGAGAGCGACTGGATAGAAACCGAGACATCCGCGTACGCGAAGGCCAGTGGTGCAAAAAGCGCGACGCTACTTGAAATGACTAAAAGCGAAACAGATCTAAGAGCGCGATACATATGAAAGTGCATATCCCTGTAATGTATTTTTATAAATAAGATACTTCATTAATCTTCGATTAATAATACCTCTCTGCAGGATCGTTTATTACAGGTGTGTATAATATATGCATGGCACAAAGCGCGATCTACGATAAGCTCCTGGAGCAACATCTGCAGATCTTGAAGGACCTGCAGTACGATTCGGGGCTTTTTGCGGCATCTCGCAAAGAGGTGGGGACGGGGTATGACAAGGCGTGGCTGCGCGACAACTTTTATGAATGCCTCGCCTTCGAGGTGGTCGGCGACTTCGACACCGTCCGCAAGACCTACCGCGCGATCCTCGACATCTTCAAGAAGCACGAGTACAAGATCGACCATGCGATCAGCGCGAAGCCCGAGCATACGCATCAGTACATTCATCCGCGCTATCACCCGGAGACCTTCGACGAATATTGGGAAGAATGGGGCAACAAGCAGAACGATTCGATCGGCTGCATTCTCTTCAAGATCGGCGAGCTCGAGAACGCGCGGCCGGGAGCGCTCGCGCTCGACGATGACGACAGGCGTGTCTTGCAGAAGCTCGTGTGGTATCTCTCGACACTCGAGTATTGGAATGATCCCGACTCCGGCATGTGGGAAGAAAACCAGGAGCTGCATGCTTCTTCGGTCGGCGCGTGTCTCGCGGGCCTGAAGATGATCCGTAGCATAGAGGGGATCGACGTGCCGGAAGAGTTGATAGCCAAAGGTGAAGAAACGCTCACGCGCATGCTCCCGCGCGAGTCGAAGGCCAAGTTCGTCGACCTCGCACTCCTGTCGCTCATCTGGCCGTATGGCGTCACGTCGCCCGAGGAGAGTAAAACGATTCTCGAGCATGTCGAATATCATCTCCTGCGCGAACGCGGCGTGATCCGCTACAAGGGCGACCGCTACTACAACAAGAACGAAGACGGATGGTCGGAAGAAGCAGAATGGACCTTCGGCTTGAGCTGGCTTGCGATCATCTACGAGAAGCTCGGAGAGCATACTAAGGCGCAGGAATATCTCGAAATGGCGAAGGCCACCGCGACCAGCAAAGGCCAGCCGGAGCTCTATTATTCCAACTCAACGAAATACAACGACAACACGCCGCTCGGTTGGAGCGAGAGCCTTTTTATCGTTGCTTTGCATGAGGTAAACCAACGTGAAATGTTGAGATAATTCTGCGTGGCCACCTAGGAGCGCAAGCATTTTGGGGTCGGGATTTTCTTGCTAGAAAATCCCTCTGTTTCGCGCCGCCGCGCTGCAAAGACCCCAAAATGCTTGCGCTCCTAGGTGGCCACTCGTGCCTACACTGGTTTCTTTGTACTCAAATAAAACGAGAAGCGTGATCCTTTAGAATTGGATTGTACAGAAATTTCTGACGCGTGCGCGGTGATGATCTGTTTGACGAGATAGAGTCCGAGGCCGGTGCCATTGGCGCGCATATGCCGCGCGTTCTCTCCGCGATAAAACTTGTTGAAGAGGAGCGGTAATTCATTTGAAGGGATCCCGATCCCCGTGTCGCTGACCGAGACGCTTACACGGTCCTTGCCAGGCAGGAGCGAGACCGTCACCGTGCCGCCTTTGGGCGTATAGTCGATCGCGTTGGAGAGCAAGTCGAAAAGCGCGATCGAGATGCGCTCTCCGTCTGCGTACACCACGGGGAGGTTGTCGGGATGGTCAAAGGCAAGCGTGAGCGAGCGATCCTGTGCTATGGGCTTGAACCCTTCGACCAGCTTCTCGACGATCGGCGCGAGGTCGGTCTCCGTCATGACGAACCCGAAGTGCTCGCTCTCGACGTTGGCGGCAGCGAGGATGTGGTTGATGATGAGCCGCATGCGCTTGAGGAGCATGTCGACGTCGGTGAGCATCTTCTTGCGCTGCTCTTCCTGTGTGGCGGGGTTGAGAAGCGCATCGATGCTCCAGATGAGGCCCGTGAGCGGCGTGCGCAGCTGGTGCGCCATGATCGTCGTGAAAAGCGATTTTTGCTCGGCGAGGTCGGTGTTGAGCTCACGCGTCTCCATGTAAGAGGCGACGAGCGAGCTGATTTCTATCCCGAGGGCGCCTACCTCGTCGCGCGCAAGCTCTGGTGTGAGCGGATGTGCGCCGTCACGCACCATTTGCACCCATGAGTGCAGTATCGCAAGCGGGCGCATATAGAGCGCATAGATATCGAGCATGACGAATGCGAAGCAGACGAAGCCAAGGAGCGCGAGCGCCAGGTAATAAAGCCGGAGTGTATGAGCACCCAGAGATAGTTGCGTAGTCCAAAGGAAGATAAACCACGGATGAAAGCTGCTCGTCGCGAACCATTGGCTTGGCAGCACGGCCGCAAGCAAGAGAGGCAGTGCAAGCGCACAAATGATCGTCAAAGCGATCTTGAAATATATCGAAAAGAACAAGCGCATACCGGCCTTCTTTTCCTTCACGGTCGTGATGACGCGTGTCTCGCTCATGGCGCTAAGAAAGTATCTTCTTGATTCGCTCAGCTATGTCGTGCGGGGTGGTGTTGGCCTTCACCATGAAGTCGACTGCGCCGTATTGCTTGGCCTTGGCCACGTCTGACTCCTTGCTGAGGTTGGAGAGCACGAGTATAGGGATCTTGGAAGCCTCGCCGGTGTCCTTGTGCAGCTCCTCCATCACGGCGAAGCCGTCTTTGTTGGGCATGACGAGGTCGAGCAGGATCATGTCGGGGTGCCACGAGTGGATGCGCTCAAGCGCTTCGTTGCCGTCGAAGGCGGTCATCAGATCAAAGCCGATCACTTTGAGATCCTGTATCAGGAGTGATGAGAGGAAAGAATCATCTTCGGCGATCAGTACCTTTTTCACCTCCCTAGTATATAAGAAACGGCGCGAGATTCAATACGGGGCGGTGTATAAGGCAAAAAGAAAAGAACCCGGTTTTCGCCGGGTTCTTCAAGAGATCTGCGCACTGAGCACGACGCCGTCAAGTAAGTGAAAGGGCGGAGACCACTCAAACATTATAAATGTATGGTCGTCATCTGCCACTGGAGGTGATCGTAATTCCACAGGACATTCTGCTAACCAACAGTCTACGAATGTCATATGCTCTGATACTCGGAGTCCGGGGTATATCGAGGAAGGATGTTCATCAGATACTGGCGCTTGATTTGCTGGTTTCAATACTGCGTCTATTTTTCCGATATCAATTTTCAATTCCTCCCACATCTCTCTTTGAGCGGCTGTAAGGATATCCTCCATTTGCAACACGCCGTTCGCACCAATTATTTTCTTACGGGTTCCTGAAAGACTGTAAGGTCTCTTGTTTGGAACCCATTCTCTCGGCATGCCCGAATTGAGGTGGGGTTGCTGATAGATGCGACCTATTTCATGGAGCGTATGCTGAATGTTTTGCGCATCCGTAAATCTTATGAGTGTCTTAACGCTTTCGCGAAACATTGTCAAAAACTTACCGGATTCGTTTAGTACGATTGCCGCTTCATACTCTGAGATTTGCCTGTACAAGCTCGACATTGGTCGTCGTGCTCCGCGTACGAGCGTCGGGACGTCGATGTCGATCTCCTCAAACCTTATGAGCATGTGAGCTTCGTCTCGTGGTATCCCCATGAGCATTTGGATATCTCCGTTGATTTATTCTGTAGAGAGTTATACGTTTTTATCTACAATCACACAAGTCAGCCGTTATTTATTGATGAGCGGCAGGCGGATGATGAAGGTGCTGCCCTTGCCCGGGCCGTCGCTGAAGGCCTCTGCGCTGCCGCCGTGCAGTTCGGCAAAGGTCTTCACGAGCGCGAGCCCGATGCCGAGGCCCTGCTTGCTACGTTCGCCGTGCTCTATCTGCTGGAAGGGCATGAAGATGCTCTCGAGCGCTTCGCGCCGCAGGCCGACGCCTTCGTCGATGATGCGTACTTCGGCCATGCCGTTGACCTCCCCGATGATGATCGTGATGCGGTCACCGGAGTTGGAGTATTTGGAAGCATTCCCCAGCAGGTTGGAGAAGATTTGCTCGATGCGTAATGTGTCGCCTTCGATCTCGAGCGGGCTCTGGGGCGGTCGAAAGGCCAGTGATTGATGCCGCTCCTTGCGATAGTGATCGGTCGACAGGATGGCCTGGCGGACGATTGATTCAAGGTTGACTTTCTTCTTGTCAAGCGCGACCTTGCCCTCGGAGATGCGCGAGATGTCGAGCAGGTCGTCGAGCAGGCGCCGCACTGTCATCATCCGGTCATCCATGACCATGAGCGTCTCCATTTCGTCGGCATCTCGTGCGCCTTTGAGCTTGAGGAATTCGATACCGGAGAGGACCGGTGCCAATGGATTGCGCAGCTCATGCGCGAGGATGGCTATGAAGTCGTTCTTGGCTTGTGACTCTTGGCGCACGCGCGTCATCGCGTTTTCGAGTGTCGAGAGCTGTGAATGCATTTTGTTGGTATTGACGCGGCGTTCTTCCTCGAGCGCTACGACGATGAAGAAGCTGATCGAAAGCGCGATCAAGAATATCTCGTCGGTGAAGAGGTGGCGCGTGAGCACGAGCGTTGGCGAGTAGGCGAGTACGCTCCCGAGCGATGCGATGCCGGTGATGAGAAGCGCTAGGGTGAGGAAACGCGGTCGCAAGCGAAGTGCGATCCAGAAGAGCGGTCCAAGAATGAAATACAGAAGCGGTATGCCGATGACGGTCGAGATATTCTCGATAAAGACGGCGAAGAGTATCGCACCGAGGAGAGCGAAGACGCCGGTGATTTCAAAAGTCTCGACACGAAGTCGACTGAAGCGTGGCTTCCCAAACCATCGTAAGATAAAAGGCGCGATGATGAGTGTCGTACAGAAAGACGCTATGTAGCCGTAGTACCACGCCTGTACCGGGTACGATCCGCCGCTTGAGAGAACCGCAAGCGATGTGCCGGTGGGGGACACAAAAGATGCGGCGGCGATTGCGATGAGTACGAAGAGCACGTCAACATACCGGCGGAAGAGCGGGTCGAGACGGCATGCGCGCAATATCCATGCGCCAACAAGCGCTTGCAAAGTAATAGCAATCGGCATGACGATGACGAAGGAGAGTGGCGCATGCACGATGAGCTCGCCGACCAACGCCGCCAGGTAGAGTGCCGGGAAGATTCGCGCGCCGCCAAAAAAGAGCACCGAGAACGCGACGGCTGAAGCCGGGTAGAGCTGGGCAAAAGGTTCAACGAGCGCAGTGCTTGCAAAGAAGACGGCGAGATACGAGAGCGCGAGCACTCCCATGGTTCGCCATTCTCGCCCTGTGAATCTGAAGTGTCGTGCGGCCACGCTTACAGGGTCCATGCGTACAATAGTATCAAAAATCAGCTTATTTTCGAGCTTTTTATGAAGTTCTATAAATAGGGAAGCCACTATTTTCGATGCTCAACGACAATGGTATGAGTGGTGTACTATGTATACCAATGAAGAGAATTCTGATTGCCGGGCTAGTCCTGCTAGTAATCCTTGTTGCGCTCGGGTTTCTCATAGTAAGGCTCGGCGTTCGCTCAGGTGTGACTGAGGCGCAAGTCGCCGAGGCCCTGCCCGGCGATGAGATGTTTCCCCAGCCGTGGGTGACGATTGATCGTGCTGCCACCTTTGCGACGTCGAGTGCTGCTGTGTGGCCGTGGGTAGTACAGCTCGGCTCAGAGCGCGCAGGCTGGTACGCGCCGATGTGGCTTGAAGATCTCTTGCGTAAATACAGTGCAACGACGACGCTTGCGCAATATCAGACACTCGCTGTCGGCGAGCAGATCCCGGATTTTGGCGGTGGTGCTTTGCGCGTGCTCGCGATAGCGCCCGGGCAGTACATCGAATATTGCTCGATACCGAATATCAATTACATGGGAGACCAATGCAATTTTACTTGGACGCTCATCTTGGAAAACAATACGGCGAGCAGTACGACATTCCATTTGCGATTACGCATCCCCGAGCCGACGCATTACACGTGGCTGCCGGCGGCGCTCCCGGGCATGTTTGATTACCTTGCTGATGAAGCGATGTTTGCTGGGCTCAAAGAAAACCTTTCACGCTAGGAAAGAGCGACACAAAAGGTTGTATGGATATAGCGCGCGATACTGTAAACATTACTCTTCGCCGTAATTCCATTTCACCTTCGCATTGTCCATCCACGTAATTTTTGCTGACTTTTGACCGCTCTTGCAAAATTCCTCCACTGCTTCCCAGGCACGTTCGCGCGGTACGAAGAATTTTGTTGGCAAGAGCAACGGATCACCGCCCACACCAGGAGAGACGGTATGATCGAAATCTCCTGGCCCAAACGAAGTATAGCTTTTCTTGTCTGCTCCTCGGTAGAGAAGATAAAACCCCCATTTCTTGTCGAATATCAATTGAAGGTTTGCATTGCCGGTCTCATAATAGAAATCGAAACCGCCGTCGCCGGAGCCCGTATTCCAGTATCGCTCGCCCTTGGTCAGAATCAGTTTCTTGATATCGCTTAGCTCTGGGTTTTCGAGAACCTCTCCGGACGGGGCTGAAAAGGTAAGCTTTGACATACCGTAAAACTATATAACATAAAAGAAAATCTTTCCAACTAAAATCATACCAATATCAATAATTGAAAGACTTGGTATAGTGCGGAGATGTTACAAGGGGAGCAAATACAATCGGTACCCATGGCGTCTGATGTATATCAGGTACTGCTTTTCTACAAATACGCGTACGTGGACGCGCCCCAAGAATTGGCACAAAAGATGAGATCGCTCGCGACGGAATTTTCGCTCATCGGGCGCGTCATCATAGCCGCTGAAGGAATCAATGCGACCCTGGAGGGGACCGTACACAACACCGAAGCATTCGCTGCGAGGTTTCTTGCTGAGTCGCTCTTTGCTGACACACAGATCAAAAGAAGCGCGGGCAATGGCAAAAGCTTCCCCGGCTTTCGGTCAAGGTCCGTGACGAAATAGTCTCGACTGGTCTCTCAAGCGAGGAGGCCGACCCACGCGTCGCTACTGCACCGAAACTTTCTGTGGAAGAGCTGCGTGATTGGTACGAGAGCAAGCAGGACTTCGTCGTCGTCGATATGCGCAACAATTACGAATTTGCGTCGGGGCATTTCAAAGATTCGATACAGCCCGACATTTCCGCTTCGCGGCATTTGCCGCTTGCCATGGGCAGGCTGGAACCTCTCAAAGAAAAGACGATCGTCACGGTCTGCACCGGTGGTGTGCGCTGCGAGAAGATGTCAGCGTACTTGATGCACAAAGGGTTTAAGGATGTGCGCCAGCTCGACGGCGGCATCCACACGTATATGGAGAAGTTCCCGGGCAAGGATTTCCAAGGCACGCTCTACACCTTCGACCAGCGCCTCACGATGGACTTCGGCGGCGCAGAGGGAGCGGAGCGGGAAGTCATCGGACGCTGCCGTTTGTGCGGAGCAAAGTCGGAGCGTTATGCCGACTGTGCAGAGGATACGTGCCATCTGCACTTTCTGGCCTGCGACGCGTGCAGAGATGAGCAGGGCAAGGCCTTCTGCTCGCCTGAATGCAAGATTGCCGCGATAAAATAAAAGCCGACCGAGCACTGTAAAGAAGCGCAGATTGCTTATGCGGCGGCAGAGAATTCCACCATCCACTCGATGCCGTATTTGTCTCTAAACATACCAAAGTACGTACCCCACGGGCTCTCGCTCATCGGAGCCTCTACCTGCCCGCCGCTTGAGAGACCGTTGAAGATGGCATCGGCCTCTTCTTTGCTCGCTGCATTGACTAGAATCTTGCTTCGATTTTCCTGCTCATTCACGGTGCCCATCGCCGAAGGCACGTCGTTTGCGAAAAGCGTAGCGCCGTTGCCGATCGGCAATGCGATCAGCATTATCTTCTCGGCGTCTGTCTCTGATACATGCGGTCCTGCACCCGCGATGTCCTTGAAGCGTACGATCTTGGTAAATTCACCTCCAAAGACCGATCGGTAAAAAGTAAAGGCTTCCTCGGCATTGCCGTTGAAGTTGATCCACGGATGTATGGTTGCCATGCGACGACTATATCACGAAAAGCCGCCTATCCTCGAGGATAGGCGGCGACCGTTTATCGTTATTGGCTTTCGCCAAACCGCGGCTGGCGGCTATTGAGAGACGACTCACGAGTCAATCGTCGTTTATGTCGAACTCGTCAATCTCATACCACGCGCCGATCTGATCGAGCGGGAGGGCGAGAAAGTCCTCGCGGGTTACAACCCTCCCCGACGACTTGTCCGCAGCCAAGACGAATATTTTGCCGACATCGGCGAGACTGATGACAGTACCCAAAAGCAACTGTGGTTTGCGACGCAAGCGCAGTGCCTCGTGTCGCCATGTCCCATTCACGCCAACTCGTATGACAGTGCATCGGGCGACCCCAGTGAAGCCATTCAGCTCCGGGACAATATTGGCCCAGTGCCAAGCTCCGAGCTCGGCCGCATCCGCCATCATTTGAGCTTCTGTTAGCCCGGCGGGGACATAGGCCGTAACGCCGCCTACAAAATCGCAACGCTCCGCCGTGAAAGTGGTGCCGTTGCGACAATGATGCTCGAAGGGTTTCTCATTCAACGTTGTTCTGCTCATTAGTAAGTCTCCTACGTGGCGGGTCCTTCTGTTTTGCAATGTACAACATTGCATTGGTTGCGTCAAATACACGCGAGTGAATTCTCACTCTAAAAGCACCAAAGTTTGCAGGCTAATTGCACCACCCTAGAGGACCTCCACACTCTTGGGATATGGCACATACACACATTGGAGGCGAAGATCGGGCGGTCATCGTGCGTCTTTTGAAGGCACGGTACGCTGTTCGTGCGATCGGGAAAATGGTGTCAGTCATGCTCCGTAGAAAACATCTCAATACCGCAGCAGCAACACATTGAAGGTAAACAATCGCAGTATGTCAGGTAGCATTTTTCCCCAATAGGCTGGATGATTTCAGAACTTTCAAGTGGAGAAGTATAGCAAGAGAGGTTCAAAGGTTAGGGTTTGTGTAAAAGAAAAGCGACGCTTCGCAGCGCCGCCTTCGAGTTGTGGTTCGTTAGAAGATCAGGCAGATTTCCATCCACCCTCTGGCTTGGGCGGCGTCTCGTGGCTCCAAGGTCCGACTGGCACAATATAGCGCGCGTCGCAGAGACTCACCGCTAAGCCCGTGCCATCGTAGAGGAACGCCGTCTTCACGCCATAGCGTTCGCCTTCGAACTCAACGAGGATCTCGGACTCCGTGTCAGGCTCTTCGTCTGGCGAGAGTTTACGGGCCTCAACAGTCTTCCTCAGTAGTTCCTGGGGTATATTATAAGAGAGGCGATCGGCATGTACCCAGATGGCATAGGCCGTGTTTTCTCCCACAGGACGAGAAAGAAGATGAAGGACGACCTCTTCCTTTGACATGCCTTGAATCGCAGCCCTGAATCCTTCAAGATCTTTGGCGATGGAATCGCACTCGGTGAATACTTTGTCCTTAATGTCTATCACGGCATCCTCCTCGGATTGGTGAATTTGAGCAACGGATACCAAGTCCGTAACCGCAATAGTAATAACATTCTGTATTAAAAAATCAAATTTTGCTCCGAGGACTGGACGACGTTAGAACCTGTTTGATAGAGGGAAAAAGCCAGTTTATCTATCGGTGCCCTTCTTTTGCGATGAATACTTAAAAAGAAATGCCGCCGCTCCGTACGAGACGAAGCGATGGCATTCGTCCCGCCGAAGTGGCGGCGTAGTGTGGGACTGCTGGCTACTTGAAACATTCGTCAATGTGCGCTTTCGTATCGGACGACGCCTTTGCGCCGCCGAAAACGACAATGTCGGTTCCCGTATAGCCCTGCATGACCTTGTACTCGATGCCACGCACCTTGAGGCAGATTCCGACAGAGGCAATCTGCTGCTGCACGTTGCCAGTGCGGTCGATGTGCCGAGTCATATCGTCGGGGTTCGGCAGATAGTCGGCGCTTGCCGCCACGGGGGACAAGAAGGCGGGGATGACAAAAGCCAGAGTTACGAGCTTCGACATTTCAGATTCCTTACAAAGTGCGGGGAAGTCCGCTAATGTTATTGTATCACGTATTAAATATTTGTCAATGGTAGCTTGACTGCAAATCAGCGCACGTGTAGTTCCGTTTCAGACCATCATTGAACATTCGCTCATCTTGAATGATGAGATTTAGTTGAGTAGGCTTGTTGGACAAGGCACATACCTCCTTTGCCACGCTCTCGTAAATCCTATTCTCTGGATACGGCGGCACACCAAGCTCTGCAATGGACCAGTTTTGGATATTCAAGGCGTTTGTATTCGAGGAGACAGGAGAAACATACGCTTGCACACTGGTCGGCAGACTGGCTTCAACCTCATCGCTCATATAGATAGTGGCTTGATTTGTATTCCCTGAATAGAGCGCGGCCGATAGATAAGAGTCCCTTGTAGGATAACGTCCTATGTGGACCGAAGCAGTCCGCCTACTACGACGCATTATGCGGCGCGTGCGAGTGTGTTGTACATGCCTACAGCAAACGATACAAAAGGTAAAGAGTCTACGTGCGTGATCGTTGCTAGCGATTTTTCGATTCCGGAAGTTGGACGTTTTTTCGGCAAACTGTTGGAGATCGAACGACGTTTAGACGCCGAAGATGGCAAATTATTAGATAGCGAATAAATATGATAGATACAATCGTTTTGACTTTGAACAGCAATACTTTTGCCCGTATAACAAATCCGGATGGGCAAAAATGGGAGCTAAATAGCAGGCGAAGCGGGTATCAAAAATGGCTCAAACCGCATACTACCGAACAGAAAAAAGACGGCAAGACGCGGCCTCGTTTACGAGTAATAAGGCGTGGCGAAGGATTCTCTTTGCAGTTTGAGGTCTCACTCCCTAAGATGATGTGGGGAGATAATGTAAACGAGTTTTCGGACGCAGATTTTCCAGCGGTCCTCGAAAAGCTACGCGATACGTTGAGGGAGCAGGATATTTTCGTAACGATAGAGCATTTACGGACTGCGATAGTATCCGCAGTGCATTTTGGGAAAAACATAGTTCTCAAAGATGGTTATAGCGTTCAGCCGATATTGAGCGATCTTGGCAAAGTCGACCTTCCAAGGTATCTCGGCATAGAAAGGGACCGTTTTCCGGATGCTGGCCATGCCCTTCATCTGGCTCACACGCATGATCGCGAGGTGGTGTTCTACGACAAAGTAAAAGACCTTCTAAGGCCAAAATCTAAGGCTGTAGACAAAGAGCAAACGGCAAAACAACTTTCACTGTTCGACTGGAAAAAGGTGGAACTTGTGCCGGAGATTCTCCGGATAGAGGCGCGATATGGCAATAAAAAGGAGGTAAGACAGGCAGTATTCGGTCCGAAAAACAAAGACGAGGTGCTGTTCAAGGATGTATTCAGCCACGGCGTCGCTATGGCGGCACTACGGCGGGAATGGGAGGCCATAAAGAAAGCCAGTGTTTCAATTCTTACGTCTCCGGTCCAGCCGCAAACCATGTTTGAGCTGATTCTTCGCAAGAAAATTGCAAAGGATGCAAAAGAGGCAATATACCTCGCGGGGCTTGCCATGCTCTCAAAGGATGCAGATGGAATGCGTGGATTCAGAGCGACCCTTTCGCGGAGCTTCTCTAGGGAAGCATGGCACAGACGCGTCCTAGGGGATTTAAAGCGCATTGAGGGCGTGTTTCCCGAGCATAATTGGATTGGGCAGGTAGATCGCGCCCTTGCGCATTATGAGCCGCTCCGCGTGTCCACAGGCACGTTTGGCGTGTAAAGCATTGTAAGGTATGATTCTAAACATTATGGCGAAGGAGAAAGACTTCTATACCGCTCAGGAACTCGCAGACTCGCTCCGTGTTAACGTAATGACGATCTACCGCTATATAAAGGCAGGGAGGCTTAAGGCGTACAAATTCGGCAAAGAATTTCGCATTGAGACCAGAGAATTTGAAAGCTTCTTAGCGTCTCATAAAACGCAAAAATCAGTATGCCTATTGGGCTCCGCATGTTGAACGACCTTCGAACCTAAACCTTGAGGCAAAACAAGGGTTTTCAGGGTCGGTGAGGGAAAACATGGGACAACCGTAATGCACGCGCCCCAGAGGGCCACAGCAAGCCACAGAAGGATGTCAGTGGACGTTGAAATGACGCTTCTAGCCCTGCACTCAAGGTCGTTGTGTAATTTCTAAGATGTGGCATTATCGGTTGAGTTTTGATCTAAATGCAACCCAAAAGGAGGTAGAGATGAATAAGCTAGCACTGCGTGTTATTGAAAATAGCGATGAGAGCGGGCTTGGTCAGCCACTTCTTGTTAAACTCAGTCGCATCCAACGCTTCGATGGTCAGCCCCGACGGTACTTTGATCCGAGGGGGCTAGATGATCTTGCTGACGCTATTGAACGGGATGGTCAAAAGACCCCTGTGCGAGTCTGCAAGCATTCATCTG
Organism: Candidatus Kaiserbacteria bacterium; assembly: GCA_963767115.1. GTDB lineage: Bacteria > Patescibacteriota > Minisyncoccia > Phycocordibacterales > UBA2100 > UBA10103. The sequence continues at coordinate 123,136 of CAVYCR010000003.1, read as the reverse complement.
AGAAAGGTGTGTTCGTACTTATCGGTGGTGAACGTAGATTGCGGGCATTCGGCATCATTCAAGAACGCAATGGCGGTGACCCGCTCGTTAAATGCTTCATTGACACAGTCAACGATGAGCGGCATCACTTCCGAGAAGCATTGCTCGATAACCTGAATCGTGAGGATCTTATTCCGCAGGACGAGGCGGCAGCATACCAGCGTCTTTATGATGAAGGTACGGGAAGTCATCGTGCACGGGTCACCGAGATTGCGACAATTGTGAAGAAGTCCTTCACGCACGTCGACGGCTACTTGCAGATGCACACTTTGCCTGATGTGGTTAAGCTACTTATGGACCCGACAAGACATAAGGATGAACGCTTGACCGTGACGGCAGCGATTGACATTGCACGAAGCACCAACGACCCGGCGCTCCAAGTTACCATTGCCAGGGAAGCAATCGAACGCAACCTTGGTGTCGTGGAAACTCGGACACTTATCTCAGTGAAAACAGGCAAAAGTGGTTACGGCATCAGCGGGCGTATGCGCAAACCGTCCGATGACTACAAGGCGCTCAAGGCCTTTATCGGAGGCACGCTCAATCGAGCGCGTCGCGTACACCAAGATCTAGACGTCAATGCGCTGTACGGAACTCGCGATAATGAGAAAGTTGACCGCGAGTATGACGCCAAGCTGGTCCAGCAGCTTATCGGATACCTTGGCGATATACACAAGGCGATCGTAGGTGAATGATCACCTTCGACGTGGACTACTATCGTGGGCCCCTCGGGGCCCATTTTTTCTATGTGGACTTTACCAATATGCTGTGTTTTACTCCGCTATAGAACTAGCGTTTAACCAGTTCTCAATGGAGGTGGCTATGAAGGTCTTTGCAGCAGGACTCGACAGTACCACAATCGTTTTCTTACGCGATAATGGTATCGCCGTTGAACAAGAAGATGTCGAGAATACCGAGGACTTGCGGGCCTGGCTCCTAAATGGCCCATGCGATGCTGGTGTTATCGATCTTGAGAAGAGTGGTCTTGGCATTTACTTTGCTCGTGGCTTGCGAGTGAATAAAATGACAATGCCGCTCATCGGCATTTCGCGTGGATCAGAAGATAGAGTGTGGGGCGACCATCGCGCCATGTTTCTTGAAAATGGCGGCGACGATCTATTGCGAGGACCTGAGAACCCTCGCGAGCTCGTTGCATCACTACGAGCCGCCACGAGGCGTTTCAAAGGAGCCTTGCTTGACATATTCGAATGCGAAAGCGGCGAAGCAAGGCTCAAAGTCAACCTGACAACCAAATCAGTGTTGATTAATGAGAGACCGGTCGAACTCACTGGCAAAGAGCTTGCTTTGATGTTGCTGTTAGCGTCGACGGCTGGACGTGTTCTCTCGAAAGAAATGATTTTGACTCAGCTATACACCGGTGGATTAGACGATGAGCCGGAGATGAAAATCATTGACGTCTTCGTATGCAAATTACGTAAGAAGCTCACCGATGCGCATCCCGATGCGGGGAAACTCATCGTGACCGTATGGGGGCGCGGCTATGTGCTCGGATCATCGAATGAGCCTATCAGTGAAAATCCAAGTCAAATTTCACTGAACTCTGGCGTGGTCGGAATTACGGATCTACTGCGCGATGTTGCTCGAAGAATCTCGCGGGGATAGTAAAGTAGAAGGGTCGACCGAAAGGTCGACCCATTTCTTTTTAATCTTTACCAGAACTCGCTGCCCTTTTTCTTCTACGCTTCTGATACTTTGTAATCTTTAACCCTGTCGCTCCGTCATCGTACAAGCCATGTTCCCAAATCGAAAACTCTTGTTCTGTCATTTGATAACGGTCGAGCACGCTTTGTAGTGTCACAAGACCGGCGCGTACAGCACGGACGACAATGGCCTTTTTGTTGGGCGTCCACCGGGAATAACCAGGGGGTGGAAGATTTATTGGACTTATGACATCGCCCGCTAGGTCTCGTACGACGGAATGTTTCGGTATGTCCATGATTCTCACCTATGTTCAAGTGATCCAGCACGACTATATTACTGAAGTCCACTCCTGGCAATGATACATTGTTGGTTGTAAATTCTCTAGCGAAGCGCAATCGCGTTGCGGTAATTTCTCGCTAGGTTCGATTGTCCTACCTACGTATCTAAAATAGCAAGCAAAATCAACGTATTTTATGGATGCTCCCCGAACTGGACGCTTTTCGAACGATTAATTGGGCGGGCGTGGAGAGGGAATTGAACGGATTGAGTTTTGCATAAAGTGAAAAGCCGCCTTGTGGAAGGGCGGCTTTCGGTTGATTGTGCAAGTGTCAGGCGACGTGGCGATTGAGAGATGCAAGCTCCTCCTCGCTCGTGCCGACATCTTCGAGCGTGAGGCCGCCCTTCTGGGCTTCCTCGCGAACGTGGCCGATGAACGAGTCGTACATGTCGGTGCCGTTGCGTAGATGACCGAGCCACTTGTTGGCGGCGGTCTTGCAACCCTTCACCTTCACTTCGGCAAGTTCGGCTTCGCTGGTGCCGACATCTTCGAGCGTGAGGCCGCCCTTCTGGGCTTCCTCGCGAACGTGGCCGATGAACGAGTCGTACATGTCGGTGCCGTTGCGTAGATGACCGAGCCACTTGTTGGCGGCGGTCTTGCAACCCTTCACCTTCACTTCGGCAAGTTCGGCTTCGCTGGTGCCGACATCTTCGAGCGTGAGGTTGCCTTTATGGGCTTCCTTGCGAACGTGGCCGATGAACGAGTCGTACATGTCGGTGCCGTTGCGTAGATGACCGAGCCACTTGTTGGCGGCGGTCTTGCAACCCTTCACCTTCACTTCGGCAAGTTCGGCTTCGCTGGTGCCGACATCTTCGAGCGTGAGGTTGCCTTTATGGGCTTCCTTGCGAACGTGGCCGATGAACGAGTCGTACATGTCGGTGCCGTTGCGTAGATGACCGAGCCACTTGTGAGCTTCGGAGATATGGCGATTTTCCATGTCAGACCTCTTTTCAACGTGCGAGCACATCAAAATGATGCACTTTCAAAACTAATCGGTATTTTAATATATTATGCCAGAATGTCAAGCTCCGCCGATTGGATGCGTTCAGAACTTTGGACTGGAAACGTATTGCGGATGAGCTGAACTTTTTAAACCTCTCAATAAAAAACCCCGCCACATCGGGCGGGGTTACGGTCTTGTAGACATAGCGGTCTCCTATTTTCTCTTTGCGAGCTCAAAGCCGAGCATAATATCGTCTTCGTCTGATCCGAATATCTCCGCATCGAATGCGTCGTCGAGATCTCGGTCCATAGACGCTGATAGTTCGTGCTCGAAACGTTCCAGACCGCCGTAAAAGTCAGCCTCAAGTCCGTTAGTCAGCTTCGCCATCTCGGGACACATCAGAACACCGTGTTTCTCCGAGAACTCTCTGATTTTCAAGAAGAACCAGAGCGGCGATTGATTCGGCGTGAGCTCGATACGGTCATTGAAGGTCTTGTGAGTAAAAACGACAGTGCCATCGGGCTGTATCGTTTTCACAAAGTCCTCGATTTTGAGGCCACAGCTTTCGACTTCGGTCACGAAGCACCTCTTTCTTAAAGGACGAGATTGTCCATAAATTTAATATCACAGTATGCACACTGTGTCAAGTTTGCTCCGCATGTTGAACGACCTTCGAACCTACAATGGTGAGGGAACACAAGGGTTTTCGGGGATGGTAGGGGAAAGCGTAGGACGGCAATAATACTCGCGCCACCGAGGGCCACAACAAACCACAGAAGGATGTCTGTGGACGTTGAAATGATGCTTCTGGCTCTGCACTCAAGGTGATAACGTATCGACGGTAGAATTGCTGTCGTGCTGGGGTAGGATGTAAGAAAGATTGGATCGCATAAAACAGAGACACTCGAGGAGTCGAATGCTCCGTCGAGTGTATAATGCGATTTCTTCTTGAGACCGCCTCCGCTTCCGGTGGCGAGGGCTCTGTAGGTGAGCTCGTGTGTCTTCGAACAGAAGAGACATGGATACCCGCCAATGATTGCGATGATATGGGCGTCTTCCGGACATATCCTGCAAGGTTGCCGGTCGCGGCGCCCTTCGTATCGTGCCATTTCCTTCTCCTCTCATTATGCCTTCCCTGCTATCGAGTACTGACCGGGAACGCATTTCCATTTGGAAAGATGCCAGGAACCTTCCGCGTGCGGCGCCTCGATGCTCGCGGCGTACTTCGGGTTTTCGGACATCCATTTCGAGATGCCTTCTTGCGCCGAGACCTGACACGACATCCAAGTAATGCCGCTCATGTCGTTATCAGTGACAATCTCCTCTACGCAGACGGGTTCTGGAATCCCGGATACAGAATGACAAAGTACCGCTACAAGTGTGATTAACATAGGACACCTTCCTTCCATCTTCACCATAGTTTAATCATAGGTGAGAGTCAAATGAGACAAAAGGATAACCCCGGGAAAGACCACTGAGTCCAGAGGATGTCGGCGGCCTAGACGAGAACGTAGTCAACCGGTACGAGACGGAAGAGTTTTGCATTCTTAGCATGATAAGTCTTTCCATCTAGCAGGACACTTTTTTCTTTGAGAAAACGGTCAACGTCCGATCTCGCCTCCTCATTATCCTTCGCAAAGAATCGTCTGCGCCGCTTGTTGTATTTAATCTTCCCGCCTCTTCGGATCGTAGGCGCTCGGAATTGCAGTTCATATTCTTGCATCGTCAGCTCCTTCCACACCCTGCTTCTTCATACTGACCGGACGATATCACAAGGACAAAGTGCCGTAAACAAAAAAGTTCCGATACCCTGCTGAGAACGGCTCGTCAAAGAAAAAGCCGCCCGAGCTTGTTGGCAGGGGCGACTGTATATCGTGACCGATCAATTCATCGGGGTGGCATCCGTCGCTATCAACGACGATTGAATGCGGCCATTGCCTCACGTCGTTTCGTCCGGCCTTTGGGGAACATGATCGCGATGCGCAGCTTACCCCGCGGGTGCCGGAATATGATGCGCCGTGGGTGATCTTCAGGCCCACGGTACGTTACCGTATAACCGAGGCATTCGGCGGCCATTATGCGGACCGCGATAGGAAGATATGAATTCCTCATATCTTTCCTCGCTTCAGCAGCTTCATCCACCTTGGGGGATTCAGTACGAGTCACGACTTTCTCCTGTGTCTTCTTTCGCTGCAGTGCGGCAGCGGCGCGTCGAGCGCAAAGCTCACCGTCGCTGAGACGTGCTTTAGGTTTCATTTCAACGACTACCGAAGGACTCCTCGTCTTTACGACAATCGGGATACGTACCGGCACGGGCCGTGCGGATTGGCCCTGCTTCGGTTTCGGCGCAGCCAAGAATCCGACCTGGCGAAGCTTCTCCAACTCTGCATCCATTTCGGCCTGAGCCTGCGCAGCGTTCTCGTCGTTCAGGCGCCTAGCATATACCATTGCAACCTCCCTTGTGGCAGATATTTTTATACCATAAGAATTGAGTGGTCACAAACCAGCCAGCTTGACATAGATTATCCAATATATTATAGATAAGACTGCAAAGGAGGGTACCCAATGGCAATATCGTGGTCGCCAGCAACACTAGTCAAGTACAGAAAGACCGATGCCGCGATCAAATATGTTGCGGCAAAGTCGGAACTGGACCTCGCAGATATCGAGGATAAGAAGGCCGAGCGCATCGACCAGATTACCGCCGCCTTCGGGGCAACATCCGGCAAACTCGGAACTGCGGCAGAAGCTCGCGAACGTGCTCGACTTCATCGCGAGAAGGCGATTGAGCTCGTCGCTGAAGCCGACCGGCTCGAAGCACAACCCTGATCCAAGACCGTTAGGCTCGTCGTTCACGCGACGAGCCTTTCTCATGCAAAAAGCCTCAAGCGGTTATTGCTTGCTAGGTTCGGTTGTCCTACCTACGTATCTAGAATAGCAAGGAAAATAAGGGTATTTTGTGGATGCTCCCCGAACTGGATAAGTTTCGAAATATCGATTGGGCGAAAGTCGAGAGGGAATTAAGTAGGTTGAGTTTTGTATAAAAACCCGTGGTGAGTTGCCCCACCACGGGTCGGCTTATTTGCCATTGCGACTGAGCCCTGCCTTATAGGCTTCACTGGCCTTGCGGAAGCGTTCCACATCGCCTTTGCCATCAGGGGCACTATCGGGATGTGTCGTCTTTGCCATTCGACGATATGCTGCTTTGATAGCGTCAGCGGATGCAGAAGGACTGACGCCCAACACATCCCACCACTGCTGCGCTCGTTGGCCCGCTGACTGAGTGGGCCGTTGCCTACGTTGCTGTCCTGATTGTTGATCAGAGCCGCGCGTGCGCCTTTTCTGTTCTGCAGTCTTTTCTGCAGCAACTCGAGCGGCCTCATCTCGAATGGCCTCTTCCTGCTCCTTCTGACGTTTCTTAGCCCTTTCTTCGGCTATTCCTTTTTTGGCATCCAAGATAACGTATGCAAGTATCCAGGCTTCTACGCATAGCACTGTGTTGGTCTCGAAGTAGAGCCCTGTTGCCAGTGCGGCAACAAGAAAACGAGGAAAGAAGACCCACACGAATATCCCGAGTAATCCAACTGGAAACCCAAGAGGTGTGTGGGCAAAGCCAAATGGCGCAGTCAGATACACTAATATTCCTACAGAGCCAACTGCCGAGACGAACATGGTCAAGCGTGGCAATAGGAGGAGAAATATGATGTAAAAGAGGCCACCCAAGTAACCATGTGCTGTCCAGAAACTCATGATCCCGGTCCTTTCGTAGTGGTCTAAGCTATCAACTGTCATTAAAATGACAGAATTATTTAAAATGTCAAGCTCCGCGGGTAGGACTCGAACCTACGACCAACCCGTTAACAGCGGGCCGCTCTACCAACTGAGCTACCGCGGAATATTCCTCGTATGCGAGGTTACGTGAGAGTATAGCCAAATCTTGGCCAAAAGACAAAATATCGTTGTGTATGCGCCCTCTCCTCAGGGGCTATCTATAAAGCGTGGCCCAAAATCGGCATTTTTCAACAGTGAAACTTGAAAGAAGTACAGGAGTATGGTTGTATAAGCCTTAGGTACTGCAAGGTGCCTATAGTGAAATGGTCTGGAGCACAAGTGATGGTTGGTTTTAGGAACCATATAGAAATGTTTCGCGATTACGAGGAAGGAGTTGGAGAATTGGAAGAAGTACTGGCGAAAGTGAGAAGCCAGCCGGCAAATACTGCTCTTAATCGGCTTTCGGGCGCAGAGTGCAGAAGAGTTTCAGGAATAGTGAAACGCTTTTGTGGGTTGGTCCCGCAGGCAAGATATGAGCGCTATTGTGACCCTACTTTTTCTAGCGAGACATTTCTGTGTGACGTCACAGACGTCAGTGTAGTGCGTCCGATCGTACCGACAGCTTCGGTTGAAGATATGTTCCTCGTTCATTACCACAGAGTAGATGAGCAGGGGCATGCAATTAGAAATGTGACGGTAAAGATGCGTTTAGGGTTGTTCATCAAACCTTGGAATCAGCGGGCCTCTTTTTGGCTCTATGATTCGACGCATGCGTTTACTGCTCGTCAGCTCGGCCATTCGGCTGAGACGCTTGAGCTAGCATCATTTCTGAGCAGGGGTGTACCAGTTACATGCCCTGATACGAGCTCGTTGCTTACAATGTAAGTTCTTTCTTGATAAGCCCCCGCAGCGTATGCCGCGGGGGCTTCATTTTTTCATGCCAAAAGTGGGGTACAATACGAGTATATGGAACTACGCATCAAGACGACGGATTATCAGATGGTGCCCGAAGTGAGCGATTATATCGATGAGCGCATGGCGGCGATCGAGAAGCATCTCGGAAGCGACGCCGATACCGCGCGTATCGAGGTACAGCTAGGTCGCGCTTCCGGCAAGCATCATAGCGACCACGGCTGGTTTGCCGAGATCGACGTCTGGACGCCCGGTGGTGTACATGTGCACGCGACCAACCACGAGGATACGATCAACGCGGCAATCGACCGCGCCAAGGAGGAAGTGATGACGCAGCTCCGCAAGAGCAAGCAATTTCATCGCCGCTTCATCCGTCGTACGGGTTCTGCTATCAAGGGTTGGATGCGCAGAGATGATGAGGAATAGGCCGCAAGGGCCTGCACCCTTTGCGAACATTGCCTAACCGCGCCAACGCCATACAAAGTACGGCCACAGATGTAGACGTACGAGCAGATAATCAGTACCAGTTCGCAAAGGGTGCAGGCCCTTGCGGCCACCGCTAGAGCCCGCGCGAGAATTCTTGGAACGACATAATACGTTTTCCGTCGGGAATAATTCGATCGAGAATCAGATTTCCGTTTTCGACATGTGCGTCGATGATCTTTACGCGTAACTGTTTCCCGTTGCGTTCGAAGAAAGTAAATGTGCCCGGCCAGCCTTCCAGTGCGCGAATCTTCAGCAGGTTGTAATGCGCATCGTCTTGCATGTCGATCAGCCCGTCTTCCTTCTTGAACATCGAGCAATAGGTCGCGAGATCGTGGTTTTGTTGTGCGCTTCGACCATCACCGTCGATCCAGAGCGGCAAATAGTCCGCGAGCAATTCGCCGCCTTCGCGCGCGAGGAGGTCGTCGAGCTCGAGCCCGTGCATCGGCCAATACGGCATCTCGACTTTTTTCTGCGCGATCAGCGGCCCGTGATCCATCTTCTCGTCGAGCAGCATCACCGAGACACCGACTTCTTTCTCGTCGTTGAGAATGGCGGAGCGGATAGGAGATGGGCCGCGCAATCTTGGTAATAGTGACGGGTGCATGTTGACGACGCCGCGACGCGGAATATCAAGTAGTGCTTTCGGCAGGATCTTGCCGTACGATGCGACGACAAACACATCACATTCTTCAGTTTTGAGCAGGTCGATAAAATCCTCATCGATCTTTTCGGGCTGTACTACACGAATGTTTCTTTCGTCTGCCCATGTCTTTTCAGTCGGCAGAATAACTTCGCCGTCTTTGGCATTTCGTATCGGTCATCCGGCGCAGCAACCACCAATTGAGGCAGGTGTCCTTCTTTCTCGAGCGCGCCCAAGACGGCGTCCGCGAGCGGTGCGGTGCCGAAGAAGACGAACTTAATCTCTGGTCTTGCGGGTCATCGTCATACAGCTTTGTGGCTTTGTCAGTGTAGAGAATGCCTTCAAGATGATCCATCTCGTGCTGGAAGACGTGCGCGAGGAAGCCTGAGGCGCCGCGCGTGAAGTGTCTGCCTTCTTCGTCGTATGCGCGGATCGTCGCCTTCTCGGCGCGTGGCACCATGCCCCAGATGCCGCGGATCGAGAGGCAGCCCTCGTGCTTGGGCTTCCTGCCGCGCGACGTCTTGAGGATCTTCGGGTTGATGTAGACCTGGTCCTTTACCGGCACCTTGCTTTTATCCGGACGATCCTCGTCTTCTTCGCGCTCCGCAAGCGCGCGGCCCGAGACGATAAAGAGCGCGAGGGGCTCGCCGAGCTGGCTTGCCGCCATCGCGACACCGTTTTTCTCCTTGGAGAGAAGCGCGCTCATGTGAGCTACGAGATCGCGGATGCGCGGGCTCGTGATCTCGGCTATCGGGATCTCGCGAGCTATCTCGCGCAAAGCCGGGTTTTGCTCGAATGGGATAATCGTATGCATGTATGAAGAATATAACCCGTAAACACTCTTTGCTCTAGAGTATGCTCCACTATTGTACAATCACTCTATGGATCACATCGGCAACCGCTTGCGTACGAGCATCCAGAAGGCGCGCGAGACTGAGCGCGGCGAGCTTATGAAATATTTCGTCGGACGTCTCAATGCGACGCGCAGCGTCGACGGCTACGAGCGCATCACGATGCCGCGCATGGGCAAGATCTTCGAGAAGATCCCCACCAAGGATCTCTATTATCTCAAAAGCGTTTGCGACAAGGCACCCCATTTCGCCAAGAGGTTTTGGTGGGAGCTCAATCCGGAGAATCATACTGAAGAAAAGCGTCGCGAAAACGCGCAGGCATGGCGTGACCGCAAAAATCCTAGAGGCTAAGCCTCGAGTCGATCTGTGTCCATTTTGGTAAACGTCTGCAAGCGTATACAATGCGCCTGCTATGCCTTCTTTCATTCTCCCCCAAACTCGGCATCGACCTCGGCACGACCACGGTCCTCGTCTTCGTGCCGGGCAGCGGCATCGTGCTCAACGAGCCTTCGGTCGTCGCCGTCTCGCGTGGCGACAACAAGATCCTCGCGATCGGCAACGACGCCAAAGAAATGATCGGCCGCACGCCGGACGAGATCATCGCGTACCGGCCGATGAAAGACGGCGTCATCGCGGACTATCGCGTGACCGAAGCGATGCTGCGCTACTACATCCGCAAAGCGCTCGGGCAGATGGAACCTCTTCCGCCCCGAAGTGATGATCTCGGTGCCCGCGGGCGTGACCTCGACCGAGCGTCGCGCGGTCGTCGAAGCGGCGACGAAAGCCGGCGCGCGCGAAGCGTACGTCGTCAAAGAGCCGATCCTTGCAGCGATCGGCGCGGGCATCCCGATCCATGAAGCGCGCGGACACATGATCGTCGACATCGGCGGCGGCACGACTGACGTCGCGGTCATTTCGCTCGGCGGCATCGTCGCATCGACTTCGGTCAAATGCGCAGGCAACCGCATCGACCGCGCGATCGCCGACCACATCAAGAAGACCTTCAACCTCGCCATCGGCGACAAGATGGCCGAAGAAATCAAGATCAAGATCGGCTCCGCCGTGCCGGTCGACGAAGAACTCACGATGACGGTCAAGGGCCGCGATCACCTCACGGGACTGCCGCGTTCCGTCGAGCTCGGGACCAACGAGGTCGTGCGCGCGATCGGCAAAGAGCTCCGCACGATGGTCGGCGCCATCAAGGACGTGCTGCAGGAAACCCCGCCCGAGCTCGCCGCCGACATCATCGACAACGGCATCATCATGACCGGCGGCAGCTCACAGCTGCGCAATCTTCCCGAGCTCATCTTCCGCCGCACGGGCGTCAAAGCACGCCTCGCCAAAGACGCGCCGTACTGCGTCGCCAAAGGCACCGGCGAAGCGCTCAAGCACCTCGAGACCTACAAGAAAGCGATCATTTCGAAGCGTTGACATAAAGTTCTTGCGCACTACAATCTCAGGTAGTAGGCGCGTATCACGATACAGGGAGGAATACATGCCAGCACCGTCTCTCGAGGAACTCTCTAAAGTTTCCAAAAGCGATGCCGCACTGTTTATCATTGGCTTTTTGATGATACTATGTGCCGTTGTCATATTTACACCAATCCTTTTGTTAAGAAGTGACGATTGATAGATATCCATCTACATAGAATCAAAGCTGTATAAATAGATACAGCTGAAGCGACCACTTACCATACCCTGCGATCTTGCGGGGTATTTTTATTTTCCACTCTTGAGTTGCTCGATGTCTTCCATCAGTTTTTGGAGGTCTGTTTGGATCTTTGAAAGTGTCTCCTGCTGCTTGGTAGTGTGCGCCTCATGCTCCTGGTCGTCTTCGTTGATTTCCTCAACGTCTTCTGAGATTTCTTCCACGTCCTCGCTGATCTCCTCGACATCTTCTTGCAGTTCGTCGACGTCTTTTTGGATCTCATCGACGTCTTCGGTGATCTCCCCGATGTCTTCCTGGATCTCCCCGATGTCCTCGCCGACTTCTTCGAGGCTTGCCGACTGGAAGTTGACCGTCATCTGTATGAAAAGCGCGAGGTAGATCGCTTCGAGAGAAACGGCCGTGTTGAAGACGAGGATGACGACGTCGAAAGGGAAAACGTTGGCGATCAAGAGGGAGATCGTCGCCGCAAAAACGATGCTGTGCAGAATGATCGATAGTGGCGATCCGATCCATCGCGTGAAGGTGAGCGCGACGCGCTGTATCTTGGGGATTTCTTGCATGCCGCGAGTATAGCACCAAAATCTCCGAGGCCTGACCACGTAAGAGCACTAGGAAGAGCACTAGGTCGGACCTAGGAGAGAGGACCTAGGAGAGAGACCTAGGGGAGACCTAGGGGATACCTCGGGGATTTTCCGCTATAATTCAAATATGAATAGATTTGCAGGCACTACGTACCTCGTCGCGGGCTCGGCTGCTGATGTGCCGACGCTTTTGAAGGTGCTTGCCGAAGGTGGCATAGACGTCTCGCCGGCGAACCCCGACTTCTATATCCGCACGTATTCGCACTTCGGCATCGACGAGGCGCTTGAGCTGCGCGAGCGCGCTTCCTCGCGCGCGATGGGCGAGCATCGCACATTCGTTCTCGTTGCGGCATCGATCACAAGTGAAGCGCAGAACGCACTATTGAAAACACTCGAAGAACCGCCCGCCGATGCGTCGTTCATCATTATGGTGCCGTCGCCATCGACACTACTCTCGACCGTGCGTTCGCGAGCGCAGACGCTTTCAATATACGCGCTTACGAAGTCGGTAAACCCAGGCTTGGTCAATGCACGCGACTTCCTCAAGGCGCTGCCTGCAAAAAGAATCGAGATGCTTAAGCCTCTTTTAGAGAAAGGCGATGACGATCGTCGCGACATGGGCGCACTCCTCGCATTTCTCGCCGAGCTCGAGAAGGATCTCGCAGGGCGGTTTGAGCGGCATGAGATTCTCGAGGGAATTCAGACGATCTACACTGCGCGCCAATATAGTACGGACAAGGGTGCGCTTGTGAAGCCACTTTTGGAAAGCGTTGCCTTGATCGTGCCCGTGATATAGTTAAAAGATATGAACTACGATTTCAAACAGCTCGATCAGAAATTTGCGCAGGCCAAAGAATGGCTTGCGAAGGAATATCGCACACTGCGCACCGGCCGCGCGTCGCCGACGATCCTCGACAGTGTGATGGTCTCAGCCTACGGCTCGATGGTGCCCCTCAAGCAGGTAGGCAACGTGACGAGCGAAGACGCACGCACGCTGCGCGTGATCCCGTGGGACTCGAGCGTCGTCAAGGATATCGAGAAGGCGATCGCCTCGGCCAATCTTGGCGTCGGCACTTCTGCCGACAGTAGCGGCGTGCGCGTGACCTTCCCCGAGCTTACCTCCGAGCGCCGCACGGAGCTGGTGAAGCTTGCGAAGGCCAAGCTTGAAGAGGCCCGCGCATCATCGCGCGTAGCACGCGACGAGAGTTGGAAGGAGATCCAGGAGCGCGAACGCGAGGGTACGCTCACCGAGGACGACAAATTTACCCTCAAAGACCAGCTACAGGAACGCGTCGACAAGCTCAACGAAGAACTGGAGGCAAGCTTCGAAGCAAAAGAAAAAGAAATGAGTCTCTAGTGCTAAGAGACGCGAAGCATTTTCCTTATGACCACTGTGCTCATCGTCATCGCTATACTCGTATTGCTCATCGTCACGCATGAGCTCGGGCATTTCGTTGCGGCCAAAATTTTCAAGGTACGCGTCGACGAGTTTGGCATCGGGTATCCGCCGCGCGCATTTCTCCTCGCCAAGATCAATGATACGGAATACACGATCAATTGGCTGCCTTTTGGCGGCTTTGTGCGGCTCTTCGGCGAAGACGACAACGAAAACGGACGGGGGAGTTTCGTGCGGGCTTCTCGCCTCAAGCAGGCGGTCATCCTCTTTGCAGGAGTCGCGATGAACGCAATCGTTGCGTGGCTGCTTTTCTCTACCGCGCTTGCGATAGGTGTGCCGCGCGTCGTCGATGATACCTCTGCCGCACACGACCCGTCTGCGCGCCTTATGGTCTCTGATGTGATCGCGGGATCTCCGGCAAGCGCGGCGGGAATCATCGCAGGCGACCAGATACTTGCGCTCACCGACCAAAACGGCGTCAGCGACGGCGATCTCACGCCGAGTGGTGTCTCATTGTTTGTATCGACTCGCGGCGGAGAGCGCATCTCGGTCGGCTACGTGCACGCGGGTGCTACGACGAGCGCTGTCGTGATACCTGCAGACGCAGTGATACCTGGACAAGCTGGCAAGCCCGCGCTCGGCGTTGGTCTTGTCGAAGTAAGCTCGATCGCGCTGCCGTGGTACGAGGCGCTCTCAGAAGGTTTTAGTGACACCGTCAACGCTTTTGAAACCGTCTGTGCGAGCCTCTATCAGCTCATCGCGGGATCGTTCACTGGCCACGCCGAGCTCAGCAATGTCGTGGGCCCTGTCGGGCTTGTCGGTGTGGTCAACGATGCAGCGCAAAGCGGCATCGGCCAAGTACTCGCGCTTGCGGGCTTCATCGGTGCCAATCTCGCAGTCATCAACCTCCTGCCGATCCCTGCGCTTGACGGCGGCAGGATCGTGATCGTGGCCGCCGAGGCGCTCACGCGCCGCCGCGCGCCGGTATTGGCGGTACAGCTCGTCAACACGATCGGTATCGCGCTCATCATCATACTCATGGTCGCCGTGACCTACAACGACATTGCGCGACTACTCGCGTAAAATATTCAAAAAAATAGGCGTGCGCAGGAGGGTCGAGGGGGGTCGACAGTCCATGCGCACGCCAGCGTCCACCGGGGGGACGCACCCACAGGGCCCTCGAGCGGGGGGTGAGGGGTGTGGGATTCAAAGCTGATCGATTTATATTCTCTATATGCGTCTCTGTCAAGTAGGCGCACTGCGGATGTGCGTTACAATGCACTCACTATCTATGCGTCAATCAAAGCTTTTTACCAAGACGAGAAAAGAAGCTCCCAAAGACGAGGTCGCTAAGAATGCGCAGCTTCTCATCCGTGCCGGATTCATCCACAAAGAAATGGCAGGCGTGTACGCATACTTGCCGCTGGGCTTGCGCGTCGTCGAGAAGATCAAGCAGATCGTGCGCGAGGAGATGAACGCGATTGCGGGCCAAGAGATCATCATGACGGCGCTGCAGCGCAAGGAGCTCTGGGAGCGCACGGGCCGCTGGAGCGACGAGGTCGTCGACGTGTGGTTCAAGTCGGAGCTCAAGGCGGGAGGTGAAGTGGGCTTCGGCTGGAGTCACGAGGAACCGATCGGGGAAATGATGAAAAATTTTATATCGAGCTACAAAGACCTCCCGATCTCGGTGTACCAATTCCAAACGAAGCTCCGCAACGAAGTGCGCGCCAAGAGCGGCATCATGCGTGGACGGGAGTTTGTCATGAAAGACATGTACTCTTTTGCCTCCGACGAAGCGACGCACCTCGCATACTACGAGTCGACGAAGCCCGCGTACATGAAAGTCTTCGAGCGGCTTGGCATCGGGAGCGATACCTATATGACCTTCGCAGCGGGCGGCGCTTTCACGAAGTACAGCCACGAATTCCAGACCGTCTGCGAGGCCGGAGAAGACGTGATCTACGTCAACAAAGAGCTGGGCATCGCGATCAACGAAGAAGTGCTCAACGATGAGACCCTCGAGAACCTCGGTGTCACGCGCGAAGAGCTCGAACGAGTCGCTTCGGCGGAGGTGGGCAATATCTTCAACTTCGGACAACAGAAGGCTGAGGATCTCGGGCTTCTGGTCAAGGATGAGAATGGAACCGAGACTCCCGTGTGGATGGGCTCGTATGGCATCGGCATCACGCGCCTCATGGGAGTATTAGTCGAGAAGTTTTCTGACAAAAAGGGAATCGTCTGGCCGGAGAGCGTCGCACCGGCGCAAGTGCATCTCATCGCGATCTCGGGCGGCAACCACGAGGTCACCAAGGAAGCGGACCATTTGTATGAAAATCTGCTCGAAAACGGCATCGATGTCTTGTACGACGACCGCGATCTGCGTGCCGGAGAGAAGTTCGCCGATGCCGACCTCATCGGTATCCCGACTCGATTGGTGATCTCGGAGAAGACGGTCGCCGCCGGCGAGATAGAAGTAGGGAGCCGTAAGGATGGCAGCTCAACGATGGTCCCCGAGAGCGGCATTATCGAATTCTTGAAACGTTCGTATGGAGCATAATGGGATCGGCGCGCGTATGCGGATCTCGGGGAGCAGATTCCTGAGCGTTTTCTCCAACGACATCGGTATCGACCTCGGTACTGCCAATACGCTCGTATATGTAAAAGGTCGCGGTATCGTCATCAACGAGCCGTCACTCGTCGCGATGAACCAAAAGACTGGCGCCATAGTCGCGGTGGGCGCGCAGGCCAAAGAAATGCTCGGTCGTACTCCCGCACATATCGTCGCGGTGCAGCCGGTAGTCGACGGCGTGATTTCGGACTTCGAAGTCACTTCAGAAATGCTGAGCTATCTCATATCGAAGGCGCAAGCCGGGCATACCAAGATGCTAGGCCCTCGTGTCGTAGTCGGCGTGCCATCGGGGATCACTTCTGTGGAGGTGCGCGCAGTGCGCGACGCAGCGCGCGCAGCCGGCGCGCGTGAAGTACATATCATCGAGGAGCCCATGGCTGCCGCGATCGGCATCGAGCTTCCCGTACATCAGCCGACCGGCAACATGGTGATCGACATCGGCGGTGGCACGACCGATATCGGCATAGTTTCACTCGGCGGCTTGGTAAACTCGCGCAACGTCCGTATCGCGGGAGACAAGTTCAACGCTGATATCGTTTCCCATATGAGAAACGAATTTAAAATGCTCATTGGCGAGAAGACTGCCGAGGAAATCAAGATCGCGATCGCGAGCGTCGCGCCCGGCCGCGAGCCGCAAGAAGCCGTGATTCGCGGCCGCGATCTGGTCACCGGGCTTCCGCGCGAAGTGATCATAACTGACCAGGATGTGCGCAACGCGATCGGACACTCGATCGAGGAGCTGGTGGAGTCGACCAAAGAAGTGCTCGAGACGACGCCGCCGGAGATTCTCTCAGATGTAATGCAACAGGGTATTTATCTGGCCGGGGGCGGAGCTTTGATCCGCGGTTTGCCGGAATTCCTTACTGCTGCACTTTCTGTACCAGTCGTCGTCGCGATAGATCCGCTGACTGCTGTTGTGCGAGGCACCGCGGCGGTCCTCGACGACCTCGACCGTTATCGCGACACGCTTTTGCGCAGTGACGACGAGCTCGTACCGACAGAATAAAATGCCCATACCAATGGAGTAACTATAATGGATTATTCCTTTTCATACCACGCGCAAAGCTCTCGTCGCGGTCGCCGCCGCCTCATTGCCGCCACGGTCCTCGTGGTAGTACTGGTCCTCGCTGATATCATTACCGGCGGCGGCGTGCGCGCCGCCGCCCGCAACTTCGCCGTCTCCGTCGATGCTGGCTTCGCATCCGTCATCAGCGTCCTGACTGACAACGGCTATTTCAAATCTCACGCCGCACTCGCCGCACAAAACCAAGCGCTCACCGCACAGCTTGCCGAATACGCCGAGAAAGCCGCACTCTACGATTCTCTCCAGAGTGCAAACCAGAAGCTCTCGGCAATGGTTCATCTCGCACAGACACAGACAGGCGTCACGGCGCCGATCGATTCGTCGTTCATTGCTTCGCCGTATGGCACCTTCCTTGTCGGTGCTGGTAGTGCGCAGAATGTTGCCATGGGTGACCTCGTGCTTACTGACCAAGATGTAGTGATCGGTAAAGTGACAAGCATCAGCGCACAAGCTTCAACTGTCACACTCATTTTTGCGCCCGGCGCGAGCGTCGATGTGACCATCGACGGCGCTCCTGTTGCCGCTTCAGGGCAGGGCGGTGGTGAAGGGAAGGCCGAAGTGCCGCAGGGGATCACCATCAACGCGACTGATCCGGTCTTGGCTCCCGGCTACGGCAGCCGTGTCGTCGGTGTGGTTGGGCATGTCGTTACCGACCCGTCGAGTGCCTACGCAGATGTCTCAATAGGCTTGCCGGTCAACCTCTCGTCGCTTGAATACGTCTATATAGTGAAGCCTTAGAGCATGCGCACTTCCAATCATCAAAAATATTTCAGGCTGCCGATCGCGCTCATCGGTTTTATCGGCGTCTTTGTCGCACCTCCTTGGCTGCCGCTCATCTGCATCTTGCTTCTCTCGGCCCGCTATCGTGCATGGGAAGCTATTCTCATTGGTCTTCTCACTGACCTCGTCTGGCTCCCGACGCTTTCATGGCACAGCCTCCCGCTCATCACCATGCTCTCCATACTCATCGTCTGGGGCTTCGAGCCGCTGCGTGCGCAGTTCTTGATCCCGCAATAATTTGGTATTATATCCAGTATGTTTCTCTCATCACAGGAACTGCATCAGAAGATCGCGGGACATGAGATCGGGATTGAGCCTTTTGACGAAAATCTTTTGAAGGGTGTTACATACAAATTCACGCTCGGGAGCAAGGTCAGTGTCGTCAAAAAGCGCGACAGTGTCAACTCCTTGATGGGCTCCGAGCTTGCCGAAGTAGAGATACCAGTCGTCGGGTATCCACTCAAGCCGGGCGAGCTCGTCGTTTTGTATTCCAAGGAAAAACTTACGCTCAACGGCAAATTTGTCTGTCTTCTGAGTACCAAGATGTCTATCGCGCACATGGGTCTCGACATCAACCAGGGATCATTCCTGTGCGAGCCCGATACCGACAACGTGATCGCCTTCGAGACCGTCAACCACGGCCCCTCGACTATCGTGCTTTTTCCGGGCATAGAAATAGCGAAGGGGATCTTCGCATCCATAGGATCGTGAGTACCCTGAAGGGGATAATGAAGATTTCTAACACAGTATAATTGTTTTTTGATATAGTGCAGGAATGAGAAGCTGGAGGAAGCCCAAGATTTTGTACAAGAAGATCCGTGAGATCGCACCCGATGAGATCTTCCTCGATTCTTCAAATCTTCCCGGTCTCGACCGCTCGCAATTCCAAGGCCGCGTGGTCCAGTCTGTCTCCAAGCGGGCGATCACGAGTATCGGGATCGTCTTTTTGTTTATTGCGCTTGGCTTCTCGACACGCGCCTTCGATCTGCAGGTGGCGCACGGCGCAAGCTATGCCGACATCTCGCGCGACAACACGCTCGACCAGACACTTGTCTTCGCGACGCGCGGCATCATCTATGATTCGACAGGGAAAGAACTTGCGTGGAATACGCCACAGGCGACCTCTACTGATCCGTCCGCCACTTCGACAGCATCCTCCTCCGCACAAGGCTCTGGCGGGACACAGTCCACCTATGCATTACGGCACTACATCAGCGACCCGGGCTTCGCAGACCTGCTCGGCTTCGTGCGTTATCCGCAGGCAGACGCAAGCGGACAGTTCTGGCAATCAGAATATTCCGGCGTCGGCGGACTCGAGCAGCAATACAATGCTTTTCTTTCCGGTACCAATGGTGCAAGTATCACCGAGACCGACGCGCACGGCCACGTGGAGCAATCCAACATTACGACGCCGCCCGTCGACGGACAAAACCTCCATCTCTCTGTCGACGCAGGGATGACTGCCGAGCTCTACGACGCGCTCGTTGCTCACGCACAAGAACAAGGCTTCCGCGCGGGCGCGGGTGTCATCATAGACGTGCACACCGGGCAGATCATCGCATTGACGAGCTTTCCTGAATATTCCAATCAAGGCTTCACTAACGGCGATCCGCAAGCGATCCAAGCTGCCAATGAGAACCCCCTCACTCCCATGCTCAACCGCGCGATCGCCGGCCTCTACAGCCCCGGCTCGATCGTCAAGACGATCTTTGCGACCGGTGCTTTGGATGAAGGTATTATTTCTCCCGACAAAGAGATTGATTCGATCGGTTATATCAGTGTGCCCAACCCGTATGATCCTACCAAGCCGACGATCTTCAAGGATTGGACGGTGCACGGCTGGATCGATATGGAGACAGCCATCGCGGTTTCTTCTGACGAATATTTCTACACGATCGGCGGCGGTTACGACGGACAGGAGGGTCTAGGTATCACTGGCATCGACAAATATGCGGCTCTGTTTGGTCTCGCTTCGACGACCGGCATTGATCTGCCAGGTGAAGTCTCCGGCGTCATCCCGAGCCCCGCATGGAAGGCGGCGAATTTCCCTTCGGACCCCACGTGGCGCCTCGGCGACACGTACCACACGGCGATCGGCGGCTACGGCTTCCTGATCACGCCGATCGAAGCGGTGCGTTATGCCGCTGCTATCGCAAACGGCGGCAAGATGCTCGTCCCGCACCTCGTCGCCTCGACGACACCGAGCAGCACGCAGTTGCCGATTTCTGACAGCGACCTGGGAATCGTGCGCGCGGGCATGCGACTCGCCGTCACCTCGACGCGCAAAGACGCCACCGTGCCGCAGCTCAACATCCCCGGCATCGACATCGCCGCCAAGACCGGCACCGCGCAGATCGGCACGCACAATCAGTTCGTAAATTCTTGGTCGATCGGATTTTGGCCGGCCGACAATCCGGAGTATGCGTATGCCGT
Source organism: Candidatus Kaiserbacteria bacterium (assembly GCA_963767115.1). Classification (GTDB taxonomy): domain Bacteria; phylum Patescibacteriota; class Minisyncoccia; order Phycocordibacterales; family UBA2100; genus UBA10103. The sequence continues at coordinate 102,923 of CAVYCR010000003.1, read as the reverse complement.
CGTACTCGAGCAGGGTCCTTCGACCGAGACGGCGGGCGTCGCCGCGGGCATGGCGCCTTTCTTCCAATGGCTCCTGCAAAACGAGCCGCAGTACGTGAATTAGCTTGTAGCAAACACATCAGCTTGACGGTGTCTTGCAGTTGGTGTGCAAATTTGACATGGATCATATATTTATGTAAAATAATAATGGAAATGGACCTTAAAACCAAACAAGGAGGCGCACATGCGTGCTGCGATTCAAAAATTCTACCGGACCTATCTTGGTTGCCTGCGATTGATGTGGGAATCTCCCATCGGGCGATATATGCCTCTCGGAGGGCTCGCAATACTGATGGTCAAGGTGACTCCTATCATTGCCACATGGTTCGGCGCCCAAGTACTCAATGAGCTGCAGGAATCCATAAAAGTACATGCTTTCACGACGCGACTGGAACTGTTTGCCGGTAGCGCATTGCGCACGGAAGCTGCTGGGTATGCAAATACCAGTGAAAATTACGAAACCAGACTGAATCGTGACGCAAATCAGCTACAGAGTTTAATTAACGGAAAAACCACATAAAGTGTAGCGACATTTTTACGCCATCGATAGCAAAAGCAAACGTTGTCATAATCATTGCGGTTCGCGCAACATTTGTTCTACGATGCGGTCGAACGCTGCTTTTGTTATAGACGTGCGAATCGCATGGGGGTCATCTTCAAGTCCGCTTGCCGCGCTCACGCATGCCCCGACGCCCGTGTACCCGTCGTCAATAGAACAGGATGCAATTGCCGGCAACGTTTCCGAAAAATTTGGTGCAACGAGAGGGGTCTCTTCTATGGCGTCTTCTTCTTCAATTTTTGCGTCAGCATCCGGGTCGTATATGGGATACGGATATTTCGTATTGTCGATTGTTAGTGACGTATAAACAAAGCATTTATGTATAGATTGACTGAAATATGACGAAGTCGTTGCGTTATAAGGTGGATTTGAATCCGAATTTAAGTACGAATATTCGAGGGCAAGTTCGTGAAGCGCGATCAATCGACACAAGTTTTCATCTCGTGAATTCTCGGAATAAACTGGCAATTTAGGGAAAAAGATGTAAATCACGCCGACAGAAGCTAATATAACTATGACGGCAGCAGGTAACATGAATATCCTAGTCATAAAATCAAGACTGAAGTCGTCAGTCGTTTGGTCATTGGCACATTCTATCACTCCAAATTCAATCCGCCATCTGAGCGCCGCTCCGGTCTATTCAAGCGCCACTTCTAGCCGTCGCGCTTCAGCCCGCGACGGCATATAGAGCCACCATTCAGGAATTTTTTCGGAATCCTGTGCCAAATCCGTGCCAAACGGAAATTCGATTTTTGCTAAGTGTTGGAGCGGGCTCAGGGAATCGAAACCTCGTGTGAGGCTTGGGAGTGTTTTCTGCCTAATTTCTCGATCGCGTTGCGTTGAATTCGCCGGCGTCGTAAGCGCGCTCATTCTCTCCGCATCCGGCAAGAGGGATCAAGGCGGTAACGGCCTGCGCCTCTCGCACTTTGTCTAAAGGAACAACGGGCGCCGAGTGCGGGCTCGACCGATCGTTCGAGACAGGTACAATTCTCGAAGGCTCCTCCCCGCCGTTCGACGCGCCATAGTGACGCGTCGATTGCGTGGAGGGGCACATGCCGCTCACTGACAATCTAATTTCGCGAACGCGTTCCCGCCTACAAGGCAAGACGACGTACATTCTGACGATCATGCTCGCATCGGAGTATTGAGCAATGCTCGACAATTCCAGCCGAATCTACGCGCTCGAAAGCTGGACGGTTGAGAAGAAGCGCCGCGGCTGGTTCATCAAGCGAACCCATTCAACCGAAGACTGGCGAGACCCCTACCGCACCGGAACGAGTGCATGCCCGATGATCGCGCGCCACTTGCACCGCGAGCTGTTTAGTCGCGATGCGCCTCCGCCGCAGCTTCCCTTTGCCGAAAGCCGGTATCGGAGCGCTGTTTTTCCTGCTCCGTTCTTCGATGGCTAATATCATCCAGCAAATCGGCGATCGCATCGAGTCCGAAACAGACATACATTTCGACCTCCTCTTGGCCAAGAAACGCCTTGAGCTGGATCATGCGTCTCTCGTGGACCCGGCCCTGAATACCGTCACGGAAATGTCATCGCACAATCTCCACGCGCTGCAACGGTTTATGGCAATCCCGGTCATGTTGATTTCTGGGGTCCTCGGCATGGCTTCTCTTGTTACGCTTCTGTGGGCTCTCTCACCTCTCTATGTGATAGGGGTTGTCGCGAGTTCGTTGCCTCTGCTGGTCGTCGGACTCAAGTTCAATCTACGTCGCTACCGCATGGATCATTTCAACTCCCCCCTAGAAAGGAAGTTCAGCTCAATGATCAATGTGTTTCGTGACGAAGATAAACTCTTGGAGCTGAAAGTCTTCGGCACCGCCGAAAGGCTACTTGAATCCGCGCGCGAGATCGCGCGGCACATCCGCACCCAAAGCATGCAGTTGCGCGTGCGAGCGCGATGGATGGAGTTTGCCGTCGGCATGCTCTCGACGGCCGTACTAGGCGCTTTCGGCCTCTTGGTTGCAAGCTCTGTCGTGTACGGCTCGATGCTGATAGGGACAGCAATGTTCATGGTCACATCGATACAATCGCTGAACGGGCTTCTGCACTCATTTTTCCACGAGCTGTCAGAGGTCCCGGAATCAGCGGCGAAGGTCGGTAACTTCCTGACCTTTTTACACTGGAAGCCCAAAGTCATATGGGTAAATCAGGGATGGCAGTTGTCTCCGGGTGATCCGATCGACATCGAATTCAAAAGTGTGTCGTTCAAATATCCGGGTTCGGATGCCTATGCGTTGCGCAGGGTGTCATGCCGCTTCTCACTAGATGAGAAAATCGGCATCGTCGGCGAGAATGGCTCAGGCAAGACGACCTTTATCAAGCTTCTCCTGCGGATTTATGACCCGTCGGAAGGGGAGATACTGGTGAATGGTCGCAATCTCCGGCAAGCGAATCAAGAGGGTTGGTACGCGCTCTTGAGCGTTCTCCAACAAGACGTGTCGGTGTATCGTTTCGCCACGATTGCGGAGAGTGTGCAGTTCGGTACTAGGGTTTCTCTAGGACGCCAAGAGATCGAATGTATTCTTGCCCAAGTCGGACTTGCCGGTATGGTAGCTGCTCTGCCGAATAGTCTCGATACGCTTACAGGATCCAAATGGGAAGGAGGAGTTCAATTCTCAGGGGGGCAAGAGCAGCGCCTGGCAATTGCTCGGGCGCTCGCGAAGTCGCCGCGGATATTGATTCTCGACGAACCGACATCCGCGATCGACGCAATCGGAGAACAGGAAATATTCGACGCTGTCATGGGTGTTAATGGGAATAAAAGGATCACGATCTGTATATCCCATCGATTCACGACCCTTGTCAGGGCGAGTGTGATCTTTGTCTTCGAAAAAGGCGGCCTTATCCAAAAGGGCAGTCACTCTGCGCTTAAAGATATTGATGGTATGTACCGCCAACTCTTCGAGGCCCAGACGAGAGGCCTCTGATACATCCTCCATAATGGTTCTTACACTGAAACCATCCGCTTCTCGGGTGGTTTCTTTCTTTAGAGGGTATTCGTGCAGAACAAGTCTTCCACTTGCTCCTGCAAGTTAAGCCTGTATAATGCACCCGCAAGAACTCTAAAATAATCTATGACTGAAGAGACCACCTATTTGAGCAAGGAAAAGTTTGACGAGCTTACTGCAGAGCTTGATCATCTCAAGACCGTGCGCCGGCGTGAGATAGCCGAGCAGCTGGAATACGCACGAAGCCTCGGCGACCTCTCGGAGAACGCCGAATACGAAGAAGCGCGCAACCTCCAGGCTGCCACCGAAGACCGCATCCGCATCGTCGAGGAAAACCTCTCGCACGCGCGCATCATCGAGCATACCAAGGGCAGCCAAGTCTCGCTCGGTTCACACGTGACCATCCAGAAGCAAGGCGAAAAAGACGAACATACCTATGAGATCGTCGGCAGTGCCGAGGCCAACATGCAGGAGCATAAGATCTCGCATCTCTCACCACTCGGTTCAGCCCTCATGGAAAAGAAGAAAGGGGATACCTTCACTTTCGAGACACCCAAAGGTGCTCAGAAGTACAAAATCGTGAACGTAAAATAAACGTTACGGAGAGTTATATATGGCTTCAAACTTCCTGTCGCTGTATTCGCTCGAGGTAGATAAACTCCAAGAAGCTTTTGACGCAAAGAAGCGCGAGCTGCTTGAGCAAATCGTTGATCCTGAAAAGAGGAAATATGCAACAAAAATAGTCGAGCATGACTACTCGCGAGATTCAAAGACTCATGAAAATCCGGATGGTGCCCAGTTTATCTATGCGTTTCAAGCACTCGTTGCAGTGCTCGCCAAACACACACTGACGATCGAGTGTTATGTCGACGACGAAGAGACGCCCGAGCTGTTTCGCTTCGCGTGGGGCGAATCTGCAGCGAATAACTATTCCGATCTGCCACTTTCTCCGTACGGTACCCCCGCGTTCAAATACAAAAATGTCGAATCGCTTGAAACATTCCTTACAGAATTGGAAAACGTAAACACAGCCGAAGGTTATGCAAATAAGAGATATCTCCGTGACGAGGATTTGGAAGAATTGATCTCATTTCTCAAACAAACGATCGCCTCCAAGTGCGGAATGTTTGTCTTCGTTTCTGAATAAAGGCGTATTAAATATTTAAAAATGGGAACTATATACTTAATAACACCTAATTTTTAAGCTCCTTTTCGACTTCTTTCTTCTTTACGAATTTGATTGTTTTGTCCTCGAAATCAATTACGGCCACGTATGGCGCGAACAATTCTAGGCCCGCAATCGCTTCATCACAATTTGGATTCTCTATCATAGAAGCGAGGACTTCTTTTTCGGTGCCGTCAATCGTTACCGTTACGAGAAAGTAGTACATCAATTCTTTCCGGCCGTTTGCCAACTCGACTTCACCCATGTCGGCTAAAACTGCCCCAACTTGAATGAGTTGGAGAATGCTAAGTGAGAGACTTCCATTGTGCCCCGTATCAAACAAAGCAGGAATTTGTACCTTGGTTCCTTTTGTCCCTGCAATCTCAAGAGTTATCTTAGGATTGCCATCGCTGGCATCAAAGTACCCCAGCATACTTTCGATGCCTACGTTCCCATGAGGAATGTCGAGAAGTCTTCTCGCCCTCACCAATTTTTCTGGTAAAAGTAATTCTATCGGGGTACTTAGCTTTCGATAGTTTGACTGCTTCCTCTCGGGTATCACCCAAAAAATGTTCGCCAGATTCAACTTCGATAGCTACATACCTACCGTTTTGCGCGGGTTCAAGTTGGGCTTTCAACCCCTCGTAGATTTCGACTGCACGCTTAATGACGGCATGAACGTTAGAGGGCGGTGCGATATTCGGCTGTTTATTTTCTTCGGCCATATTATTTCTTCTTCGATTTTTGCTTGAATTTTTTGATGGGCTTTAATTTCTTGTCGGGATTTGGATTGTACTTTGCGACTGACTTCACAATCTGGTCAAAGGATTTCCTTATCGGCTTTATCTCTTGTTTCATAGGCTACATGGTCAGTTGCTTATAGTGTAACGTGTTTCCATTTGCTTGCAAACACACAGCGTCAACGAACGAAAGCGCGAACTCCTTACTTGATCGGAAGCAAAACTCATTGACGTACCGCTGGAGATGCTTTTTGCTCACACTGTGGTAGGTGCCGTACAGGCCACGCTTGAAAACTGCCCAAAAACTCTCAATGCTGTTGGTGTTTGCGATGCCGTTCACGTACTGCCGCCTGCTGTGCTTTACGACGCCGTGAGTATAGCCCTTTTTCGCAAGCCCTGTGTACGAACGATGGTCGTCAGTAAAGACCTTCGACCTCGGCGCTACGTTTTCCACAATCAAGCCCTGTAGAGTTCGTGCGCTCGTGTTTTTTACCACGCGCCCCACAATCTTGCCACTCCGCTCCCGAAGCCCGACCACAGGCACCTTGTTTGCAACTCCACGTCCACTGTTGAAGCGTTTGTTAGCGTGCTTGTTGCGCTCCTTGCCGCCGATGTATGTCTCATCCACTTCCACTATGCCCTTGAGCTTCACCACCTCGTCGCATGCTTGGCGAATCCTATGCGACATGTACCATGCTGTTTTTTGTGTTACACCGATTTGCTTTGAGAGTTGAATCGACGAGATGCCCTTGCGCGAGGTTCCCATGATGTACATAGCCAACAGCCACATGCGAAGTGGCACCTTACTACCTTCCATTATTGTACCCGTTTTTGCTGTGAACTTGCGCTTGCAGTCGCCACACTTGTAGGGCTGTATGCCGCTCACGTTGTAGATTTTTTTGCTTCCGCAATAGGCACAGGATACATGCTTGCCCCACCGCTTCTCGACAAAGAACGCTGTCGCGCTGGCCTCATCGGGAAAGCGCTTGCCTAGAAACTCCACGATGCTTATTTCCTTTTGCTTTTTCATAGGGTCAGTATATTCTCATGATTGGTATTGTCAAGTACTTGATAATACTACGGATGGGGATAGTGCGATTGTCAACTTATCCACCACATACCGCTTGCACGCAAGCACACATCGTATGCATACTGTGCATACCACTTCATGGGTGGCGGTAAAAAGCAAAAGGCCGGAGTGTATCCAGCCTTTGCTTGTCTCGATAATGGCTACGACTTGGTCGTGGCCTTTGTCGTTTTCGCATCTAACTTACGCCAGATTGGAAAACAACGCTTGCCGTACGCGCGAGCATAAATTCTGCCGCCTTTTTTGAGACGACGGTATGGCACGCACGCGACCATGACGTACCCGAGAGCGATGCGCTCTTTGGTGTTCATAGCGGTATTGGATTAAATCCAAGCCGTCCCTACTTCAGTCCAGCCAAGATCGACCGCTGAATTTCCGCAGGAATTAATCGAGCCTGACCTGCCCACCAGTGGTGGCAGGTGGAGCCCGACCCAGAAATGGCACGCAAAACAACTTCGGATATTGTACGTTCAGCGTACGAGAAACAGATTGAAGACGCTGCAAAGGAAGTGCAGAGATTCGAAGACGAGAAAATCGCTGATATTGACCTCTCGGTCCCTTATCGGACCGCATACGAAAAGGCATCGCAAATGCTCAAAAGCCCAATAACGGTATGGGAATCTGTGAATGTATACGAGAAGCACCGCCTCTTTTATGTGCTATTTGATGAGAGATTGCCCTATAGCAAAAATGACGGATATTGGACCGCTGATTCACTAAGCGCTACAAGGCTTTTTGAGGAAGTTGCTGTCGCAAACTCCCACGATGTGGACCTGGGGGGAATCGGACCCCCGACCCGGCAATGCGAATGCCGTGTAATACCACTTTACTACAGGCCCTGAACGTACGAAGGATATACTACCGCCGCATCCGAGTCCACTCTCTTGTGGTTGTGAATCATCACTCGAGTTGGTATTGTTCAGCGCGGCAACTGAAACACCGTGGTTTCAGCAATACGAAGGAGAGACCGATGAAAGCGAGTACATTTTTGGCAGTAGCATTAGATGCGGGTGCGCTCAAGCTATCTGACCGTCCCGAATACAAACTGAGCTCAGGACGCATGAGCCCGTACTGCCTTGATGTGAACGGGTTCGATACCGGCCACGCCCTTAATTTTCTCGGTATCGCCTTTGCGACGGCCTTGTATGAGTCGCAGATTCCACACAGTGTAATCTTTGGACCTGCCTACAAGGGCGCCGCAATAGCGCACGCGGCAGCTATGCACCTGTCGAGTAGTTTCGGTGTGAGGATAAGACACGCGTCAAACCGCAAGGAGGCGAAAGATCATCTTGAAGGCGGGGATCTTCTCGGGGCCTCGCTCGAACATGAAAATGTCGTAATGGTCGATGATGTGCTGACGACTGGTGGCACCTTTATACAATCACGGGCTTTCATCGAGAGTCATGGAGGCAAGCTCCGCGGTGTTGTAGTTGGACTTGAGCGGCATGAGTCCATGACTGAGGATGGGATACTGTCGGCGAGGCAGTACATCGCAGGTCAAGGTATTCCGGTGATCGCGATAGCAACCACCATTGACCTGCTGGAAATGCTTCGTGAGCGGAACGGTATGACAGCAAAAATCAAGGCCATCGTAGAGTATCAAGCGCGATACGGAGTTCAGATCTAGGTTCTGTACACGCACTGAAGGCGTCGCCGAAATGCGGCGCTTTTTCTTTACATAGCGATGTCCGACATCACTATTTGGCACTAATCCTTGAAGACGAGTCGTTTTTACGCAATACTGGCGATACGCATCCTTAGCTCAGTTGGTTAGAGCGTTCGCTTCACACGCGAAAGGTCAAAGGTTCGAATCCTTTAGGATGCACTCAAATACCAATAGGCAATTACTGCTATCTTTGCTAAGATAAGCGCTCAACGGGCTGTAGTATACCGGTAGTACGCACGCTTCGGGTGCGTGTAGACTGGGTTCGATTCCCAGCAGCCCGACAAGAATGAGGCCACCAAGCCTTGTTCGACCGGGCTGTAGTATACCGGTAGTACGCATGCATGGGGTGCATGTAGACCGGGTTCGATTCCCGGCAGCCCGACAACCAAAAATCGTTATACCCACCTCCGATTTTGCTGTAATGAAAGCCGGGTATAATCACAGAGTATGAAGAAATATACTTTTCAATTAGCAGGTCTTTTAGCAGTGTTGGGATTACTAGCGCCGGTATACGCTTCGGCACAAACGGCCTCATCTTCTAGCGATGTAAGCTCGCAGGTACAGTCGCTTTTGAGCCAGATACAGTCGCTTGAGATGCAGCTTCGCACGCTCGTATCATCTGCTGCGACAAGCTCCATGCCGATGATGCATTGGGGAGGTGATGCCAGTGGCACGCCGCCGATACAAGACGATGGACAGGGAATGGGCGGCGGCATGATGCGCTGTGCTGCTTTCGAGCGCGATTTATCTGTGGGCTCGCACGGAGACGATGTCATGCAATTGCAGCAGATGCTCTCAGGCGATGGGTTTTTGCAGGCGAGCAGTACCGGCTACTTCGGCCGTATGACTGCGCAGGCGCTCGGCGCCTTCCAGATGCATTTCGGCATCTCCTCATCGACTGGTAGCTTCGGCCCGATGACTCGACAATTCTTGATGCGACGTTGCGGTGGGAATAGCAACGACGGCGGTATGGGAAGTTCCACCATGATGTGGCAAGGACACTCCGGTGACGCGAGTTCAACCACCAGCATGATGCCGATGCCGTGCGGCATGCAGACGATGATGGGATACATGGCTTCGGGCACGGGCCCGATGATGCATCCGTGCGGCGGCATGATGGGCAGCTCCACGCAAGGCACGATGATCATCCAACCCTGTGGCCCCGGCATGAACGGCGCAACGACAACGACACAAGACCAGTCTGCGTCCGTTGCAGTGGCGCTCTTCATGCCACATACGATTTTGCCGGGCATGCAGGATCGCTCGCCATGCCATGGTGAAATGATGCCGCCTCCACAGGCGAGCAGCACTCCCGCGATACCCCCGATGATGCCGGCACAGGTGCAGGGGCAGAGTCGATAGGTCTCGAAGTTTAGATCTCAAATCTCAAAACCCGGCGCTCTGCCGGGTTTTGATGTTGTGTGGACCATAGCGGACTCGAACCGCTCACCTCTTCCATGCCATGGAAGCGCTCTACCAGATGAGCTAATGGCCCTTAGGTCCACATCGTACCAAAATAGTCCGCAATATCAAAAATGTGGTATGTTTTTGCGAACGCTCCCATAGTTTAATGGATAGAACGCGAGCTTCCGAAGCTTGTGATCGAGGTTCGATTCCTCGTGGGAGCACTGGTTAATGAAAACTTAATTCTCGATTCCTATACTCTCTAGATGGAGATCTGGTACGCGCTCACAGGCCAAGTCGACAGGAGGGAAGTGCAAGACGCGATCAAATGGATCAACGAGGAGATCTACAGCAAGCCGGTGAAGAGCCTGCGCTTCCTGATCGCGGCAAGTGGCGGCGACATCAACGGCGGCATCAACCTCTACATGTACCTCAAGGCGCTCCCGATCGAGGTCGAGACGCTTGCCTTCGGCGAGATCGATGTGGCGGCGTCGATCGTCTTCCTTGCGGGCAAGAAGCGCGGCGTCGTCGAGGGCTGCCGCTTCCTCTTCCGCGAGGGCCGCTACACGATTCCCGACCAGACGGCGCCCGTGCACGTGCATGAAGAAGCGCTTGCAATATTTCGCAGGGAGCTGCACGAAGTGATCTTTATCATCGCGCGCGAGTGTGGCAACGACACTGAAGTCGTCGCCAATATGTTGCGCAAAAGCAAGATCATGCATGCCGACGAAGCCAAAGAATTCGGCCTCGCCCACGAGATCCTCGCGACCCTCCCGCTCTATCAGCAGGAAAAAATAGGGTTCCGCAGAGATGATTGACAGGTAGATATAATAAATGCATTATAATTTTGGTTAACACATTTACGGGGTTGGAAAATGTCCTCGATCTGGTCTCTCGTCTGTACTGATGATCTCGTAGTGGATCTCAGAAAAAGCCAAGTATTTATACTGAATAGACCCATTGAAATGCCTGTACGCGAACGACGCCTCGTTGAATGTCTTGCGAGGGAGATGGGTACTGTCATACACAAGGATGACATTAATTGGTACATGTTTCCAGACGGTCATAGTGTGGGTAGCTATACTGTCAGTACTTATGTTGGTAAGGTCTGTCGACGACTCGGCCCTCGTCAAAATGGGAAAGAATATATCAGAAATGTTTGGGGTCACGGATATATTATTGATCCTCAATGTACAATAGCGAGGTCGAACCTCGAGGTTCGACCTCGCTAGCTCAACTCAAAACTGCCTTTCGTGGCAGTTTTTTTATGTGTTCACAAAATCCTCATTCGTCGTGTGGATAACTGTGTTGCGGTGGGGTATAGTGGTTTATACTCTAATGCAGTGGGAAAAAGTGGGAGAGAGAAATTATCGCACGATTATGACGTTTTTAGGCGAATACGAACACACGCTCGACGAGAAGAAGCGGGTATCACTCCCCAAAGCCTTTCGTACGGGCTTGGGCAAGAAAATGGTGATCACGCGCGGCCTCGATAACTGTCTCTTCGTCTACCCGCGAGGTTCGTGGGAGAAAGTCGCCAAGAAGCTGCAGGAACTTTCCTTCGCGCAGGCCGACACGCGCGGATTCAACCGCTTCATACTCTCGGGAGCAGCCGAAGTAGAGTGTGATTCTGCCGGCCGCATCCTCGTGCCTGAGCACCAGAAGGAGTTCGCGGGCTTGGGGAAGACGATCGTCTTTGCGGGAGTATCGGATCGGGTCGAGATCTGGGACGCGGCGCGCTGGAGCGAGTACAAGCAGCGCATCGTGAGTCAGGCAGACGCGATGGCCGAGAAGCTCGGTGAGATCGGCGCTCTGTAATCCCACTGGTTACTGTTTGGTTGTACCTGGTCGTTGGAGGATTTGTATACGTCATGCGCACGCGACGAGCACTTTCCTCCAGCGACCCGGTGCCATCAACCATAGTGCACCGCTCGGTTCTTTTACACGAAGCAATAGAAGGCCTCGAGATACGGCCTGATGATATTATCGTCGACGCGACACTCGGCGGCGCGGGCCATGCTCGTGCCATCGCTGAGAAACTCGACGCAAGCGGCACGTTCATCGGCTTTGACCTCGATCATGACGCGATCGAAAGGGCACAGATACTTTTGAAAGACGCACAGGCGCAAAAATTTTGTATAGAAGACAACTTTAGAGACATCAAGCGCGCGCTGAATGATCATGGCATCGAGAAGATCGATAAGGCACTTTTCGACCTTGGTTGGAGCGGATACCAGCTCGCCTCCGGCAGAGGATTCTCATTCTTGTCAGATGAACCACTGCTGATGACCTACGCCAAAGAGTTGGATGTAAACAGTCTCACTGCCGCAAAGATCGTCAACACGTGGCAGGAAGAATCTATCGCGGATGTGATCTACGGCTGGGGCGATGAGCGATACTCACGGCGGATCGCCAAAGCGATCGTGGAGCGTCGTTCCACCAAGCGCTTTGAGATCGCATCTGATCTTGCCGAAGTCATCAAAGCGTCAGTGCCAGCAGTATACCGCCACGGCCGCATTCATCCCGCGACGAAGACATTTCAAGCACTTCGTATCGCAGTCAACGACGAGCTCGGTGCGCTCAAGCAGGGGATCACTGATGCGCTCGATCTTCTCGCGAGCAATGGGCGCGTCGCAGTCATTACCTTCCACAGCATCGAGGATCGCGCCGTCAAAGAACTCTTTCTCGAACAGGAACGTATCGGAATCATCCGGCGGATCACGCACTCTCCGCTCAAGCCTTCAGCTTCGGAATTAAAAGAAAACCCCCGTGCACGCAGCGCCAAGCTTCGAATCGTAGAAAAAATATAACTACCTATGAGCCATCAAACCAAGACCAGTAAGCACCAGGCATCTGTCTTCCAAGGACGGCTCGATTTTGCAGCGGTAGCGGCGAAGCCGCGTAATGCGCTTGCCACCGAGTTTCCTATCGAACGCAATATTCTGCGCGGTCTCTACTTCGCGATCATCGTCCTCATCTGCCTCTATCTCTATTTCGTCTCCGCTGCAGTACTCAACGTGATGTATCGGCGCGAAGCGCTCACGCAGATCAATCAGATCGATGCTTCGATCGGTGGCCTTGAGAATCAGTATTTCGCACTGACGCAAGAGATCACGCCGCAGGCAGGAGCGAGCATTGGCTTGGTACCGGTACAAGATACCAACTACGTTGACCGCCCGGATCAGGTAAGTGATGCAGGTACCATCGCAAGCACCGCGATCTAGGCTCTTAAACGCGTTATAATAAGTGTCACATGAAGTCGATTGTTTTCCGGGCGCGGATCCTCTCCGTCGTTTTCATACTTGTAGCGCTGACCATCATGCTCAGGCTGTACTTCGTACAGATCGTGCACGGCAGCTCCTACGAGCAAGAAGCCCTTGGACAATACATCGAGCCCGACACCCAGGGCGACAACCGAGGCAATATTTATTTCACTACCAAGACGGGGCAGTTGGTCGCCGCTGCCGTCTCTGAGACCGGCTACGACATCGCCATCGATCCTTCCGAGATCACCGATCCGCAAAAGACATACCAATTGCTTGACGCGATCACGCCGATCGACCAATCTCACTTCGATGCCGCTCTGCAATCAGGCGGGACTTATCAAGAAGTCGCTATTCATCTCGATGCGGATGTCGGCTCCAAGGTGCAGGCATCCAACATCCCGGGAGTGATCCTTGCTCAGGATCAGTGGCGCGAATACCCAGGCGGTGATCTTGCTGCTCAGGTACTTGGCTTTGTCGGTTATGAGGGTACTTCGTCAGAGAAGGTCGGCGAATACGGGCTCGAGAAGCAATACAACGACACGCTTGTCGAGCCCAACTCAGGTCTCTACGTGAACCCCTTCGCGGAGATCTTCGCCAACGTGCAGGATCTCGTCACGCTCAACCCTTCTGCCCAATCTGGCTCGATCATTACTTCTATCGAGCCGACTGTGCAGCAGGAGCTGCAGAAGACGCTTGACCAGATCATGAAGCAGTACACGCCGGCCTTCGACGGCGGGATCATCATGGACGCAAAGACCGGTGCGATTTATGCGATGGCGATGGATCCAACCTATGACCCCAACGACTACAGCGCAGCGAGCGATCCGTCGGTCTATCAGAACTCTCTCGTGTCAGGTCGTTACGAGCTCGGATCGATCATGAAACCGCTTACTATGGCTGCGGGCATCGACAGCGGAGCAATCAGCGCCTCGACTACTTATGACGACACGGGATGCATCACCGTGAGCGGTGCCAAAGTCTGCAATTATGACTTCAAGGCACGCGGTGTGATCCCCGTACCTGTCGTGCTTGACCAGTCGCTCAACGTCGGCGCGAGTTGGATCGCGACACAGACCGGCTATCCGACCTTTACCAAGTATATGAAATCCTACGGCCTTGCGAGCTCGACCGGCATCGATTTGCCCGACGAGCAGACCGGCAATCTTACCAATCTCGACGATGGCTCGGGCCCCGCCGTCAACTTCGATACTGCATCCTTTGGACAAGGGATCACGGTGACGCCGATCGAAATGATACGCGCGATCGACCTCCTCGCCAACAATGGTACTTTGGTGACGCCGCATGTGGTGACGGGAATCCAATATGAAAACGGCATCACGCGTTCGCTCTCATATCCGCAAGGTCCGCAGGTTTTGAAGCCTTCAAGCGCGCAGACCGTGACCAACATGCTCGAGACCGTCTATGACGATTACGAACTCAACGGTCAGATCAAAATGCAGCATTACACTGCCGCCGCGAAGACCGGCACCGCGCAGATCCCAGACCCTGCAACCGGCGGCTACTACCCAGGCTCGTATTACATCCACTCTTTCTTCGGTTATTTCCCTGCAAGCAGCCCGCGATTCATCGTCTTCCTCTACGCATATCATCCTATCGGGCAAGAATATTCCGCCTACACGTGGGATCTCCCATACTACCAGCTCGAGCAATTCCTGATAAACTACTACAACATCCCGCCAGATAGATAGTAGCTTTCAGCTGTCAGGTTTCAGCTTTCAGAAAATCCAATTCATTACATGCAATTTTTTAAGAAAATCATTGTCGCCATACTGACCTGGGAAGCGCGTCTCGTGCTCGCGCGCTACTCTCCACGCATCATCGCGGTCACCGGGAGCGTCGGCAAGACGACGACCAAGGACGCGATCTTCGCGGCGCTCTCGTCGAGCCTGCGCATCCGCAAAAGCCAGAAGAGCTTCAACAGCGAGCTTGGCGTGCCGCTCACGATCCTCGGCCTCGAGAATGCGTGGCAAAACCCGTTCAAATGGATCGCCAACATCGTCAGCGGCTTTTTGCTGATCATCGTCAAGAGCGAATATCCCGAATGGCTCGTCCTCGAAGTCGGTGCTGACCGGCCGAATGACATTAAGAATGTCGCGCGCTGGCTGCGGCCCGACATCGCGGTGATCACCGCGATCCCCGAGATCCCCGTGCATGTCGAGTTTTTCGATTCGCCGGAAGCGGTGCTGCGCGAGAAGCGCCAGCTCGCGGAGTACATGAAGCCCGGCGGCACGCTCGTGGTTAACGGCGACGACCCGCGCATGAGCGACCTGCGCAGTGATTTCCACGGGCGCTCGGTCACTTTTGGCATCGAAGGAAATGACGATTTCTTCGCGTCCGAGAGTCGCGTGCTCTACAGCGAAGGCAAGCCCCTCGGTATGATGTTTCGCGCGAATCACTCCGAGACTTCTGAGGAGATAACGATCCGCGGCTCGCTCGGGTATCCGCGCGTCTCAGCGGCGCTCGCCGCGCTCGCCGTCGCCGATACCGTTGGCATCGATCTCGCGAATGCCTCCGCAGGCTTGCTGCAATGGTCGCCGCCGCCCGGCCGCATGCGCGTGCTTTCGGGCATCCGCAGCAGCACCGTGATCGACGACACGTACAACTCTTCTCCCGCAGCAGTACTCGCTGCCCTCGATACACTCGCTTCGATAGAGACTACCGGCCGCAAGATCGCCATCCTCGGCGACATGCTTGAGCTCGGAAGATATTCGACCGATGCGCACCGCCACGTAGGGGAGCGCGCAGCGCAGTGTGCCGATATGCTCATTACAATAGGCTTCCGTGCACGCGTGATCGGCGAGGCAGCGCTTGATGCGGGAATGAGCGACGTCCAAGTGCGCGAATACGAAGTAGGCGAAGCGGAGCGCGCAGCGGTGGAACTCGTGCAAGAGATCAGGGAGGGCGACATCATCCTCGTCAAAGGCTCGCAGTCGATGCGGATGGAAAAGACCGTTGCGCTCCTCCTTGAGGAACCCTCAAAAGCGCCGGAGCTTCTCGTGCGGCAGGAGAGCGAATGGAAGGATCGATAACTGGCAAAAGAAAAGCCGCCCTCAACGGGCGGCTCTTTGCGCGTATTCATCGATGTCTCTGATGTGCTGTCTCCATGGAGCACGAATCCCGATTGATTTCAGATATATCTTCCGCTCATATTTCGATATGTAATCATACCAGCGAATCCTTCCCCGGGCGTAGGGGAGATGCCGCTTCCACCAGCGTATCCGTGCAGGCGCCTGCATCGACGTTACTCTTTTGGATGGCATAGGTCCGTATGGCCGCACGCAGACCGAGCCATCATGCATCAGCCGCACTACGAGAAGGTGCGACGTCTGTGTGGCGGGCACGGCCACGAAGTCGAGCCGATGCCGCTCTTTCGCTAGTTTCTTCATCCGATCCTTTCGCCTCGGTCAGATCTGATCTGGTTTAGGCAAAGGGTGAAGAGCATTGGGAATAGAAGTACCATACAAATGAACACGAATATCAGGGACTCACCTTGCGTCGTGGCCTGAAGCTCCGGCTCAAAACATATAAGTATGATCATGAGCCACCTTGATGCGTCAGGGTACCTCACTGCGAAGACGGCAACGATACCGGCCAGTATCGCAGCTCGCATAGGACCTCCCGCTATGTGCATATCGCCAAAATAAGAAAAACCGATTGCGAGCACAAATGCGATCACTCTGGCCAGCGCAACGAGCGAATGGGGGTCAGACCCCGCAAAAGATGTAAAGATGTGGTGCAATAAATTTGTGACCCTACGGGGATCGGTCAGGGATATTTTTGTCGCCGTCGCTCCAAAAATTCCACGACCCTGACTGGGCGCCCTGCAAGCTTGCAGGGGACCTCGCCTCCGTCTTTCGATTCCCCGTAGGGCCTACAAAAATAGATTCGCCCGATGACATGCATCGGTCTCGTTATTTTTGTGACCCTACGGGGAATCGAACCCCGATTAACGGCTTGAGAAGCCGGCGTCCTAACCGTTAGACGATAGGGCCCTACTTCGCCAAGGCTTTGCGGGGCACGCCCCTAAATACTTAGCGAGAGGAACACCGCCATAGTAGCAGAGACTTGACGTGCTTCAAAATTTGCATCGCGACACTATCAATGAAAACGGCGCTCATGAGAGCGCCGCTATAAGTCTGTACTGCTGGCACAGGTTGAGGACTTGTGCGCGGTAATCGTCGAGATCCCCGGTGTTGTGTATCGTGAAGTCTGCTTCGTGGGCGATCAGGCTGATCTCTACTTCTGTCGGCGCCTGTTCTTCCTTCAGGAATTGTTCCCGGTTCATGGCTGCCTCGCCCGGCTTGGTCGCGCGTGCCCTCAAGCGTTCGAAGCGCAGATCTTGCGGT
This sequence comes from Candidatus Kaiserbacteria bacterium, assembly GCA_963767115.1. GTDB lineage: Bacteria > Patescibacteriota > Minisyncoccia > Phycocordibacterales > UBA2100 > UBA10103. The sequence continues at coordinate 85,669 of CAVYCR010000003.1, read as the reverse complement.
GCATCGACGTACACGAGCACGTGTGGTGTGAATGACTGTACGCTGTAAAGCTGGTTTTGCCAGCGCAGGCCGTCAAATATCGCGATGTCTGCGCAGCTCGCCTCGAGCCGCGCTCGCATGGCGTTAGCAAGCAAGCCTGTGCCGTACGTCGCTTCCATCATGACGGGAAGCTTTTGCAGGTTGTCCCTAGTCAGCGCGACGCCCCAGAGGCCAAGTGTCTCAACCATGAGCGCGCCAGAGGAATGGGACTCAATGCTGCTGCCGACGCATATCTCTCGTAAGAGTCGCACAAGGGTCGACTTGCCGGCGCCGTTTCTTCCTATCACTCCCATCACTGTCGTCATAGGGATCTCCATTTGCATCTACTCAGGCCACCATATCACAGCGGGCAAACCATAGACAGGGGAGTATGATGCAGAGGTCTGACCTCTGTATTTGCTTCATGATACGTTCACACGAAAGAGGCATTATCATAGGAGTTGCATCATGAAGAAAGTCGAGACGTTGTCGGTGCAATCAATTACAAGTTCATCCACATGAAATATATGAAAAGCAGAGATATCTGGGTTGGAGTCGTCGCAGTTATCCTCGTAGTCGGTCTTGGCTGGTGGTGGTACGCAGGCAGTGGCCCGGTAGGGATGCAGCTTGGTGGTATGTCGACGAGCACCAGTAGCACTGCTACTTCGACTACTGCGAATATGGCGACGACCTCTGCGCCGCAGAGTGTGAGCCGCACGTCGGACTCCGTCGTCGCGGTCGCCGAGAGCATCCCCGGCGCGACGCGCTTCGCATCGTACCTTGAGACGAGTGGCGTTGGCGCCAAGCTCACCGGCAAAGGTCCGTACACGATCTTCGTGCCGACCGACGGCGCTCTGAGCGAGCTTCCCGCAGGGACTATCTCCGACATGTCCGCCGCGCAATTCAAGCGCTATGTGGAATACGCTGTCGTCTCGGGCCGCGCTATCGACGACACCGCGCTCAGTGTGGGCTCGATCCAGGCGCTCTCGGGCGACGCCATCAACTTCACCTACTCTGACAACATCGCTCGCGTAGGCAATGCGATCATCATCACGCAATACAAAGCGTCGAACGGTGTCGTGTATCTCATCGGTGGCGTGATGCTCCCGCCCACGCCGAGCCAGACGCCGCAATAAACTAGGTCTAAGTAGATAAGTGGACAAGCACAAAAAACCGCTCGTAAGGGCGGTTTTTTGTGCTTTGTGTTAGAATCGTTCCATTATGCAAAGCGGAATTTCAGTCATGCTCGCGCCCGAGCAGATAGGCACATTGTGGGGGATTCCTATCACCAACACCCTGCTCACGAGCTGGGTCGCGATCACTATCCTCATCATAGCAGCGATCGTGGTGCGACGCAGGCTCTCGTACGTGCCGGGCCGCTTCCAAGCACTCCTCGAATCGCTCGTGATCTACATGCAGGACTTCATCAAGGAGACGCTCGAGGACGAAAAATGGTCGCGACGCGCTTTCCCGCTTCTCATCACGATCTTCCTCTTCATCGCGACGTCCAACCTGATCGAATTCACGCCGGGCATCGGCTCAGTCGGCTTCTATGCTGCTGACGGTACCTTCACGCCGCTTCTGCGCAGCGTCAACACCGACCTCAATGTGACGCTCACGCTTGCGATCATCTCGGTGATCTCTATAGAAGTCTTCGGCATCATCGCCGTAGGCTTCTGGACGCTACGCGGGCAAATTCTTCACCTTCCGCGGAGAGGGACTCGGCAACCGCTTGCTCAACTTCATCGATCGGCATCATCGAATTTGTCTCCGAGCTTTCGCGCTTCGTCTCATTCTCTTTTCGTCTCTTCGGCAACATTTTTGCGGGCGAAGTCCTTATCGCGGTTGCGACCTATTTCGCGCCGTACATCGTGCCGGCGCCCCTCATGGCCTTTGAAATATTCGTCGGTTTCGTCCAAGCCGCGGTCTTCGCGCTCCTCACGCTTTTCTTTATCAAGCTCGCCATCACGGATCCTCACGCGGCGCATTAAGGTTGTTAGGCGCGCACTGGCGAGGTAGGTATTTTGCCGTCGCTATCTGGGCTTGCTAGCCCAGCGCTCGGACTCGGCCCCGTCGGGCCTGCGTAGCCGGCAAAATACCTACCTCGCCAGTGCGCGCCGCCGCGTTTTGTGCTAAAGTAGGTCATAAATTACCAATTAGTATCGAAGATTTATTTATATGGATGTTGATTCAGCACGTCTTATCGGCATGGCAATCGCCGCAGGTTTCGGCGTCTTGGGCCCCGCGATTGGTATCGGCCTCATCGGTGGTCGCGCGATGGAAGCGATCGGCCGCAACCCGGACGCTTCCGGCAAGATCGTCTCCAACATGATTCTCGCGATCGTCTTCGCGGAAGCGTTGGGCATTCTTGCACTCGTCGTTTCCTTCATCATTAAGTTCGTCTAAGACTAGCTTCTAGTGGCTAGCCGCTAGGGATTAGAAATTCCCCAGAAGCTAGAAGCTAGAAGCTAGAAGCTAACCATGTCTCAACTCTTCGCAGCATTCGGCATCGATTGGCGTCTCCTGATTATTCAGGCGATCAATTTCGGCGTGCTGCTCACCGCGCTCTCGTATTTTCTCTACAAACCGATCACCTCAATGATCGACGAGCGCCGCGAAAAGATCGCTGAAGGCATGCGCCAAGCCGAGGCGGCGGGGCGCAACCTGCAAGCGGCGAAAGTTGAAGGCGAGGGGATCGTCGGCGCTGCAGCGCGCGAAGCCGAAGCGCTTTCGCTCTCCGCACGGCAGCGTGCCGACGATAAAGGTATGGAAATCGTCCGCGCCGCCGAAGCGAAGGCGCAGGCCATGCTTCGAGGATGCATCAGCGCGTGCCGATGAAGCACAGCGTCAGGCGCTTCTCAGCAGCCAGAAGGAGATCGCGCGCGCCGCAATGCTCGGAGCCGAAAAGATCTTGCGAGAGAAATCCGCCTAAATATGGAAAACGAATACGCTCAAGCGCTTTGGCGCACTATAGAGTCAGGAGCAAAGCCGCAAGATGCGGTACGCAATCTCCACCAGTCACTTGAGCGTAGCGGCAGGCTCGACCTCTGGCCGCGCATTCACTTTGCATTCAAGCGCCTCGCGCAGACTCAAGAGAAGAATTCTCTCATGACGATCACGATCGCCGACAACAAGCACGAGCATCGATTGCGCAACGACGCTGCAGCAGCATTGATCGATTTTGAGATCGACGCCGGCCACATCGAGACGCGTGTCGACGAGACTCTGATCGGCGGATGGCGCCTCGAGGGCCGGGAACACCTGATCGATGCGAGCTACAAGCATTATTTACTGGACATGTATAATCGTGCAGTCGGTGCCGCTTCTTTGTAGATTTGCATTCCTACAAGCTACAAGCTAAAACCTACAAGCTATTTTATGGATTCATCAATCGTCGAAAAGATCATCAAGGAGATCGAGGGCTATACGCCGAAGGCGGAAGCTCTGCATGTGGGCCGCGTCACAGCTGTCGGCGATGGTGTCGTCTCTATCGATGGCTTCTCCAAAGCTCTCATGAGCGAGGTCCTCATCTTCGAAGAAGGCAAGGGCGAGAAATTGTCCGAAAGCATGGAGGACCGTAGTGCATTGTATGGGCTCGTGCTCAACCTCGAAGAAGACGGCATACGTGCATCGATCCTCGGAGAGAGCTCGCGCGTCTATGAGGGCATGACGGTCAAATCGACCGGCAATGTCCTTAGTGTGCCCTCTGGCGAAGAGTTGCTCGGCCGCGTAGTCAATACGCTCGGCGAGCCGATCGACGGCAAAGGACCTTTCAAGAAGGTGACGATGATGCCTGTGGAGCGAGAAGCGAGCGGCGTCATCGATCGCAAATCAGTCACAGTGCCCTTGCAGACCGGCATCAAGGCGATCGACGCGATGATACCCGTAGGCCGCGGCCAGCGCGAGCTCATCATCGGCGACCGCGGCACAGGGAAGACCACCATCGCCATCGACACCATCATCAACCAGAAGAGCATTGATGCCGACAAGCGCCCGATCTGCATCTACGTGGCGATCGGCCAGAAGGAATCGAAAACGGCACGCATCGTGCAGGAGCTTCGCGAGCGCGGTGCTTTGGAATATACGATCATCGTGGATGCACCTGCTTCAGCCCCCGCAGCGCTTCAGTACCTCGCACCATTTGCCGGTGTCGCTATCGGCGAGTACTTCATGGACGCAGGCAAAGATGTGCTTATCATTTACGATGATCTCTCCAAGCAGGCCGTCGCGTATCGCGAACTTTCGCTCTTGCTCCGCAGGCCGCCGGGCCGCGAGGCGTATCCGGGCGACATTTTCTATCTCCACTCTCGCTTGCTCGAGCGTGCGTGCCGTTTGAGTGATGAGAAAGGCGGCGGTTCGATCACCGCGCTTCCGATCATCGAGACGCTCGAAGGCGATATCTCCGCATACATTCCGACCAACGTGATCTCGATCACCGACGGTCAGATATTCGTCCTTACCGACCTCTTCAACAAAGGCATCCGCCCCGCGATCGATGTAGGCAACTCCGTCTCACGCGTAGGCTCCAGCGCGCAGACCAAGGCGATGAAAGCCGTCGCAGGCGGCCTCAAGCTCGAGCTTGCGCAGTTCCGAGAGCTCGAGGCGTTCATGCAGTTCGCGCAGGATCTCGACAAGACCACTGCCGACCGCATCGCCTCAGGTCAGCGCATGGTCGAAGTACTCAAGCAGAAAAACGGCGAGCCGCTGCCACTGGAGGGTCAGGTCGCCGTCTTGTATGCCGCCAATTCCAAATTCTTCATTGATGTGCCGCTTACCAAAGTGACGCAAGTCGAAGCGCTCTTCGCCGAATACCTCGACGGCGAACACTCCGCCACGCTCGCCGAGATCAAAAAGTCAGCGCAACTCTCTGATGACTCCAAGAAAGAACTTGGCCGCGCAATGGAACAATTCCGCCTCGCGCACGCCGATCTTTTCGTAGCGAAGTAAATTACGGACTTCGTAAGTCGGTACATCCATCATGGCAAGCCTCAAAAACATAAAGCTCAAGATCCAGTCGTACAAGAAGACGGGCACCGTCACGCACGCGATGGAGGCCGTCTCCGCAGTCAAGATGCGAAAGGCGCAGGAGCGCGCGCTCAACGGCCGCGCATACGCCGCCGCCGCGCTCAGTGTTCTTGAGCGTCTTGCTGGCACTGTCGACCTTTCGCACCACCCGCTCATGTCTGCTGACCGAGGCCCGGCCTCAGTCAATTCCTCGCTAAAATCGTGCTTTATCGTTGTCACGAGCGACAAAGGCCTCGCAGGCTCCTTGAATAGCTCGATTATACGCAGGGTTGAAGCCGAAATAGTGATGTCGGACATCGCTACATCGGATATTGTGATGATCGCAATCGGGCGGCGCGGAGCGGAGTATTTCGCTTCGCGCGGGTATGATGTGCGTGAACGCTTTGAAAATCTTTCTGATGACGTTTCGCAAAGCGATATTCGCAAAGTCACCGAGCTCGTAATGGCTTGGCACAAGGCTGGCGAGATAGGGAAGTGCATGATCACCTACACCAATTTTATCTCGACCTTTGAGCAGCAGGCTGTAGTGCGTCAAATCGTACCGATCACACCAGAAGGAATGCGTACGATCGTAAGCGAGATCCGACCGGTGCGCGGCAAGTATGCACCTCAAGCGTCTGAGCAAGGCGAAACCTTGCTCAAGGCACCGGCGGCATACACGATCGAGCCTGATGCTGATTCCGTGCTCGCCGTGATTCTACCGCAACTTCTCAACGTGGCGATCTTCCACGCGGTCTTGGAATCAAAGGCCTCAGAGCATTCCGCGCGCCGTGTCGCTATGAAAAACGCGACCGATAAGGCCAAGGAGATGGCGCACGCCTACACGCGGCAGTTCAACAAGGCTCGTCAGGCTGCGATCACGCGTGAGGTCTCGGAGATAACGTCTGGCATGGAAGCAATGAAATAGTATGGAGTCAACAGCACGAAAACTATCTACACTATCGATCGTTGCGACACTTATAGTGATGCCGATCACTCTACTTTTTGATTTATGGGCAATTGCCGGACTTGGAGCACCGGGTGAGTCTAATTTGAATCAGAATTTGGGGGAACTGGTAATTGTAGGTATACCAGCCTTGTTAATAGTCGCTCCATTTCTTAGTCGTTATTTTCTAACAAAAAAGCAATACACAACAAGCATTATATTTTCAATGTTTTGGATAGCTCCTTTTGTATATTTTGGCTTTACACAACTTATATCTCTTATATTCATTTAGTCAGTTTCACTAATTTACTTTTGTTGAAATATCAAGTAAAATCAAGGAAATATGAGCAAAGGCATCATCACGCAGATCATCGGTCCGGTTGTCGACGTCCGTTTTGACGATCATTTGCCTGCTATTCAGAATGCACTCGAGGTGAAGGTCAAAGAAGGCCGTCTCGTGCTCGAAGTCGCCCAGCATCTCGGCCTCAACCGTGTGCGCTGCATCGCGATGCAAGATACTGCGGGCCTTGCTCGCGATACGGAAGTCATCGATACGGGTGCGCCCATTTCTGTCCCTGTCGGCGAAGCTGCGCTTGGCAGAATGTTTAATGTGATCGGCGACCCCATCGACGGCATAGCCGATGTGCCAAAAGACAGCAAGCGCATGCCCATCCACCAACACGCACCTAGTTTTGAGAAGCAATCAACGAAAGCAGAAGTCTTCGAGACCGGCATCAAGGCGATCGACCTGCTCGCACCATTTATCAAGGGCGGCAAGGTTGGGCTCTTCGGCGGCGCGGGCGTCGGCAAGACCGTCATCATCCAGGAGCTCATCCACAATATCGCGAGCGAGCACGGCGGCTATTCTGTGTTTGCCGGCGTCGGCGAGCGCGTGCGCGAGGGCAATGACCTCTATCACGAAATGCAGGATTCAGGAGTGCTTGACAAGACCGCACTCGTTTTCGGCCAAATGAACGAGGTGCCGGGTGCACGCGCGCGTGTGGCGCTCTCGGGCCTCACCATGGCCGAGGCATTCCGTGATGAGGGAGGCAAAGACGTACTCTTTTTCATGGACAACGTATTTCGATTTGTACAAGCCGGATCGGAAGTGTCATCGCTCCTCGGCCGCGTACCGTCTGCGGTGGGCTATCAGCCGACACTCGCCGGAGAAATGGGCTTGCTCCAGGAGCGCATCACTTCTACTACAGAAGGCTCGATCACCTCGGTGCAGGCGATCTACGTGCCTGCCGACGACCTCACCGACCCAGCGCCCGCCACGACCTTCGCGCACCTCGATTCGACCGTCACGCTCTCCCGAGCTCTCGCGCAGCTCGGCATCTATCCTGCGATCGATCCTCTGGAATCAGGCTCGACAGCGCTTCAGCCGAGCATCGTGGGCGAAGAGCATTATCGAGTGGCCAACGAGACCAAGCGCGTCCTTCAGCGATACAAGGATCTCCAAGACATCATCGCAATCCTCGGTATTGAAGAACTCTCCGACGAAGACAAGCGCCTTGTCTATCGCGCACGTAAGATCCAGCGTTTCCTCTCGCAGCCTTTCCATGTGGCTGAGCAATTCACCGGCGCCAAGGGTAAGTACGTATCGCTTGCCGATACGGTGCGATCCTTTGGCGAGATCCTCGATGGCAAGCACGACACGCGCAACGAACAGGATTTCTTTATGAAAGGCGGCATCTCGGAAGTAGTTGCCGCACACGAATAATGGCCGAGCACCCAAACACGTTTCATCTCGTTATCGCCTCCGTCGGGGAGACGCTCTTCGACGGTGCAGCGGTGTCAGCGACAGTGCCCGGCACTGACGGTGTATTCACTCTTCTGCCGCAGCACGAACCCTTGGTGAGCACACTCAAGGCAGGCATAGTGAGTGTGAAAGAAAGCGGGGGCGAAGTACGAGATTTCCCGGTCGAGAGCGGCGTCCTCGAGTGCGCCGACAATCGTGTCGTGATTTTACTTTAGTTTTCAACACGGCGGCAAAGGTTGTTCCAGATGCGGGCTACAATGAAGCGATGAGAAGGTTTTGGCCGGTTCTTTTTGTTTTGCCGATCAGCATTATCTATATATATTTTGGCACGGTTCCGGCCCTGTCTCTTGATGTTACCGTAAGCCCGTTTGAAAACGTTACTCCGTCGGCGTACTCAACTTTTCCCGGCGATACTGATTTGCAGCCGGTACCGATTCAGGCGTCGCGCCATACGATGGCCGCCGCTCAACTCTCCGTAGCGCCATCGTTCGTCGGCACATCTTCTCCGGTCACCATTTCTTGGACGACCTCCGACATGGCACCAAGCGCGCCGTGCACCGTACTGCAGGGCAGCACGCTTATAGGTACTGGCTCTGTCGGCTCGACGGTTGTGGCGGCGACGACGACCGGCCAACTCTTTTTCACACTTACTTGCACAGGCGCAAACGGCGCTTCCGTGGTCCGCAAAGCATCTGTAGTCGTTCAATAATATGCAGACCAAGAAATTCAAGCGACATATAGAAGATTTCGTGTGCGAGCATTGCGGCGCGCTTATCGAAGGCGACGGCTATACCAACCATTGCCCGCAGTGTCTCTGGAGCAAGCATGTCGACAAGAACCCGGGTGACCGCGCAGAAAAATGCGGCGGCATGATGGAGCCTGTCGGGCTCGAAGGCGCTTCTCCGCACTATCGCATCGTGCACCGCTGCGAGCGCTGCGGTACAGAGCGGCGGGTCAATGCGGACACGCAGGACGATGTGAACACACTGGTCGCGCTTGCCGCTAAGAACGCTGACCGGGGAAAAAGATCGTGATATAATCCCGCCATATGATGAACGACCAGACTCCCGACGACATGGACGTCAAGAAAAGCTTTCAAGATGCTATGGGGGACACGCTTGAGACCGACGAAGATCCTGTCTTGCGCAAAATGAAGACCGAAGACGGTCTCGGCGAGATCCCACCCGAGTATGCAGAGCATTTCAACGAGGGCGACGACGGCGCTGATGATGCTGCAAGCGAATAATCCTATGAAATCCAAAAAGATTTTTATCCTCAATGGACATCCCGACAGCGAAGGCATGTGCACATGCATCGTCGATACCTACGAGAAGGCAGCACGCGACGCGGGGCATGAGGTGCAGCGGCTCAACATCGGAGAGATGCAGTTCGACCCTATATTGCACAAAGGCTATCGCGCGATGCAGGAACTCGAGCCTGACCTCAAGCGTTTCCAAGAGCTCGTGCAATGGTGCGATCATTTCGTGATAGTGCACCCAGTGTGGTGGGTGGGCATGCCCGCGCTCCTCAAAGGACTCTTTGACCGTGCGTGGCTCCCGGGCTCGGCCTTCCGCTACATCAAGATGAAATCCGGCAAGCGATCGATGTTTTGGCACAGGCTCTATAGTGGTAAGACCGCGCGCATCATCATCACCTCCGGCACGCCGCCGTGGTTCGTGCGCCTTTTGCCGGGCAACGTAAACTCCCAGCTCAAGTGGGGCATCCTGTGGTTTGCCGGCTTCTCGACCCGCGCCACCTGGTTTGGTCCGGCCGAGAATCCCACCGACGAGTGCAAGGACCGCTGGCTCGCAAAAGTGGCGCGCTTGGGTACCAAGGGGATTTAGAACACTGCTTGCTCGTCCAGAGGCGACGCCTCTAGACGGAAGGTAGATAATTGTAAAATACGCAAATAGAGTCTATATTAGTGCATCATTTGCGTTTTATTGACAAGGAAACGCAAATTGGCTATAATAAAGGTATGAGAATATCAAAAAAGATTGTTCACATACAAGAACTCAAAAGGCGCTTTGATGCACTTAAGCCCGGTAAGGAATCATTGCTCACGATTATCGAAGACGTAGAGCTTGCTGAGTCGGTGTATAACTCAAACGCGATAGAAAACAGCACACTCACACTACCAGATACCGAAAAGATCCTTCTCGACCTGGAAATATCAAAAGATTACACCCTGCGAGAGGTGTTCGAAGCCAAAAACCTTGCGCGCGTGCAGGAGTATATAAAGAAAAAACATGATATCGTGCTCAATCGTGAGACGATGCTCTTCTTGCACGGGCTCTTGATCGGCGGCATTAACGATGCTATTGCCGGTAGGTTTCGCGAAGCTGGGGAATATGTGCGTGTAGGCAAACACGTAGCTCCTGCGCCGGAGGACGTGATTCGTATGATTGAAAACACGATCTATGAATATACGTCGGATCACACAAGTGAACTAATAAAGAAAATTGCACAATTTCATTTGCAATTTGAAACCATCCATCCTTTTTGCGACGGTAACGGCCGCATCGGTCGAGTACTCATCAACATGCAATTTCAGGCGTACGGATATCCACCCGTAATTATTCGCAATACAGAGAAGCAACAATACTACAAGACGTTTAGAGATTTTAGAGACAAGAAGAGTCCCAAAAGTCTTGAGCTGATTTTGTATCGAGCGCTTTGTGAGGGTTTGCACAAGCGTATTGCATACATGGAGGGCAAAACGATTGTAACGCTCGCAGAATTTGCACGCACACATACACAATCACTTGTCAACCTCATCAATGCTGGTCGACGACAGACCATACCAGCCTTCCGCGAAAAAGGCGTCTGGAAAATCGCCGCCGATTATCGCGTTGAACGAAAACGGATGCAGTAGACGTATCTCTCTTGTCGGAATTTTCACCTCCGAATCGTATCCAGCAAGGTCGTCTGGTTTGTGGTATGAATGTCTTTCGCAGCAGCAAGCAAGCATGTTTGCTGCCGCCTCCATATAACCTTTGTCGATTTCTGCGAGAAGTTGCGCCGTCCATTCCGACCAGCCCTCAATTGTCTCGGTTGTTATCTCTTTCTCCACTGTTTAGGATTATTTGCGATTGCTAATATGATTATTACATATAATGCATTATTGTCAATGAGTCTAAAATTGCATATTACTGTAATATGGCTCAATGTCTCTCTCAATCGGCATAGTAGGCATGCCCAACGTCGGCAAATCGACGCTTTTTAACGCCTTGACCAAGAAGGGCGTGCCTGCCGAGAATTATCCTTTCAACACTATCGACCCCAATGTGGGAGTGGTCGCGGTGCCGGATTTTCGGCTCCAGAAGCTCGCTGCAATGTCCGAGTCGGCCAAGGTCGTGCCGGCCGCGGTCGAGTTCGTCGATATCGCGGGGCTCGTCAAAGGTGCTTCGCAAGGCGAGGGCTTGGGCAACCAATTCCTCTCGCATATACGCGAGGTGGATGCGATCGCCGAGGTCGTGCGCATGTTTGACGACGAAGACGTGCACCACGTCGACGGTGGCGTTGACCCGGTGCGCGACATCGAGGTGATCGATCTCGAGCTCGTGCTTGCCGATCTCGAGAGCGCCGAGAAGCGCCTCGAGCGCGTGGAGAAGGATGCCAAGGGTGGTGACAAAGCGCTCGTCGCCGAACGCGATGCGCTGCAGAAGATCGTACCTGTCTTGCGGGAGGGGAAGGCGGCGCGCACCATTGAGCTAGAAGAGAAGGAGATGATCGCAGCTAAATCACTGCATCTTCTTACGATGAAACCGATCATGTACATCCTCAATAGAAAGAGCGGCGCGGTCAACGTCGATGCGGAAGATGCAAATCGTTGGCGCGAGCTCAAGGACTTCTTGGAACGCTCCAACGCGCAATATGTAATCGTCGACGCAGGTGTCGAGCGCGAGCTCTCCGACGTGCACGACGACGAGCGCGCTGACTTCCGCCGCGAGCTCGGCGTGCAGGACGACGGCATTGATGCGCTCATCAAAGGCGGATATTCTTTGCTCAACCTCATCTCATTTTTTACTACAGGTAAGGACGAGACGCGTGCGTGGACGATTTCGAAGGGTTCGACCGCGCCGGTTGCCGGTGCCGCGATTCACACTGATTTTCGCGACAAATTCATCCGTGCCGAGGTCATTCATTGGGACACACTGCTCGAGTGCAGCAGTTATGCCAAGGCCAAAGAAAAGGGCGTCTTGCGCACCGAGGGCAAAGAATACATCGTGCAAGACGGTGACGTGATGGAATTTTTGCACAGTTGATTCGAAATTCTACGTACGTAACTGGTATACTGATGGTATATGAAAAAAGGGGTATCAAATAAGAATATTAGCAATGAACATTTACTCGAAGCGATCATCGGTCTCGACGATAGATTTCGAGGAATTCAAGATGATTTGCGAACGAAATACGCCACGAAAGACGACCTTTTTGAATTAGAAGAAAGGCTGACGTTCGAAATCCGTGCTATTTCTAAGGCCGTGGACAAGGATGCTACATCGATTATTGATCACGAACGCAGAATTACTAGATTAGAAAAACGGTTCGCATAATATGGAAAAGACTAGGGTTACACCGAAGGATTTCTTCCTCTGGGCCGGTGCAATGGTTTCTTTCTACGTGAGCGTCTTTTCGCTCCTCGCCCTCTTTTTTGATTACATCGACACGGCATTTCCCGATGCCTTGAATTACAATTACGATCCGTATTCTACCGCCGTGCGGCTCTCGATCGCCTGCCTTGTCGTACTTTTTCCGATCTTTCTCACGCTGATGTATTTCATCCGCCGCGATGTGCGCATGCATCACGAGAAGCAGCAGCTGTGGGTGCGGCGCTGGGCGCTCGTGCTGACGATCTTCGTCGGCGGGGCCACGATGGCGATCGACCTTATTACGCTCATCAACACCTACCTCAACGGCAATCTCTCGGAGCCCTTTATCCTCAAGGTGCTCGTCGTCTTCCTCGTGGTCGCAGGTGCATTCCTGCACTTCCTTGCCGACATCTGGGGGTACTGGGACAAGAACCCGCGCTACGCGCAATCGATCGGCTGGGCAAGTGGCGTGCTCGTAGTCCTCACCATCATCGCGGGCATATTCATCATTGGTACGCCGGGGGCTGTGCGTCTGTATCGTTTCGACGACCAAAAAGTAAATGACCTCGAAAGTATCCAATCGCAGATTGTCTCGTATTGGCAACAGCAGGGGAAACTCCCGACCAATCTTGCGGACCTCAATAATTCGATCACTGACTTTACCGTTCCGACCGACGAACAGACTGGAATTTCGTATGAGTATGACGTGCTTAGTACCTATTCATTCAAACTCTGCGCTGATTTCAACGCAGCCACACAATCCGGTTCTCCAACTCTTCAACAATCATATGCTGCTACGTATCCTGGAATGTCAGGGGGCCTCGATATGACTTGGTACCACGGAGCAGGGCATACGTGCTTTACCCAGACGATCGACCCGAAGCGTTACCCGGTCAACACAACAATCACACCGATAGAGAAACCAAGTGTCTTATAGTCTGTGCAGAGGTCTGACCTCTGCGACGAATCGCTTTTAAGCGGGTTTTCTTCATGGTAGGCTTGGACAATGAAGAATTACGATCATAAGAAGATCGAGAAGAAGTGGCAGAAGCGATGGGAAGAAGAAAAGACTTTCGCCGTATCCGACGATTCCGCATCTCCAAAGAGCTATATCCTCGACATGTTCCCGTATCCCTCCGGCGCGGGCTTGCATGTAGGTCACGTAGAAGGGTATACGGCAACCGACATCGTCAGTCGCTTCAAGCGTGCGAAGGGCTTCAACGTCCTGCACCCGATGGGGTGGGATGCCTTCGGCCTGCCTGCAGAGAATTACGCTGTGAAGACAGGCGTGCCGCCGATAGAGACGACTGCTAAAGCGATCGAGACATTCAAATCGCAAATGAAAGGCCTCGGGCTCTCGTATGACTGGCCGCGCGAGATCGGCACGCACACGCCGGAGTATTACCGATGGACGCAGTGGTTTTTCCTCACGCTCTACAAGAACGGCCTCGCATATAAAAAGAAGGCCAAGGTCAACTGGGACCCGGTCGATCAGACGGTGCTCGCCAACGAGCAGGTGTTGCCCGACGGTACCGCGGAGCGCTCCGGCGCCAAAGTGATACAGAAGGATCTCGAGCAATGGTTCTTCAAGATCACGGATTTTGCCGACGCGCTCGTCGATGATCTCGATCACGTTGACTGGCCCGAGTCGACCAAGACCAACCAGCGCAACTGGATTGGCAGAAGCGAGGGCGCGGAGATCGATTTCCACCTCGATTTCGGCGATGCTCTGCTCAACGATCGCGTTGATACCGACGGCACGAAGCCGCGCATCACGGTCTTCACTACGCGCCCCGACACGCTCTACGGCGCGACGTATCTCGTGCTTGCGCCGGAGCACGCATGGGTGGATTTTACCCTCGGACACGGGACGGTCTTTCAAAACAACGACGAGATCGCTGCATATGTCGAAGCAACCAAGAATAAAACCGATCTTGATCGACAGGCGGACGCGAAGGATAAGACGGGTGTTGAATTGAAAGGGGTCGTTGCCGTCAATCCCGCGACCGGTGAAAAGATCCCGATGTATATTGCCGATTATGTTCTCGGTAGCTACGGCACCGGTGCCATCATGGCGGTGCCCGCGCACGACGAGCGCGACTATCAGTTTGCCAAGAAATTTGATCTGCCGATCAGGGAAGTCCTCGAGCCGACATACGAGCAAACGACCGAACCCGGCAAGATCAGAGAAGGCGAGCCGTTTGACCATCGTGAAGCGATCATTGCGATCGTGAAGCATTGGTCTGAAGAAAAATATATCGCGCTCAAATGGAAACAAGTGGCATGGGGTACGTTCATCACGGGTGGTATCGAAACGGGCCAGACACCGGAAGAAGCTGCCAAGATGGAAATTCGTGAAGAGACGGGATTCATACACGCCAAATACGTCAAAGATTTTGGCGTAGTCCACGGGAAATTTTACCATGTCCCAAAAAAGACGAATCGCAACGCGCATGCGCACGTTATTTATCTCGAGCTCGAGGACGATGCGCGAGAAGACGTTGCAGACACTGAAAACGCGATCCATGATGTTTTATGGCTTTCCAAAGCTGAGTTAGCAAAGTTCCTGACTCCTGACACGCATCAGCACGCTTTGCGCTCTCTCAATGGCGAGGATGTTTTATTTACGGGCAATGGCACTCTTACCGGCTCGGGAGAGTTCAATCGCCTCGAGACACCTGAAGCAAAGAAGCTGATCACCGACAAATTCGGTCGACGTAAGACGACATATAAACTCCGCGACTGGCTCATTTCGCGCCAGCGCTATTGGGGCGCGCCGATTCCGATCGTCTACGATCCGCAAGGTGCTGCACATCCGATTCCCGAAGAACATTTACCGTGGCTTTTGCCTACCGATGTAGAATTCAAGCCCACGGGAGTTTCGCCTTTGGGCCAGTCGAAGGAACTCAAAGATCGTACTGAAACTATTTTCGGCAAAGGCTGGACGCCCGAGGTCGACACGATGGATACCTTCGTGTGTTCAAGCTGGTACTACTTCCGTTTTGCCGACCCGCACAACGATACGGAGTTTGCTTCGCGCGAAGCGCTCGACAAGTGGCTGCCTGTCGATCTCTATATGGGTGGTGCGGAGCACACGGTGCTGCATCTCATGTATGCGCGCTTCTTCACCAAAGTGTTGCAGAAGCTCGGCTACGTAGCTTTTGGCGAGCCGTTCCTCAAGCTTCGCCACCAAGGTACGATTCTCGCCGAAGACGGTTCCAAAATGTCAAAATCGAAAGGTAATGTCGTGAATCCCGACGAATGCTCGGCGCTCTACGGCGCTGACGCGGTGCGCATGTACGAGATGTTTATGGGCCCGCTCGAGAGCATGAAGCCGTGGAGCACGACGAATATCATCGGCATCCGGCGCTTCCTCGAGCGCGTGAACGATTTGAAGACGGATGCCTCCGTGCCGCTTCCCGAAAAGTCCGAGATGCTCCTCAACCAAACGATACAAAAAGTCGGCGATGATATTGAGGCCTTGAAGATGAACACCGCGGTTTCTGCCCTGATGATCCTTCTCAATGAGTTTGAGACGCTTCCTTCGATACCGCCTGCCGCGTACAAGACGTTTCTTCAGCTTCTTGCGCCTTTTGCCCCGCATCTCTCAGCAGAACTCTGGGAAGCAGCGGGCAAGAAAGAGTACATTGGCTCTGTGGCGTGGCCTACGGCGGACATCTCGAAGATGAAAGGCAAGACATCGACTGTCGTAGTGCAGATCAACGGCAAGGTGCGCGGCGAGATCGAGATCGAGACCGACGCGGATAAAGCTATCGTGGAAGCAGCTGCGCGAGAAAATGTCGCTGCGCGCTTGGAGGGGAAGAGTGTTGCGCGTGTTATCATTGTCCCTAATCGCTTGGTGAATTTCGTCATCACCGGAGCGTGAAGTGAATGCGCACGCGCAAACTTATAGCAGAGTTCGACAGGCTCCGCACCTCGGAGTTTGCCTTCATGCGCCGGCTCTTCAGGAAGGATGACGTATTTGGAGGTGGTGCGCGCGACATCTGTGCCACGATCGTCGCGCATGCGTGGAACGGCACCTTCTATCAGATCGGACTCGGCCATTACAACTTCTTTTGGATGCGCGATTTCGGCACCGTTGCAGGCTCGCTTGTAGCGCTCGGCGAGCGCGACCGTGTGCAGGCGACAGTCAGCTGGGCGCTCGGCCACTATCGCTCCGAAGGATACGTGGCCTTGTGTCTTTCACCCATGGGCAATGCCTTTGACCAGCCGCTGCCTTCGATCGATGCATTGCCATGGTTTTTGCATGCGGTACGTGTGTCTGAATATCCTCTCTCGGGCACGGAGCGGATATTTCTCGAGCACGACATGCGCCGTTTCTGTGATACTTTTATCGACCCGGAGACTGGACTCTTGTATGAAAACAAACGCATAGCGGAGCTGCGTGACGCCGTTCATTACCGGCGCAGCGCGTATGTCGTGACGATGCTTGCCTTCTTGCGCAAAGAACTTGAACTACTCGACATACCAGTACATCCGTGGCTCAAGCACGACTATGCCGAGATACTCGTGCGCGATTATTGGAACGGCGAGTATTTTGATGCTGATATCGGCGAGCACGCGTGGAGCTCTGAGGCCAACCTTTTTCCTTTTTGGCTCGGCATCATTGAGGACAGTGGCAAGCTCGAAAGTGTCGTTGCTACGATCAAGCACAAAGGCCTCACTGACCCGTATCCGATCCGCTACACCGATTCTCCGGAGTCATTCCGCTACTATGCATGGGGCCGCTATTTTATGCCTAATTATCAAGGGACGACGCTCTGGACGTGGCTCGGTGCGATATATCTACAGGTACTTCACAGCGCAAGCCGTGCCGAGTTTGCAGACGAGTATGCGAAATTCGCCACTCTCCTTGAGAAGCATCATAATTTTCCCGAAATGCTTGATACAGACGGCACCTGGTACAAGACGCCTTTCTATCGTGCAGAGCAAGGTATGCTCTGGGCGGCGATATTTCTTGAGATTCCGATCAACACTCACTTCTTGAAGATGCGCAAAGAATCCTTGGAATCCTCAACTGTATAACCTGCTTCGTCGATCTTTTGCCGCAGCTCATCGGCGCGATCCCATGACCTGTTGCGCCGCGCTTCTTCGCGCTCCTCGACAAGTGTACGTACTTCGATCGTGAGATCGTCCGGGTCAATCTCTTCTTTGATCTCGGAGAGTGCTAGGGCGCGCGCGGAGTCGTCAGGATGCGCCAGGTTGAAGCCAAACACTTTGTCGAACTCTAGAAGCCCCGCGAGCAACTCTTCGCTCGTAAGCGATTTGTCCTTGATCATCTCCCAGGTGAGCGCGAGCGCGCCCGGGGTATCGAGGTCGTCGTTGATACGCTCGATAAACTTCGCGCGCCACTTCTCTGGTACTGGGCCAGGCTCAAGATCTTCGTAATGAACGGCAATGGCGAATATCTTTGCGAGTGCCGTTTGCGATGCAGCGAGTGCATCCCATGAGAAATTGGCGTTGGTACGATAGTGAGCGCCCAAGAAAAGATAGCGCAGCGCAAGCGGATGATACCCTTGCGTAACGACGTCAGAGAGATAGACCACATTGCCAGTCGACTTGGCGATCTTCTCTCCCGTGATCTGGATATGCGCGCGATGCATCCAGAAGCGCGAGAAGGGCTTCTTGCCGGTCGAGGCTTCCGACTGCGCGATCTCGTTGTTGTGATGTATCGGTATGTGCTCGATGCCGCCGGTGTGAATGTCTATCTGCTCGCCGAGGATGCTGCGGATCATCGCCGAGCACTCGATATGCCAGCCGGGGAATCCCATGCCCCACGGCGACTCCCAGCCGAGCTTCGGGTCTGATTTCCACAAGATGAAATCATGCGGGCTTTTCTTTTCGGGATCGGCTGCGACTCGTGCGCCTTCTTTTTGGCCCGCGAGGTTGATGTTGCCGAGCTTGCCATACTCAGCGAAGCGCGACGTATCGTAATACACACCGTGCTTGGTCTGGTACGCGTAGCCTTTTTCGACGAGCGTCTGGATCATCGCGATCTGTGCTGCTACGAAGTGGCTTGCCCGTGGGAACTCTATCGCGTCGGTATCGATATGAAGCTTCTGCAGGTCCTCAATGAAGACACGTGCATACTTCTCGGCGAGCTTGGCCATGTTGTCCATGGTAGGAGCCATCCTTTCGCGCCTAAGACCTTTGAGCATTTTATCCTCTCCTTCGTCACCGTCGTCGACGAGATGCCCAAAATCCGTGAAATTAATGACCTGCTTGACCTTGAATCCGTTGTACTCGAGCGTACGGCGCAAAACATCAGTAAAGACAAACATCGAAAGGTTGCCGATATGCTGGACCCCATAGACTGTCGGCCCACAGTTGTACATTTTCACTTCTTTGTTGCGCGACGGCAAGCTGAAGAGTTGCAGTTCATTCCCGAGCGTATTGTGTAGATACAGGGGAGTCGACGGCGAATGAGAGACGCTGTTTTCGCGCTTGAGAAGTTTGTCGATGATCATACTTAGAGCCAGTGTTTATATTTGAAATACCAGAGCATTGTCGCCGCGATCGCAGCCATGAGAGCGCAAATGATCCAGAAGTCGTAGCGCGTCCCGATGAGAGGCGTCCCGCTCGCGTTGATCCCCAAGACCTGCACGATAAGCGAGAGCGGCAGGGTGACGAAGGCCATTACAGTAAGTACTTTCATGGTTTCGTTTTGGCGCGTCGTGAGCAGGGAATTGTTGGTCTCGCGCAGTTCGTGAAGCGACTCAGTCTCACGCATGACGTGGTTATGCACGCGATAATACTCGTTGGAAAGAGCGCGCAAATACGTATCAAAATCGGCGCCGAATATCCTCGTGCCGTCTGTCTCGAGCGTATGCAGGATCTCGCGGTGTGGTTCGATCGCTTGGCGAATGTTTAAGAGGTCACGCGCCGTCCGCGAGATCGCTTCGACCAT
This sequence comes from Candidatus Kaiserbacteria bacterium, assembly GCA_963767115.1. Classification (GTDB taxonomy): domain Bacteria; phylum Patescibacteriota; class Minisyncoccia; order Phycocordibacterales; family UBA2100; genus UBA10103. The sequence continues at coordinate 66,416 of CAVYCR010000003.1, read as the reverse complement.
CTGATACTGCTGGTCCGAGAAAATATGCTCCTCGATGAGAGCGAGATCGTGACGCACGTACTCGACCTCATGCTCGACCGCCTTGTAGAGCTTTTTGAGCATGTAGAAGAAAAGGAACCCTGCGTGGTCACCCATTTCATTCTTTTCGTCACTCTTATCGAGTATCGAACGTACCTCGAAAATCTTGGAGAAACTATGCAACGGGTCGATCACGTCATAGTGCGCAGTGATCAGGAAATTTTTGCCGATCACGAAATCGATCTCTTGCTCGCGCGTCTTATGGCTATGTCGTAGAGCAGGGAAGTGGAGTACAAGGTATGCGTAGTTTTTATAGAATTCTGAGCGTGGTTTGGTAGAAGGAAGCAGAAGTTCTTCAGCTACCAGTGGTAGTATCTCAAACTCCTCGATCACGCGCCGCACTTCGTCAGGCGTGGGGGACTCGAGGTCGATCCATACGATGTCGCCTTGCTCATGACGCGAATACATCTCTTCATTATATACCATTATTTTAGGATTTGAGGCTTTGCGCCCCTTATGAGATACTGTCCCGATGTACGAACATGAAGGCAAGCGGTATTTAACAGTCCGATCTGCGATACTTGCTGGTCTGGCCATCTTGGTCTTGGGCTTCGGTGGCGGCTTCCTTATATCAGCGCATGCCGCCGATACAGGCACCAATGTCTCCGATGATTCACAAGAACCCTCCAATGTCGACTTTTCTCCCGTATGGAAGGCATGGAACACGCTCAATGAGAACTTCGTCCCCGATGCCGTCGCATCTTCTTCGCCACTTGCCACGACGACCGCAGGTATCGACCAGCAGGAGGTCTGGGGAATGATCGGCGGCATGGCGGATTCGCTCAACGATCCGTACACCTTTTTCCTACCACCGCAAGAAAACACCGATTTCAACAGTGACCTGAGCGGCAACTTCACAGGTGTCGGGATGGAGATCGATATCAAAAACGATGTGCTCACCGTCATCTCACCGCTCACTGGCACGCCGTCTGCTGAGGCTGGTATCAAGGCAGGGGACCAAATCATTGATATCAATGGGAGCTCTACTGCGGGTGTTGACGTAGATACTGCAGTCGACGAGATCCGCGGGCCCGCCGGCACACAGGTCTCAGTGACCGTGCTGCGCCAGGGTTGGACAGCACCCAAAGTCTTCAAGATCACACGCGCGGTGATCAACGTCCCCATCGTCACTACCTCGACAGAGCCCGGTGGTATTTTCGTGATTACTGTTGAACAATTTACTTCAAACGCACCGGACCTCTTCCGTACCGCACTCCAGAAGTTCGTGCAGAGCGGGGACAACAAGCTGGTACTCGATCTACGCGGAAATCCTGGGGGGTTCCTCGATGCTGCCGTCGATATGGCAAGCTGGTTTCTACCGACCGGCGACATCATCGTGACCGAAGATTATGACGGCCATCAACAAAATATTGTCCATCGATCTCTAGGCTACGATATTTTCAACAACAATCTCAAGATGGTCATCCTCGTCGACGCCGGCTCTGCATCAGCCTCAGAAATATTCTCGGACGCCTTGCGCCATTACGGTGTCGCCAAGATGGTGGGTACCAATACCTATGGCAAAGGCGTCGTGCAGGAGCTCTTCCCGATCACCGACACGACTTCGCTCAAGGTGACTGTCGCGCGCTGGCTTGGTCCTGATGGCTTGCAGATCCCGCACACGGGACTCGTACCTGATATTTTCTCGGCGACGCCGACCACAACACCTCCCAAGGGGGACGATCCGCAGATGGATACAGCGGTGAAGGTACTCGATAACGAATAGTATGAAAGTCATTATCCTCAAAGATACGGGCAACGTCGGACAGCGGGGTCAACTCAAGGAAATTTCTGACGGTTACGCTCTCAACTATTTGATCCCGCAGGGACTCGCCGAGCAGGCAACTCCAGAAAAGATCAAAGCATGGGAAGCACGCATGAAGAATGAGGCGCAATCAATCAGTGAAAAAGACGCGCACCAAAAGGCTGAGATCGCGAGGCTGGAAGGTTTTACGCTCATCATCAAAGCGGCAGCAAACGATTCCGGCCATCTCTACAAACAGCTTTCCGCTCGTACGATCATCGACGCTCTCAAGAAAGAGAAAGGAATAGAGATCGACGACAAATCAATTACTATCAAAAACCCAATCAAAGCGACTGGTGAGACCACTATCGAAGTTCAGCTCGGCAAACATAAGACACGTTTCGCAATACTCGTAGAAGCGCAATAGGCAAGCCCGCCTCGCGGGATTTTGTTTTTTGGGGTCTTTGCAGCGCGGCGGCGCGAAACAGAGTTCTTTTTCAGCAGAAAAAGAACGACCCAAAAAAACAAAATCCCGCGAGGCGGGCTTGCCGAACTCTAAGCGTTAGGAGATTTACGCGACCACGTCGACGACCTGTCGGCGGCTAGTGGTGCCGTCGAAGTTGCCTTTGCGTGCGGAGCGGAATCGTACGACACCGTCTGTCATTGCAAAAAGCGTGTGGTCCTTACCGGTACCAATGTTTTTGCCAGCCATGATCTTGGTGCCGCGTTGGCGGACGATAATCTCGCCCGTAGCTACCTTCTGTCCATCAGAGCGCTTCACGCCCAGATATTTCGCGTTTGAATCGCGTAGGTTGGTTGTGGATCCGCCTGCTTTTGTATGTGCCATAGTGGTATGATTCCCGTATGAGGAGTCATGAGAATATACAGGAATTATGGCACAAATGCAAGTTTGTATTCGTGGAATCCTTCGAGGGCTTGGTAGGGCAGTGGGGCACTATAATACTCATATTTCTAAGCACATTCTGCGCATTTGGCTTGGGTAGGCTCTCGGCTCAAGAAGAGGTCGAACCGCCGGTTTCGATCATCCAAGCACCTGTTTTACAAGAGCCGCAAGGCATTTTCCTTGGTGGGCAATACGTCGGCTCTGACACCGGCACTGTCTATTATTTCCCCTGGTGCGCAGCTGCAGAAAGTATCCCAATAGGGAAGCAAGTGTGGTTCAAGGACGAGGCCGCAGCTCAGGCAGCAGGGTATAAGGCTGCTAAGAATTGCAAAGGTTTGAACTAACTAATAGGGTAGATGTCGAGAACGGCTGGGGGAATCTTTTTGCGACCCGAACGACAGGCGGAAGCGCAAAAAGATTCCCCCAGCCGTTCTCGCACCCCGTGACGCGTCAAAGACTTTTGGAGTGTCGCAGTGTACAATTCCGCCATGCTCGTCGTCGACGTCGAAGCTTCAGGCACAGATCCTAGCAAACACTCCATCGTGAGTGTCGGTGCGCTCGACCTTGCCCACCCATCCAATCGCTTTTATGAGGAGTGTAGGGTATGGGAAGGCGCCCACATCATGCCTGAGGCGCTCAAGGTAAACGGATTCACTCATGCCCAGATAACCGATGCCGCCAAACAATCTGAAGCCGATCTCACCCACGCATTTCTACACTGGAGCGAAGGCCTCGATGAGCGTACGCTTGCCGGCCAGAATGTGTCCTTTGACAGAGACTTCTTGCGCCAAGCGTCGGAGCGGGCAGGGCATACTGATTGGCCATTTGCCTTCCGTACGATCGACACGCACACGCTCGCATATATGCATATGGTCACTCACGGCCTCCAGCCGCCAGTGCGGCATAAGCGAAGCGCGCTCGACCTCGATACCATCCTCACTTATTGCGGCATTCCCGAAGAGCCGCACCCGCACAACGCGCTTACCGGCGCACTCTCGCACGCAGAAGTAATTTCTCGACTTCTCTATGGCCGCAAACTCTTGCCGGAATTTGAGCAGTTTGAAATTCCTTGGAGACACGCATAAGGTATGCGCTTCTTGAGTAAAACAGGTTACGATCTTTCTTTGCTCTCAATCAAGCTCGCGCACGTGGTTCGCTACACGCTTGCAAGAATCACCGGTCATAGTGGTTTTGCTGGTGTGCGTATTATCATCAACGACACGAGTACCAATACTGTTCTTCTCGTACGAGCATGGCATGCGCCTTTTGTGTGGACGCTGCCGGGCGGCGGCGTGAATAAGGATGAGACACTCGAGCACGCAGCACAGCGTGAAGTATACGAAGAAACAAGCCTTACTATCCGTCATATCGACGGCACAGTCGGGCATTATACCGACCGGTTTGGTGAGCGCGATACGGTCGCGGTCTTTTATACGAGCAACTTCTCAGGCACTCTTGCTACTCTCCATGATTGGGAAATTATCGAACGCAAATGGTTTGACCTAAGTGCTTTGCCTCAAAATATTGCTCTGGTCCATCGCGCGCATATCAAAAAGTATCTGGCTGGTACGCGCGAGGAGCATGGCTCTCTTCAAGATCAATAAAAAGCAGGGGACAGGGGAGTCGGTATGTTTTGCCTGCGACCCCACCCTATTATATCTTTTAAATTTCCCGGGCACACTCCCCGCAAATAATTATCAAGAATTTTCTTGAGCATGAACAGTGAACGAGAAGGCGGTTTCCTTAAGGTCGTGCTCCCGAAAAGGACCTGTGGATAACTTGACAGGGCAGTGGTCTGGTATGTCCGAGTTCATTTACCGTATACGTCGCACAATATATCTTTTGCGACGTATACCTAGAGCAAATAAGGCAATCAAGTCGTTGGCACAGCAGCTCTGGCTTTTCCCAAACCTTGCACCATCCTGCTCGCTAGTTTAGCCGACGGGCATAGATGTCCATGGTGTGCGTGATAGAACCTCAAAAGTCCCCTGACCAACCCCAAGGCCAGTTCTACGGCGTACCGAGTTGTTAGTCGCCTTTTCATCAGTTGCTCAAAATTTAGATATCAAAGAACGTCACCGCCTACTTTTGGAATCTAGCACCGTGAGGGTACATATTTGCAGCTATTACTCTCGCAATTCTTTTCCGGATCATTTCTTCGTTTGTTCTGCCTTTGCTTCGAGCGGCTCTAATAGCCTCTCGTTTTAATGCGGCAGGGTCACCACAGTAGTATCCGTTTAACATAACGAATAGGTATACCGCTATGATTGCGCTTCGTTTATTGCCGTCACCTAATTCGTGTCTTTTTGCAACCTTGTACAACATTCGCGCTGCACAATCTTGAAGCTCTGCATTTTGCTCATAATGAGCTGTATTGCGTACGTAATCTACACAATCACAGATCGTTTTGTACCAATTGTTATCTATAGCAGGAATGTACTTGCTAATCGGGTACTGATCACTCTTAATTACACCGATAAATATCCTAAAGTCATCATCATCAGGATATATAAACGGCATGACTAGGTCTTTGCAAGGTCTTTCATGACACTCTCAAAACGAACAGCAAAATCTTCCGCTGCTTTTCTAACCATCTCCTTTCTATCAGAGTCAGAAAGCAACAACGAATTAGCCTCTTTTTCTACAGGATTTGTATCTTCCAGATTGTTGTTTGGCCCAATATTTACGAGTCTTTTCCACCAATTCATACAAGGACTATAGCATATAGATGTCTTAATTGCGCATGAATTTACCCATGCTGTTAATACACTAAAATTACTGCAATTTTATTGCTAATATTTTGGTTAACCTAAATCACTCTCGCTCTATATCCTTTTGCGAATTTTAGTAATTTATTGACAGATTAGGTATTTAATATATAATCTATTAAGTAATTCCTCTATAGTAAGGAGACGACTATGAGTGAGCCTTCATTGGGTGGTTCGCGAACTTTAGGAATCCTCGGTGCAATGATGGTTGATGGGGCGCAACGTCTTTATCCACGACTCTCGCATGCCCAAATCGAGAATGCCGCCATCAGAGTCTGGCTCGGCACAGGCGAACCTCTTTCTCTGATCGAGATGGACAAGCGTCTTGTCGCGGAACTCGACAAGATAGACTTCCTCATTCAACAGTGAGCGACCTCGTCCCATGCCAAGTGCGTGGGATTTTTCTTTTATAAGGCTTTGATAAAACGTTGGTATTCTCGACCTATATCTTTTGCGACATATATACCTAAAGAATTGTGCTCAACTGGGCTTCCCTTTTTACATAAGTAAAACCGCCCGGATTGACCGAACGGCTTTTCGTAGATCATGCCATGCGTGGTGGACCGCCTCCGCCGCCACGACCTCTCCACCAATCCATGAATGGATAATAGATGCGCAGGTACCACCATTCAGTCAATTTGTCCCATAGACTCATTTCCGGCTCAAATTCGGGCCTCAAGTGTTCCCATTTACCGGCCATTTTGACTTCCTTTCTGGCTGCCGTCAGCAGGATAGCACATACCTCATATTTTATCCCCTTTGCGCGAAAGGACTTTCGTTATACGATTGTAAGCGGACTAGGGAGACCACTCGTCGTTCACTATTTCCGCCAAGAAGGGCGAGGTCGGGTCCCTTGTTCCTGTGGTGTATCGAACCGCCTTCATACACCCGCCCCCAGCCATTTGAACCTTTTGTTCAGGCTGGGGGTTTGTGTTTTTAGACCTTCCTTTATGGACTTTATGCACAAAAAGACTTCCGGCAGAACCGGAAGCTTTAAGGTGAATGACCCGCTCTAGTGGCGGCGTATAGATAGGATCACTTCCAATCTGAGGTAAGAGGATCAGGAAGTTCACGACGGTGGAATTGTCGTGGAGTGCGATACGCGAGCATAGTAGGCTGCTGTTGCATTGCACCAACCGCATGCATAGTCACATCTGATTCTCCTCCTAGATCGTGGTGTCCAAACGGGCAGACGATAGAGCGAAAACACGACCTGCAGTGAGGTGAGACTCCTTCAGATTCTCCTACTGCACTCAAAGGACAGATTTGCTCCATGGCTCATCTCCTTCGTTAAGCGCGTCTCGTCTACTTATACTTGACTTATACCTCCTTTCGAAGATCACAGTACAGATTCGTACTGGAAAGGCAGTCGCACGCGGCAGCCTCTTTCAATACACATCAGATGGTCTAGCTTGCTTCTTTTGACTTCCTCTGCCATATTCCCTCATTATACGGGGCAAATTGATTATGAAGAAAGATATTCACAGTCTGCTCACGACGCAGGAAAAGAGGCTTTTCAAGAGGCTTGATTCCCCCGCTAAAATCCAGGATTTTCTAGACTCACTCCCCTTCAATCTTGAGGTCAAAGGGGAGACCTATATGTCGCCCCGCCGGAGCCTGAAGGCCGGTACGATGCACTGCTTCGAGGGTGCGCTCGTCGCTGCTGCAGCCTTGCTCTACCATGGCCACAAACCCCTTCTCCTCGACCTCGATACGACCCATGGCGATCAGGATCATATCGTTACACTCTTCAAGGAAGGCTCGCATTGGGGCGCTACAAGCAAGACCAACCATGCGGTGCTGCGCTATCGCGACCCGGTGTATGCCACTGTACGCGAGCTCGCGATGTCGTACTTCCACGAATATTTCCTGCAGGACGGCCGCAAAAGTTTGCGCGGTTATTCCAAGCCATTTGACCTTTCCAAATACCCGCTCGAGAAATGGCTGACCTCCGACGAAGATCTGATATGGCTCGCCGACGCCCTTACCGATACGAAGCACTACCCTGTCGCTCCACAGAAAAATATTAGGGCCCTGCGCAAGGCGACGCGTTTCGAAGTAAATACGCACGTCGGGCCGGAATGGAAGCGCAACAAGAAGCGAGCCTAATCTCCCCGTGAACCCTTATTGCGTGTCATCGACAAAACTCGTCGCGGGCAAATAGTTGAGCGGGTTGAGATAGCCTGAGACCGGCGGCACAGGCATTACGGCCTTTGAGCATGCGCCGTTGCCGCCTGTTGCCTGACCGAGCGGAATAATCTGCGTCACCGAAGAGACGTATACGCCGAAGTGCAGGTGCGGACCGGTCGCGTAGCCCGTCTCGCCGCTGTATCCGATCACGTCACCGGTGGAGACAGTCTGCCCTTGCGTCACGTCTATGGCGGAGAGATGCGCATACATCGTATTGAGGCCGTTGTCGTGCTTGATCATCACCCATTTGCCAAAAGAGCCGCCGACACAGCTCTTCACCGAGTCGGTGTTGCCGGTGGCGAGAATGGTACCCGAGAGCGCGGCATGGACCGGCGTCCCGATCGGTGCCCCGATGTCGAGCCCGTCGTGCCCGTGACCGCTGTAGAGCGCTTCGTGGGCATCAGAATACGGAGTGTTGCCGAAATATTGTGTGATGCGAACCGTCCCGTAAATCGGCCATTGCAATACGCCGGCGCCTGCAGCGGTGATTTGGTTGGGGTTCACGGCCTCGTTGTATTGCGCCTTGAGATCATCGAGTGATTGTTCGAATGACGACTCCTGGGCCTTCTTCTGCGCGATGATGCTTTCGTACGTCGACTCTTGTGACTTGGTCTGCGCGAGAAGTTGGCTTTGCGACTCTTGTGTCGCGGTCAAGGACCCTTGCTGGGTCTTGAGAGTCTGCTGCTGAGTCTGCAACTGCTGCTGTTTTGTTTGGGTCTGACTCTTGGCTTGTGAGAGGGTATGTTCCTGTTGTGTGAGGTTTTGGATCGCGCTACTTACTGCCGACTGGATACTGAGGATGTCGTCGATGTCCTGCCATGCGCCCGCGAGGTTGTCAGAAGAAATAATCTGAACAATCACGGGCTCTGACTCAGCTCCATTGAGTGTGCGTATCATTTCGCCGACCGCCTGTGTGTCGGTAGCGATACTTTGTTGTGCACCATTGATTTGCGTGCCGAGCTCTTGGATCTGGAGGGTGGTGCTCGTTATCTGATGCTGGGTAGCGCTGATCGACGCGTTGGTCTTCTTGACTGAGAGATTGATCTGATTGAGCTGATTTTGCAGCGTATTTTTCTGCTGAGTAGTCTGGTTGAGTGCGCTCTGGTACTGCCCTATCTCCGTATCGAGCTGCGAGATCGCCGCGTTTTGCTGTGCGATCTGCTGATCGAGCGTCGGTGTTACGGGGACGCTGGTCGATGCCGTATCGGCCCACACCGCAAACGGAACGGCGAGAAGCGCGAGCGCGCCGACTGCAAGCGAGATGCTCCTTTTCATGATTTCAAAAGCGCGAGAGCCGCATCTATCCGACGCAGGACGGCTTCTTTGCTTACGATGCTCGCGACCAAAAAAGGGTCCGGACTCTTCTCGCGCCCAGTAAGCGCGTAACGCAGCGGCCAGAGCACGGCTCCCCTGCCTGTTTCGCTTGCATATTCCCAGAGCGCATTCTTTATCGTTTCTGATGATGCGAAATCTTCTTGCGAGACTCCTGCGAGTAATTCACGCACTGCTATAAGGTGTTGCGCTGCTGTCTGCGCCTCACTTCCCTTCCCGGGGATACGTGTCGGGTCAAGCGTTGGGTCGGTAAAGCAGAAATCAAATTCGCCGTCGGAGATCATCTTTTTGAGGTCATCAAGATTTTCGATGCGATCGCGAATGATCGGTAGAAGTCCTATGATTATTTGACCGTCGGGTTGAAAACCTTTTTCGGTGAGCGAAGTTAAAAATGTATTTGAAATATAGTCTTGGAAGGCCTCATCGGAGTACGTCTTGAGATACTCATGGTTAAACCAGCGAAGCTTTGCAATATCGAAAACAGCGCCATTTTTATGTATATGCGCAATGTCGAATGTAGATATAAGATCTTCGATCGAGAAGATTTCTTGTTCGGTCCCTGGGTTCCAACCGACCAGCGCCACATAATTGACGAGCGCTTGCGGCAAGAATCCATGTTCTCGGAAGTTCTTGACCGAGGTTTCGTGTTTGCGCTTCGACATCTTGCTTTTGTCGGGCATGAGGATCAGTGGAATATGTGCATACACAGGTACGTCGAAGCCGAGTGCCCGATGAATGAGGATTTGGCGCGGCGTATTTGAGACATGGTCTTCGCCACGGATCACATGGCTCACGTCTTCATCGTGATCGTCTATGACGACGGCGAGGTGGTACAGCGGGTCATCGATCGAGCGCGCTATTACGAAATCGCCGAGCTCAGTGGTATCGAACGATATCTCGCCACGTACCATATCGGTAAACGCAACGCGCTCGCCTTTGTTGCGCAACCTAATCACCTCGACCATCTTTTGCGGATCGTCCTTGGAAGCTTCATGGGAGACGTATGCAAGATCTTTATCGATGAGCGTCTGCAAGCATTCTTTGTGGCGTCCCTTATGTTCTGATTGGCGATATACACGATCGCCTTCAAGTCCGAGCCATCTGAACTGCTCGAAGATATCCTCTTCGTATTCTGGCTTGTTGCGTGCGGCATCAGTGTCTTCGATACGCACGATGTATTCGCCGCCCTGTTGGCGTGCAAGCAGGTAATTAAAAAGCGCAGTGCGTGCCAGGCCAAAATGCAGATAGCCTGTCGGGCTCGGTGCGATGCGCGTGACGATTTTTCTCATAGAGGTTGATGCTCGACGGCCGTGTCGAGAAGGATCGTTGCGATTTTACGTGCTGCGTCGGGGCGTGCATAGGCTTTCGCCGCCTCAGACATCTTCTGTCGCAGCGCTTGATCGCCTACTATGCGACTCACTTCCTCGAGCAAAATATGCGGCGTCAGGTTGCGCTGTTCGATCACCTGTGCCGCGCCCGAACGTGCGTACGCGAACGCGTTTTCGGTCTGATCGTGCGATACATCTTCTGGTATCGGCACAAGAATCGTGGGGATGCCCCATGAGGCGACTTCGAAGATGGTGCCGCTGCCGGCGCGGGCGACGACAAGTGTCGCGATGCCTGCCGACATGCGCTCGGCGAGCGTGTTGAGGAGTCCGAAGACGCGATAACGATTGGCATGCGGCGAATCCTTGAGAATGACCGATGCGATACCGGCAGTCTCCTCGAGGTTCACCTTGCCCGCCTGATGGATCACGTTGTATGAGAGAACGAGCTCGGCTAGCGCGTCGAGCACCGTCTCGTTGATAGCGCGTGCACCCTGCGAGCCTCCCATGATCAGTATCGTCGGTACGCTCGGATCGAGCTTTAGGAATTCGTAACCACCCTCTTTGGCCGGTGAGATTATTTCCTTGCGGATCGGATGTCCGATGCGCGCGATTTTTGATCGTACCTTTGCTGGGAAGTTTTGCGCGGCGTCGGGATGCGCGACCGCGATCCATTGTGCAAACTTGGACGACCAGAGCGAGACCCGACCGGGCGTCGAATCAGCGTCGTAGATCATTACAGGGATCTTCAAGAGGCGCGCAGCGCACAGGGTCGGGAAAGCGGCGTACCCACCTGTCGAGAAAATTACGTCGGGATAAATACTAAAGAGCTGAGAAGTGGCGCGTATGATACCGATGCCGGTGGCAAAGAAGCCAAAAATAGTAAGCGCGCTTGCGTATCGGCGCGTCTTACCTGCGGGCGATGATTTGTATATGATGTCGTACTCCTCAAGTGCCTCGGAGTCAAAAGGCGCAGGTCCCATGTAATATATTTCCGGCTCGATAAAATGCCGTTCCTCGCATATGTCTTGTACGGACTCTGCAACCGCGATAAGCGGGTAGAAATGACCTCCCGAGCCTCCGCCTACCAGTACGATTTTCATTCTACCTATTGTATCGCGGGATTGCGTGTGTTCAAACTGTGTGTGCATGGCGTATCCTCTCGTTACATATTTTTGAATCCTGCGGGACGCAAGCGCCCTCACGCCCGCTTCGCGGTCTGCGGGTTCGGTCCTCGGCTTCAAAAATATGTAACGAGAGGATACGCACGAACCGTGCTGTTTATGCAGACTTTTTCCGCGTATTTTGACGCGAGATATTCAGGAGAATACCGGCGCTGGTGAGCGAGGCAAGCATAGCGCTACCGCCCTGGCTTATAAAGGTAAGCGGGATGCCGGTAAGCGGTGCGATGCCGATCATTGCCGCGATGTTGATGAATGCTTCGGACCCGAGGTACGTGGCAATGCCGACGCCCAGAAGTACGCCAAAGGTATCCGGCGCGCGCGAGGAAATACTAAAGCCCCGCAGAGCAAAAGCGAGGAAGAGCGCGACGATAGCGAAGGCACCTACGAAGCCAAGCTCTTCTCCTGCCACAGCAAAGATCGAGTCCCCCATCGGCTCCGGCAGATAGGTAAATTTCTGAATACCTTGGCCGAAGCCGCGCCCGAGTATTTCGCCTGATCCGATCGCGATGAGAGATTGCTTGAGTTGGTAGCTCTGTGTTTGTTGGCCTTTGGATGGGTGCAGGAATGTCTCGACACGCGCATGCACGTACGGCTGCACGAGCGCAAGTAATGCTATTGCTACGATGCCCGAGAAGACGAGTCCGACTATGTGCCACCAGCGTGCTCCGGCGACCCAAAATACCGCAAGGACTGACACGCAGATGACGCCGAGCGTGCCGAGGTCGGGCTGGCCGACAAGAAGGAGTGCCGGTAATGCTAGCAGTGCACAAAGGCCGCCGAGACCGTATCGGAGTGTTGCTGTTTTTTCTTTCATCGTAGAGAAATACGCGGCTGCCATAGTGATCGAACCGATTTTCATAAGCTCTGAAGGTTGGAATGAAAAATGGAATACGAGGATCCAACGTTGACCCCCCTCGTATATAGCACCGAGGTGCGGTACGAAGACGAGTGCGGTGAGGAAGACTGACATGCCATAGAGATATGGCGCCAGACGCCGCCATTGCCGATAGTCAATCGAGGCCGTGAGGATCAGCCCGACAAGCCCCGCGCCGACGCCGAGTACAAGATGGTTGAACACAACAGAAGAAATACCTGTGGTACCGCGTGCAAGCAGCCCGAAGGCTGCTGATGAGAAAATCATGCACCCGCCGACCACGAGTATTGCTACGAGAATTGCAAACGGTCGGTCTACAGGGCCCATTTTGTTGCGGATTCGTTGCATGGCTAGATCGAGATCAGTGCGACGATGACGCCGGCAAAAGCGCAAATGACGGAAAGTACCCAGTAGCGCATCACGACCTTATATCCGGGCCAGCCAATCGCTTCGAAGTGGTGGTGCAGAGGCGCAATACGGAAAAGCTTGCGATGAAATACTTTCTTCCAGAAGACTTGCAGGACGTTTGATGCGACGGTTGCGAAAAGGAGCGCGGCAATGATCGGTAAGACCGCAATGCCCACGCCAGAGCCAAGGTTGTCGGTCATGAAGGCGATGACGGCAATAGTGAGAGTGAGCGCCATCGTGCCCGTCTCGCTCATGTAGAAGCGTGCAGGCGGAATGTTGAACCATAGGAATGCGAGCAGCCCACCGACCACCGATGCGCAAAAACCGGCGAGCGCTATCTGATTTTCTCCAAAAGCGATGATTGTATATGAGGCAAAGATGGAAGCAAACACGCCCGGCGAGAGACCGTCGATACCGTCGATGACGCCCGAAGCGTACAGGCACAGCGACAGGAGTATAAAAAAAGGCACGATAAAAATCCCGAGTGTAAATGGTGTGCCAAACGGTACGTCGATCACAGTGACGCCGAGCTTGGCCCAGAACCACCATCCGATGAAAAGTGAAAGTATAAAAATAATCATGAGCCGATACCGTAGTGGCATCCCGTGCCCTTTCTCAGTAACGTCCATCCAATCATTGATAAAACCGACGAGGGCGCCCACTCCAAGTGTGAAAAAAGGTATCCATGTCTCGTTTCGGCTCAGATAATCAATGTCTGCAGCGTGGCTCCCTGGCAACAGGTGTGCAATGAGGCTGACAGTGAGGGTGGTTATGATGACACTACCCCACACAACGATGCCCCCCATACGTGGGGTCTTGGTCTCACCTTCTGCGTGAAGTCTGTTGAACTCCTCGGCAGCTTTGCCGTCGAGTGTCTTCTTGCCGCCTTTCTTTTTCCAGACCTTGTATTTGTAAAGATAATTGGTCAGAAGCGGCGTAGCAGCGATGCCTACCCAGAAAGCGAGCACTGCAGGCAGAAGAATCTTGACGGTATTGAAGGCGGAGATCATAGCGCTCTATTGATTGGTGCTGTCAGTACCTTGTGTCACCATTGTCGTGGTTGCGTTGTTGATCGCCTTGATGGTGGCTGCCACAAGGGTCTCCATATCGGTAAATCGTCCGGTCTCGGAGGAGCCCATGACGACCGCAACGACCGGATGGTCCGGCCCCACGTCGAAGACCACAGCAAGGTTGCCGCCTGCAAGCTCGGTGTAGCCAGTTTTCCCCATGATGATTCCGGGAATGTTGCCGAGCGCTTCGTCAGTGTTGACTGCAGATGCTTTTGCGCCGTTGACGGTCGTGAACGAAAGGTTGCTTCTGACCGTATCTGCAAAGACCGGAAGCGAGGTCGACGCAGCGTATGCCATGAGCGTAGCGACATCGCGTGCTGAGCCGTATGCACCTGAATGAGTGGCATCGATATCAAGACCATTGTCGTTGATAAAATACATATCGCTCAGGCCGAGACTCGAGGCGATGTCGTTCATACGCCAGATGGTTGCACTCGTCGTGCTCGTGAGCGGAGCGAGCGGATACTGGCCGTGAATTGCATTGTTGGCCGCTTCGGCGAGGAAGTCAGCTCCGTCGTTGTTGGACATCACAAGCGTGAAGTCCATCAGATCTTGCTCGCGCCACACGTCACCCTGAAACAGTGCATCGACTTCTCCTGGCGCGCCTGTGCTATAAGGAATAGTGATCGTGCTGTCAGATGCAAGTACGGGAGAAACAGCGAGTGCCATCGCGACCTTTGTAAGCGACGCGAGCGGCCTTTGTGCGTCCGGATTGAGCGCGAAGAGCGGCTGCTGCTCTTTGATGTCGTACACGTAGGCGCTCTGTGCTTGGAGCGACATATTGGAATACGCATTTAAATCCGGCATGAAAGCGACAACAGCGGCCGCTTCTTGGTGGTCTGCAGGCAGTGGAGTTTGCTCGACGAAATAGGCGTAGGTGAAGCCTGCACTTGCGACAAATACAATCGCAAGCGCTACTACGCCAAAAACGTGCTGCGACAATCGTGGCACGACCTGCTGCGCCTCCTGTGGCGCCTGATTCATTTCCGGCTCGTTCATACCTGGTATTGGCTATGCGCTCTTAGTCCCGTCAAACGGCTCGGCCGCTTTTTGTGATTGCTCAAATGCTTGTAATTCGGAAGTGATTTTACCATGTTCAGGTAGTTCTGTCATGTCGGAGACGCCCAAATGAGCCAGTAGTTCTGCGGTCGGACGATAGAGGTACTCTCGACTATCTGCGGGATTTCCCGCGCGCTCGATGAGTCCACGCGCAAGCAAGTTGCGCACGGTCGAAGAGGTGTTCACACCGCGGATGTAGTCGATCCCGCTTCGCGTCGAAGCACCGCGATACAGGAGTATCGCGAGGACCTCAAGACCCGCTTCGCCTATTTCTCTACCCAATTCTTTTTCATACTGGGCTCGCAAATGCTCGCTCTGCGCTGGCGCGACTGCGAGCGTTGCCTCGGTTTCTGTCTGGATCAGTACAAGACCACTCCCCTGCAGTCTGCCGGTGATTTCATGCAGTGTACGCACCAGCTCCGCGCGATCGCATTCAAGTAGCGCCTCAAGTTTTTTGTACGACAAAGTCCCTCCTTCTGCGAAGAGGAATGCTTGTGCCAATGATGCGCGGTCTTCGTTGGTCATAGTGATTACACGCCGTAGCGCGGGGCACCCGACATGCCTTCCAATTCTATCGTAATATCGCTAAAGAGCTCTGCCTGCGTGACGCTCGCGCTGCCGTTACGTACCAACTCCAAGACGGCTAGAAAGTGGACGATGATTTCGTGCCTATCGGACGTCTCGCGTGTGAGCTCGCTCCAGCGCGTGCGGATCGCAGTACGCAAGCGAGCGTGTAAGTCCTTGATCACATCTTCGAGTGCGACGACGGGCTTCACCGCCGCTTCAGCGAGCACAGAGGCGTGTGGCAATGAGTGGAGAAGCTTAAGGGCGGCGTGCTTGATACTCTCAAGACTTGCCTCGGCAGGCGTGAATGTCGCAGGACGTGCCGGAGTACTGTGTGCCAGCACAAGCGGCGACCTTCCCCATTCCTTGCGCAAGAGTTTAGCTGCGGCACGTATGATCGCGTAACGCGCGAGGCGGCGCTCCAGTTCTTCGACTGACTCACGCTCGTCGCTTGTGAGCTCGAGCGTGGGCAGAAGCGTACGCGACTTGATCAGGAGCAATGTAGCAGCAGTCAGGATAAATTGTGAGGTCTCGCCAAGCGGCAGCTCGGGCAATTGCTCCACATAGGCAAGATACGCGTCGCACACCTCGGAGAGCGAGACCTCGCTGATCGACATCTTGCGCCCCTCGATCAGATCCAAGAGCTTCTCAAGCGGCCCCTGGAAGACTTCACTCTGGATGGTGAATGTGTCATCCATGCTATTCGTTGATGCGGTTATCGATGCGGGTCATGTCGCGCGGGAATGCAGATGCCTCCTTCACATTGGCGAGCTCGAGCATGCGCGCCGTGATGCGTTCAAGGCCTGTTGAACACCCGCCGTGCGGCGGCATGCCGTACTTGAAGGCTTGCAAGTAAAATGAGAATTTCTTCGGGTCCATACCGCGCAACTCGATCTTGGCGATCATTTCATCGTAATCGTGAATACGTTGACTGCCGCTGTTGATCTCAAGACCGCGAAAAAGCAGGTCGAAACTGCGCGATATCTCGGGTTCGTCGGGCTTAGCGTAGGTATAGAAGGCGCGCTTCTTCGTCGGGTATTCGGTGATGAATACGAAATCCGATGCGTACTCCTTCTTCGCCCACTCGCAGATCTGGCGTTCGTCTTCCGGCTCCATATCGAGCTCACCGACAACGTCACGGCCAAATTCACGCTTGATGATCTCCTGCGCTTCGCGCAAAGTAAACGTCGGAAACTCTTCCGGAGCGAGCGGCACGCTTGTACCAAATTCCTCCAAAATCTGTGCATGCTCTTTGGCAACGGCACTGACGACATCGCGAACGACGTCTCGCAAGACATTCATCACGTCGGTATGATCTTCTATGAACCCCATCTCGAAGTCCATCTGTGTGAGCTCAGCGACGTGGCGCGTTGTAGCGCTCTTCTCGGCGCGGAAGATCTTCGCGATAGTAAATGCTCGTTCAAACGGTCCGACCATAATCTGCTTATACAGTTGCGGGCTGGTCGCCAGATATGCGAGCGTATCATTGAAATATTCAACCTTGAACACTGCCGCACCGCCTTCTGCGTCTCCACCGACAAGTGCCGGCGCTTGGAATTCTGTAAACGAGCGCTTGCGCAGTGCCTGACGATACGCTTCGACGATCGTTGCCTGTACCTTGAAGATGTCCCGATTGCGCTTGTTGCGAAGCGTATACGGTCGGTAATCAAGCAGAATATCGAGGTTCACATCCGCATCGAGGTCAAACGGCAAATCTCGCGGCGCACTCACTATATCGACTTTCTCGATTTGTAGCTCTATGTCACCATTCACCTTACCTTGTTGTACGTTTTTGTCGGGACGCTTGTTTACCGTTCCTTCTATCGACACGACGTATTCCGTGCGTATTTCCTTCGCGATCTCCATTGCGCCGGAGCTTGGCAGGACGACGCCCTGTACCGTGCCGCTCATGTCGCGGAAATCAAAGAAAATCATCTTGCCTTGGTCGCGCCGCACCGACACCGAACCCTTGATCAAGACAGTTTCTCCTATTTTGGTATTCAAATCAGCAATAAGTGTTCGTTCCATAAATAATTTGCTTAGATAGCGACGCCGACTTTCACGCGTACATCCGCGATCTTCTTGGAAGCGATCGCGCGTGCTTTGATCGCGCCCTCCTCAAGGATTTTTTTCACGTCGTCATCGGTGATCTCGTCGCGCACTTTGCGCATCGGTGCCACCAGCATCTCAATGTCCTCGATGAGGGCTTCCTTGAGCGCCTTGTAGTTGCCTTTATTGGCCTTGTAGATGACCGCCAGCTCGTCTTTGGTGCGGAAAAGTGAATGAATCGCATAGACGTTCTCAGGGCTTTCTCCTTTGGAATCAGTCAGGATCGACATGACTGATTTGGTTATTTCTTCCTTGGTCCCAAAAAGCGGGATCGTGTTGCCATAACTCTTACTCATTTTCTTGCCGTCGGTGCCTGGGACGGTCGCAATCGCATCGATGATTTTTTCCTGCGGCTCTTTGAACGTCTCTCCAAAAGCGTTGTTGAACTTAGTAGCAGCTTCGCGTGCGTATTCCACATGTTGGCGTTGATCAGCGCCTACTGGCACCACTTCGCTGTCATAGAGCAAAATATCTGCTGCCATGAGCATGGGGTAGGTAAAAAGACCGGCGTTCGCCTCGAGACCTTTCGCGACCTTGTCTTTGTATGCGTGCGCCTGCGAGAGGAAAGGTACCGTGACGAGGCAGTCGAAAATCCATGCGAGCTCCATATGCTCCGGCACGTCTGACTGTTTGAAAACGGTTACTTGAGAAGGGTTGACCCCGGCAGCAATGTAATCCTTCACGACATTGATGATGTTGGCGCGCATCGCTGCCGCGTCATGCAGAGACGTGAGTGCGTGATAGTCGGCGACCATGAGGAAACTCTCATATCCTTCGCACATGTCAGCAAAGGGCTTCAGTGCGCCAAAATAGTTGCCGATATGGAGCGTGCCCGAAGATTGGATGCCCGTGAGAAGCCGCTTTTTCATAGGATCAAATATAGCAGAAAAAACGGCTGTATGAAATGACTTTGGCATACATGAAGAATGCTGGTATCATGGCGCGATATGGCAGATCAAGAGTCACAATCCGAAAATCGCGACCATCGCAAGATCGGTCAGGAGCTCGATCTTTTTACTTTTTCGGAATTGGTGGGTTCCGGTCTTCCCCTTTGGACGCCGCGCGGGACTATCATCCGTCAGGAATTAGACAAGTTTATCTGGGAAATGCGGGCGCAGCGCGGCTACGAACGCGTCACCATCCCGCATATTACCAAAAAGGAATTATACGAAACTTCAGGCCACTGGCAGAAATTCGCCGACGAGCTTTTTAAGATTACCGCACGCGAGGGCCGCGAGTATGCGATGAAGCCGATGAACTGCCCGCATCATACGCAGATCTTCAACCGCAAACCGCATAGTTATCGCGAAATGCCGCAGCGATACGCGGAGACTACGATGGTGTACCGCGATGAGCAGTCCGGTGAGCTCGGCGGCCTTACCCGCGTACTTTCGATCACTCAAGACGACGCGCATGTCTTCTGCCGCAACAGCCAAGTGAAAGAGGAATTTCTAAAGATCTGGGATATTGTCGATACATTCTACAAGACGTTCGGCTTCACGCTACGCGTGCGGCTTTCCTTCCGCGATCCGGCCACACCTGAGAAATATCTCGGTACGTCTGAGATCTGGGACAAAGCTGAGGGCGAACTGCGCGCAATCGCGACGGAACGCGGTGCAGACTCCTTCGAAGGTCCAGGGGAAGCGGCGCTTTATGGCCCGAAGCTCGATTTCATGGCTAAAAACAGTGCCGGACGCGAGTGGCAGGTGGCAACGATCCAGCTCGATATGAACATTCCCGAGCGCTTTGATCTCACTTGTATAAACGAGAAGGGGGAAAAAGAGCGTATCGTTATGATTCACGCCGCTATCGCCGGTTCGCTTGAACGGTGCATTGCGGTACTTCTCGAGCATTATGACGGTGCGCTACCGCTCTGGCTCTCACCGGTGCATGCAAAAGTGCTCTCAATCTCCGATAAGCACGCAGCGTACGCGCAAGAGATTGTCGCGGCACTCAAGAAAGATGGCATCCGCGTCGTCATTGATGATTCCAACGAAACGCTCGGCAAGCGCATTCGTGCGGCCAAGCTCGAGAAGATCCCCTATCTTCTTATTGTCGGTGACGAGGAAGTGAATTCCAAGACTGCGACGCTTGAGGGTCGCGAGGGCAAAATCGGTGCATTTTCTATCGAAGAAATCACAGAGAGAATCAGCAAGGAAATCGCCGATCGCAGCTAAAAATAACGATATTAGTGATGTCGGACATCACTATTTATGCTGCCGGTAGCTCGACGATGAATCGAGAACCTTTGCCTTGTCCGTCGGATTCGGCCCAGATCTTGCCCTTGTGCGCATCGACGACCTGCTTCGCTATATAGAGACCATAGCCGGTCGAGTGCACGTTGATCTTGATCGAATCCTTGCCGTGACCGCCTTCGGTGAAGAGTCTCTGCATGTCTTCCGACGTGATCCCGACACCGCTATCTTCGACGACGAAGCGGATGACGTTGCCTGTCTTTGCGAGCTTGACCTTGATCGAGCCGGCGGGCGTGTACTTGATCGCGTTGTCGATGAGGTTGCGCACCACGTGCTCGCGGATCTTCGCCTCGTCGCCGTTGATCTTGCACGGCACTTCCCACGCGATCGAGGTCTCGACCGTAAGACCTTTTTCCTCAGCCGTAGGCTTGAGGTGTTTGACGGTCTTCTCAACGACATCCCTCATGTCAAAAATATTATTCTTGAAATAGACGGTACCCTTCTTGAGGTTGGAAGCGTCGAGAATGTCGATGACCGTGCGCACGCCCTTGCGCATGTCGTCGAGCCCGATGCGAGACATCGCCCCAAGCTCGGGAGACACTTCACCATAATCTCCCTGCACGATCGCGGCAAAAGCCGCCTCGCTTTTGGCCAAGTATCCCTTGACCTCATGGCTAATGAAATGGAGCAGGTTTTCTTGTTGGGTGTTAATGGTCTCAAGATCCTTTGCCTGCTTTTCAATTAATTCACGTTGAAATACTTCAAGCAAAATACTGCGGATAAGGAGCATTCCAAGTACGAGAGTAACTAGGAAAAATAATCCGTTTATGACTACATCATTGATGGTCTCAGAGAAAAACACACGGAATAGCATCAAGAGCCATAAAGACACAACGAGAAGTTCTGCCGCGATAGTCCGAATGTTGAAAAGTTGATGCTTGATCACGGCATATGCTACAACTCCTACCCAGAAGATCGTTGCTGACGGACCTATCCAAATAACATTAAAAATTCCAATAAGAGGCGCTATAACATTACTTACACCGGCAATTGCAAGTACGGCATACGTACCAAGAATAATGAAAAGCGTATTAAGTCTCTCAAGTCCTTGCACTCTTGAATACTTGAAAATTAGCTGAAAAAAAGCGATCGTAAAGATAGCCCATAGATGCAGGTCAAAAAGGAGGTGTAGTTTTCCATATATAAATGCCCTAGTGCCGTCAGGTTCGACTAAATACCCAATGATCATCGTATCTGTAAAGAAATAGAGATACGCAAAAATAATAGTTGGTATAAAAAGCAAATACACCCACCATTTTCTGATGTATGCATTGTCTGAGAAAACAATCGAGAAGAAGAGAAATACGGCTGGGATAGTACCACCTGCAAAATACAATGACTTTGCATACAAAACTATGTGGTACGGATCTGTAGATCCTAAGTACAATGCAACTGCAAACCCCCAGAGAGCTACGGGTAACGCGAAGATACTGTAGGCAATGTTTGTTGCATTGCGTACATTTTGCAAGAATATAATAAGGCCAAGCAAAAGATCAACCGAACCCACAACTAGAAGTAGGAGAACTTGCCAATCTATATGCATAAAGAAAGTATAACGTGAAAATCCGCGACGTAGTTGCCTACTGTCGCGGATCAAAGATGAGAGAGGAGCTTAGACAAATTTACGCAACACCTCCCTTGAGAAGTTCGGTACGCAAAACAAGCGTATATACGATCCTCTCGAGTCTGCCGATCTCCGTCGTGTTATGGTCATTGACCAGATAGGTAACGCCGTCCACGAAAGACAGTGCTGCACGTCTTCCGGTAAGCTCTACCCTGGTCAGGATCCTTGCAGGTGCATCAATCAGGCTCTTGGCGGTTGCCTTTGAAGCGCCGGCAGAAATTGCGATTGGTGCAACCGTCTCGTTGCCTTGGAGTGCGGCGAGGGCGATCCCGGTCTGAGCCATACCCTTGCATAGTTCAATGAGTGGAACAATCGGACGACCCTGGAAATGTCCCGCCACGTGCGCCTCGGTCATGTGGAAGTAGCCAAAGACAGTCTTGAAAGTACCATTCCCATCCGCAATGGCGGCTGCTTTTTCAATGAAGAAAAACGGCGGGCGCTCCAACATCAACTCGCCAAGCGCAGATTGATCCAACAGTTCGACTGCATCAGTCGGGTTGATTTCAAAGCCTTCGGGTAAACTGACTCCAAGAAATGCCTCGATCCGGGTTCTCGATCCTATCTCTTCCGCAGGGACCATGTCTTCTCGACGAAGCCGCTGATTCATCACAGAACTCCTTACGTTATATAAGCCCCTCTCTCGGGACCTGTTGCGAATTGTACCACAAGAACATGAAAAAGTGAGTAGCGTCAATATTGTGGATACATTTTATAAACACCTTCCCAAAGTTCTGTATTTGTAAATAAAAAACATAAAGGCGCGAACGATTTGTATTCGTTCGCGCCCATGTCATCACCCTTGCTGTCCAATAACTGTTGCCGTTTTCGGGGCAGGTTTGGCTGAATCAGCCCCGACCTGGATAGTCTTAATGACTTTACAGTCCGCAGGCAGTACATTTCCATCCTCAGTGAGCTTGTCAATGGCGACATTCCCCGCGATTTTTTCAGTCAGGTCGCCGCCGACAGCGTACCGAGCGAAGTGCAACCCGTTTGGTGTTTTGTGGTCGCACCACACCGCCGCAAGATAGTAGTTTGCCGATGCCGTACCGACCACGCATTTGGTCAGTAGTACATGCGCTGGCAATTTGTTCCAACAGGTCGCCAGCGCACTCGACGACGCATCGTCTCGCGAAGACTCATCTTGAACCCAGCCAATCGCACCCCCGGGTCCGATTGATAGAGCACCATAGGTCTTTATTACTGAACCTGTGGTAGCTTCCTGTGCGTGTCCAGCGCCGCTGTATGCGAACAAGCACGCACTTAGGATAGAAATCAGACTCGTACGCATGTCATCCTCCTTTCAAGTTTGCCCTATAGGATGTCAGTGATCCTAGCCTCGATGATAACACAATATTATAATAATGCAAGTTTCAATGAGCAACTGTGGATATCTTGCCCGACACTCCTAGAATATTAGATGAAGCTCTGGGTCTATGTAGCCACTGTAGGAGATTACCACACTTAGCTTTTGATAAAAGCTAGGGCGATATACGATCCAATAAGCCAGAAAAGGGTGTATGCGCCGCCGAAGATCATTTGGATCTGCGGACCGAAATGCCAGATTACTTGGAGTGCTGGCTCTTGGAGCCACAGGGTAATTGTTATTATTGTCGCGCTCATTCCGGCAAGGAGCGCGAAGAGAAAGCCATTGGAACTACCAAAAATATGCGTCGTACGGTAGATGAGCGCGAAGAATCCGACGAGCAGGATCAAGAATACGGCCGCTTGGGCAATCGGTGATTGCGACTGAATGGTGAGAAATATTTTGCCGATGAGGAATGTCTGCGGTAAAAGGCCGAATGCGAAAAGTGCGATAGGCCACGCAAGAGAAATGGTGGCGGCACGCGATGGACCGGAGCGCAGTGCGTCAAAAGTGACTATGATGAAGAATACAATCACGATCGCCCAGTCGATCGGGAACTGTGAAAAGACAGCGAGTGACGGGAGTGAAAATGAAGGCGCAATCAAATGCATAACCTTCATAGTATAACCTACGTTTTCCTTGGCGTATCCCAGCTGCGGCTGTTTTGCCGTCGCTGTCTGGGCGTGCTCGCCCAGCGCTCGGACTCGGCGCCGCCGCGCCTGCGTAGACGGCAAAACAGCCGCAGCTGGGATATGTCACCTGCTACAATCCTTCACTACGCAGCTTCTCGATGAGGTCGCGCGCGCTGCGCGAAAGCTTCTTGGGGAATTCAATGTCGATACGCACGAGAAGATCTCCGCGGCCGCTTCTGGCGGTGGGCACACCTTTGCCGCGCACGCGAATGATCTCGCCATGCGCGACCCCGGGCGAGACGTTGATCTTCTCATCGCCGTCGAGCGACCGGATAGTGTACTGTCCTCCGAGAAGCGCGTCGGTAAGCTTGATCGAAAGATTCGTCAGCAAGTTATTTCCTTCGCGCGAAAATGCAGGATCTTTTTTGACATGCAACTTCACATAGAGATCCCCTGCCCCGCCGGCTTGTACTACTTCACCACGGCCTGTCATGCGGATCATCTCGCCGTCTTGGACGCCTGATGGCACTTGGATATGGATCTCTTCTTGCTTTTTCATTACACCTCTGCCCTGACATGTCGGACACGGTGTCTCGGGAACTTCACCGCGACCATTACAAGTGGAGCACACACGCGCCGACGTGAATTGACCGAAGAATGTATTGCGTGTCTCACGGATCTCGCCTTTGCCGTTGCAGGTCTTGCATTGGGTCATCTTCGTGCCTGGCTTGGCACCAGAGCCATTGCAGGTATCACAGAGACCTATTTTAGATACAAGGACGCGTCGCTCCGTGCCAAAGACGCTTTCGCGAAACGAGAGCTCGATATCGATCGAGACGTCACGTCCTCGCGCTTGTTGTTGCGCGCTGCCTCCGCCGAAGATATCACCAAATATATCTCCGAGGTCGAATTCGAATTGTTGTCCTTGTCCGCCCCCGTTGGTAAAATTTGAGAAATCGAACCCGCCAAATGGACCACCTTGGCCTGAGCCTGTCGAATGGCCAGCAAATGTCTTGCCGTAGGCGTCATACTCAGCGCGCTTCTTTTTGTCAGAAAGCACGGCATATGCCTCGCTCGCCTCCTTGAACTTCGCTTCGTCGCCTCCCTTCTTGTCGGGGTGATGCTTCTGCGCGAGCTTGCGGAATGCTTTCTTGATGTCGTCTTCGCTGGCACCTTTCGGCACGCCGAGGATTTCGTAATAATCTTTCATAGTTACATTATGTGCCTGAGATAGAAATATACCAGACCTCGCCCAAAGAAATATTCTTTTGCGCTTCCGCCTATCGTTCGGGTCGCAAAAGAATATTTCTTTGGGCGAGGTCGATGGTCTTGTGCTTATTGTTGGTTATTGTCAGAAGGCGGAGACTGGTCGGTCGATGCTTGTGGCGATTCTTGGTTCTTAGACATGGTCTCGCCGATTTTGCTCATCTCTGTAGAAAGTGCCTCAGAAGCTGACTTGATAACCGCAAGATCGCTGCCGTTGCGCGCAGTCTTGAGCGCATCGATCTTTTCCTGCACGCCCTTCTTGATATCATCGCCGACCTTGTCGCCATGATCCTTGAGTGCCTTCTCCGCCGCATACACAATTTGATCGGCTGCGTTTTGTGCTTCCACAAGCTCGTGTTTTTGCTTGTCGATGTCTGCGTTTTTCTCGGCGTCTTCACGCATTTTCTGGATGTCGGCATCTGAGAGGCCTGAGGAGCCCTCGATGCGTATCGACTGCTCTTTGTTGGTCGTCTTGTCTTTTGCCTTCACGGTAAGTATGCCGTTGGCGTCGATATCGAAGGTAACCTCGACCTGGGGCATACCGCGCGGCGCCGGCGGAATACCGTCGAGGTTGAAACGGCCAAGTGATTTGTTGTCGGGAGCCATCGGGCGTTCGCCTTGCACGACGTGGATCTCGACCGAGGGTTGGTTGTCAGAAGCGGTAGAGAACGTTTGCGAGCGCGAGGTCGGGATGGTCGTGTTGCGCTCGATGAGCTTGGTCGCGACGCCGCCCATGGTCTCGATACCGAGTGAAAGCGGGATCACATCGAGTAGGAGCACGTCTTTCACATCACCCTGCAAGATACCGCCTTGTATAGCGGCGCCAAGCGCCACAACCTCGTCGGGGTTGACGCTCATGTTGGGCTTGCGGGAGAAGAATTGCTCGACTGCTTTCTGCAGAGCGGGCATGCGAGTCTGGCCTCCGACAAGCACGACTTCGTTGATATCACTGACCTTGAAGGGTGATGCTTCCATCGCACGTTTGGTGATGGTCATCGCGCGATCGACGAATTCCTGGGTGAGTTCTTCAAGCTTGCCGCGTGTAAGCTTCACGAGCAAGTGACGCGGGCCGGAACTGTCCGAGGTAATGAATGGGATGTTGATCTCGCTTTCGAGCGCAGTTGAGAGTTCGATCTTGGCCTTCTCCGCGGCTTCGTCGAGACGCTGGCGTCCGAGCGGGTCATTGCGCACGTCGATGCCGCTTTCTTTCTTGAACTCCTCTGCGATCCAATCCATGATCTTCTGGTCGATGTCCTTGCCGCCGAGGTGCGCGTCGCCGTCGGTCGAACGTACCTCGATCACATCGTCGCCCACTTCGAGCACGGAGATATCGAAGGTGCCGCCGCCGAAGTCGAAGACGACGATTTTCTCGTTCTTCTTCTTGTTGAAGCCGTAGGCAAGCGCAGCCGCGGTCGGCTCGTTGATGATGCGCTTCACGTCGAGGCCTGCGATCTTGCCGGCATCCTTGGTGGCTTGGCGTTGCGAATCATTGAAGTAAGCGGGCACCGTGATGACTGCCTCCGTGATGGTCTCACCGAGGCGTGCCTCTGCATCTGCCTTGAGCTTCTGGAGGATCATCGCTGAAATCTCTTCGGGGCGATACCACTTGTCGTCCATTTTGACCTCGATGCCTCCGTTAGCGGATTTTTGTGTCTCAAAAGGCACGGCTCCGCGGTCTTTCTGCACGAGCGGCTCGTCGAAGTTGTGGCCGATGAAGCGCTTGATCTGGTAAACTGTGTTCTTTGGATTGGTGACGGCCTGGCGCTTCGCAAGAAGGCCTACAAGGCGCTCGCCAGTCTTCGATGTAGCGACGATCGAAGGCGTCGTGCGCGCACCCTCCGCGTTTTCCAAGATTTCCGGCTCGCCGCCTTTGACGACTGCTATCGCAGAATTGGTCGTGCCCAAATCAATGCCTATGATTTTTGCCATATTTTGTGGTTATTCTAATAGTTTTTTTATAAGTATATAAAAGTTGCAGTGGTTTTGCACGTGCTCCTGTAATTTAACCAATTGGTGAATTTACTGGAGCTTTAAATATAGTGTAACTGATATTCAAAGCAAGTCAAATAATTGCGCGAAACGGCGCATGTCGTTGATCTCGGTCGCAACTATATACCGCACATACTGCTCGACGCCATACCACTGCGCGACGGTATTGACCTCTTGCGCGCATTCATACGGGAAAATAAACACCGACCTCTGATAAAACTTGAAGCCAAGATCCTCCAGCTTATGTCGAAAAGCCTGTCGTGCGGTCTCACGCTTGCTCGGCAAATCAAACATCACGATGCGCCACTTGTGATCCCAGCGCCGCGGACGCGCGATCGCAAGTTCCCAAATAGCATCCTCATCGAGCTGCTGCCTACCCGTTGCAGTAAGTTGCACGTACGTATGGCCGTCACGCTCCTGGAAAGTCACACGGTCTTTTTCCTCGAGATACTTGATAGTTTTCCAGATTCGATTGCGTTCATTGCGACCTTTCGGATCTAAATAATCTATGAGTTGCACGGTATTAGGCGCAACAATAGTGGCTCCGACAGCGACCCCTGCGCCGATGAGTCGCAAGATATCACGCGCCAGCTCGCCGCGTCGGTATTCCGCGACAGTTTTGATACCTGCAAATTTGGTCGCCATATCTTTGATCGTATCATCATACAGTGCTCCTGTAAATTCACCAATTGGGTAAATTACAGGAGTTGCGAGAGAGCAGTCAATGAACTACCCTAGTGCAGAGCACCGAGGTATCGAAGAGAATACGGGGAGGGTTAAAGGACCGATGCAAAGCATCGAGGTATTAAGAATCAAACTATTCGCTCGATCGCATTCGAGGTATTGATAAATACTAGCGCTTAACGATCACCTGCGCCGGACGGATCACACGGTCGCCCGTCTTATAACCATATCGAAGGATGCGTACGATTTCACCGCTCTCACCCGCGACGTCGTCCATTTCTTGCACTACCTCGTAATGAGAATGATCAAACGTGTCACCTACCTTGCCGTACCGCTCAATGCCGTGGCGCGAAAGCACCCCAAGCAGCTGGTTCCTGATCTGGTCGATGCCGCTGCGCCAGCTCTCGTCGACATTCTCCCAGGCTTCCCCAGCGGAGGCCATGTCGAAGCTATCGAGGACGGGAACGATTTCTTCGATAACTGATTCTTTGCCACGCGCATGATGGCGCTCGTGCCCAGCAGATGCTTCCTTCTTAGCATTGACAGCATCAGCCTTCTCACGTTGCCAGCCGGCCAAATATTCGTCACGCTTCGCTTGGGCTTCTCTCAATTGCTCGCGCAGCTTTGCGATCTTCGCCTTTGCGGCACCCTCACCTCCCATCTCATCTTCGGGCTCGAAATCAATCTCGTCGTGTAGTTCATCGTTCATA
The DNA here is from genome assembly GCA_963767115.1 of Candidatus Kaiserbacteria bacterium. Classification (GTDB taxonomy): domain Bacteria; phylum Patescibacteriota; class Minisyncoccia; order Phycocordibacterales; family UBA2100; genus UBA10103. The sequence continues at coordinate 38,284 of CAVYCR010000003.1, read as the reverse complement.
CGGCGAGTATAGCAAATGAATTGTTGCTGAGACAATATTCAATGACCTTTTGCCAGTCGATAAGCGTCGTATGCGAATGCAACTTGGAGGATGAAAATTGCTAAGAAGCCAAGAGTAATACTTATCGGAGAATGGCCATACACAATCCCGTAATATGGAAGCGGGTCTATTATCAGCTGCGTCGCTTGAACAGCGACACCAAGTAGCAAGATCCAACCGAATAAACCTCTCTTTCCAAGAAGTATGTATCCCGAACCAGGTAGAAAATAATTTGCAATTGCGACAACAGTCGGCCGCTTATGCATAGCTTAGCGCTTCGACCACTGCGGAGCACGGCGCGCACCTTTGAGGCCGAACTTCTTGCGCTCCTTCGCACGCGGATCGCGCTTGAGATACCCTTTGACCTTGAGGTCCTTGCGCTGCTCGGGGACGATTGCGATCATTGCGCGCGAGATGCCATGTCGTACTGCTTCGGCTTGCGCCTTGTGGCCTCCGCCCTGTACCTTCACCGTGACAGCATAGGTGGCTCCGAGTGTGGCCATAGGAGCAAATGCAGTCTTCACCATTCCCTCAAGCGGGAAATAGTCCTGCGCATCTTTGCCATTGACCGTCATGGTCGAACTCTTGGCAGGGGTAATGCGTACGCGTGCACTCGCGGTCTTGCGGCGTCCGACTGCTTCTGTATAGGTAGATTTAGTTGCCATACATTATTGGTGAAATAGTGAGGTTCTTGAGACGCGCCGTGCGCATCGTGTTGCGCGGGAGCATACGTTCGATAGCACGTCGCAATGATTCGCCCGGCTTGCGCGCGTTGAGCTGCTGCAAGGATTCTATCTTGAGGCCGCCCGGATAACCAGTATAGCGCGTGAACTTCGTATGCACCGACTTTTTCTCGCGTATCGTAAGCTTGCCAGCGTTGGTGATAGTTACCTTTACCTCAGAGCGGATGTGCGGCGTGTAGTCGGAGCCCATCTTGCCCATCAGAGCCTTCGCGGCTTCTGAAGCAACGCGGCCCAGCGGCTTACCTGCAGCATCAATAGTATGTGTAGTTTTCTTTTCCATAATAAATCAGTTATTTTTCTTGTGAGACAAATTCGATACGAGCTGACTCGGTAGCCTGCTTGCCGATCTTGCCGAGGCGAATGATGCGCGTATATCCGCCGTTTCTCGTCGCGTAGCGCTGTGCGATGTCACTGTGGAGCTTCTTGACCGCATCAGGTGCAGAGCCAAGGCGAGCAGAGACGAGGCGCTGCGAAGCAGGAGTATTGGCTTTGCTCGCGGTCACGAGGCGCTCGACGAACGGGCGCAATTCTTTCGCCTTCGCGATGGTCGTTACGATGCCTTCCTGCAAGACAAGCGAGCGCGCCAAAGAGCGCAGGAGCGCGGTGCGCTGCCCCTTCTTGCGTCCTAGTGTGCGGCCTGCCTTGTGATGCTTCATAAGATTATATCGAGTTCGGATTTGAATTATTGCGAGCGCAGCGTAAGACCGAGGTTGGAGAGTGAGCGCTTGATATCCTGCAAACCCTTCTGGCCGAGGCCTTCGATCGCAAGGAGATCGTCCTCGCGCTTGCGGACCAAACCGCCGACCGTGCGGATCGACGCATTGTCGAGAGCCTGCTCGACGCGCTGCGGGAGCTGTAGCTCGGTGATGCGGGTCTTGAGCATTTCAGCGTCCATCGGAGCGGCCTTCTCCTCGCGCGTCATGCGCGTATCAGTGACCTGTGCGCTAGATTCCTCGACTTCCTCTTCCTTGAAACCGACGACGGCCTTGAGCTGGTGGATCATCGTCTCGATGGACTTTTCAAGCGCTTCGCGCGGCGCGAAGCGTGCCGTCAGTCTCGATCATGATGCGCAGGCGATTGAAGTTGGTGCGGTCGCCGACGCGCATGTTTTCGACTTCGTAGTTGGCGCGGCGGATCGGGCAGAAGATCGCATCGATCGCGATGGTGCCGATATCGACACGCTCCTTCTGGTGCTCTTCCTTGGGGATGTAACCCAAGCCACGCTCGGCGCGAAGCTCGAGTTCGAAGTTGACCTTGCCGGTTACTTCGGCAATCACCTGCTCAGGGTTGAGTACTTCGACTTGGCCGGGAAGCTTAAGGTCGGCAGCAGTGACCTCCTTCGGGCCCTTCACCGAGAGCGTGATGGTCTGCGGCTCGTCGGTGAGGAGCTGGAAGCGGATCTTGCGAATGTTGAGAAGGATCGTGACGACGTCCTCTTTGACGCCCTCGATCGTGGAAAACTCGTGAGGCACGCCCGGGATCTTTACATGCGTGACAGCAGCGCCCGGAAGCGATGAGAGGATGATGCGGCGAAGCGAGTTGCCGAGGGTATTGCCGTATCCCGGGTAGAGGCCGTCGATCTCATAGACGCCGCTGCGCTCGGTTTCCGAGACGACACGGGGCTTGCTAGGAAGTGCGATATGATAGTCGGACATAGGATGATTAATTATTTAGCTAGTGACGCGCAAAAGACAAATACTGCTGATAAAAAGATGAAATTGGAACGGATTATACATTATCTACTGTAAAACTCAAATACCGTCGCATAATCCAACCCGCCGAGGGTACCGTCATAGGTCGGCATCTCTTTGACCTCTACACGAAGCGTAGAGACATTGAAATCGAGCCACTTGGGTACGGCACGCATGGATTCAGGATTGCGATCAGCGAGGCCAGCAAAAAGCGGACTCTGAATACTCCCCTGTCGCACGGTAATTACATCGCCAATTTTGACCGCATATGAGGGGCTCTTGATGCGCGTGCCGTTGACCAAGATGTGGCCGTGCGAGACGATCTGGCGGCCGGCGCGACGACTCGAGGCAAGACCTGCGCGATAGATAGCGTTGTCGGCTCGCATCTCAAGGGCAGTATTAAGCGCGACCGAAGGATCCTTCTCCTCGAAGGCGGCGTGCGCATAGTTCGAAAGCTGGCGCTCGGAAAGGCCGTAGGTATAACGGACCTTCTGTTTCTCCAGGAGCTGGCGACCGTAGTCAGACCCGCCGCGACCACGGGGTTTACGCTTGCTGGAGCGCGCCTCGGAGAGTGCGAACTTTTGCGACTGGGTCTTCTCGAAGACTCCCGCACCGAGACGCTTCGCGATCTTGTATTTTGATTTTACGAGCAACATAAAAATATTTTAAATCTCAAAAGTTAAATCTCAAATCTAATTGAGAAGCTAATATATTTTGAAAAAGTTTGTAACATAGTTTTGAGATTTTAGATTTGACCTTTTAGATTCTTCGGGGCTTGGGAGCACGCGGACCGTTGTGTGGGACCGGGGTGTCATCAGCGATACGCATGATGTCGATGCCCTTGCCTGCAAAAGCGCGGAGCGCCGACTCACGACCCGAGCCTACGCCGCGAATGATTACCTCGACCTCCTTCATACCGATGATGTTTGCCTTGTCGCCTACAAGCTCTCCGACCTTAGCGGCTGCAAACGGCGTGCCCTTTTTAGCCCCTGAGAATCCCAATGCTCCCGAAGAAGACCACGCGATGGTGTTGCCTCCCTTGTCGGCAAGCAGGACCTTGGTGTTGTTGTAGGTCGCATGAATATGCAAAGTACCTGCCGTAATGTTCTTTTTGGCCACACGTGCAAGCGCGCGCGACTTCATGCCGGCGTCTACTGTTCCTCCTGATTTTCGAATGATTCGTTTTTTTCCCATAGGTTTACAAATTTACATCTCAAAATTCAAATCTCAAATCCGTTTCTCTATTTAGTTTTGAGATTTGAGATTTTATTTTTGATTTTATCATTATGTCTTCTCGAGCTTACGGCGGCCGCTCGTCATGGTCTTGCGCACGTTGCCGCGTACGGTGCGGGAGTTGGTCTTGGAACGCTGGCCGCGCGCCGGCAGCCGCTTGATATGGCGAGAACCCCGGAACGATTTGATGTCTTTGAGACGGCGGATGTTGGAGCTGATCTCGCGTTTGAGCTCGCCTTCGACCGTGAACTTCTCGATCGCTTCGCGCAAAGACGATTCTTGGACCGACGTGAGATCGTTGGGACGCTTGCCAGCTTCGATACCTAGGCTCGCCAGTACTGAAAGGGCACGCGGGCGGCCGACGCCGTAGACCGCCGTGAGGCCGATCTCAAGGCGCTTGTCTTCAGGAATGGTAATGCCGGAAATACGCAACATGGTAAATAGAAAAGATGATCGAGGATTAGCCTTGTCGCTGCTTGTGACGCGGGTTGGAACAAATGACACGCAGAGCACCACGGCGCCTTACGTGGCGGCAGTGCATGCAGATCTTTTTAACTGAAGCTTTGACTTTCATGCAAATTGTTGGTTGTTGTTGATTGTGCTTAACTTCTGCGCGTGATGCGCGCCCGACCACCATACGGATCCAACTGGACTTGTACGCGGTCACCCACGAGAACCTTGATACGATGCAGACGCATTTTCCCTGCGAGATACGCGAGTACCGTTTCTCCGGAAGCAATCTTAACGCGAAAAAGGGTGTTGGGGAGTGCTTCATCCACGACTCCTTCTACAACCACTGGTTCAGCCATATCTGCGCGCCGAAGAATAACAAAAAGCCATCCGAGAGTCAAGCTACTGGCCGCTTGCCGAGCCTGATGAAGAGGTTGAATTCGGAGCTGGGCTCCCAGAATTGCCTGATTGAGGGGCCAGAACCGTGATTTTGATACTAGAAGGGTTGCTTGGGAAGGTTTGGCTCCAGAATGGCTCTATACGGGCATGTGCGCTCTGAATACCCGGGAACCCGGCGATTATGCTCTGAAACGCTGATTGATTCTTGCCGGCGAGCGCGGAGGCTAGTTGGCTTTGATCGATCTGCCAGACGAGGCTAGCGCTTCCCACAAGAGAGAAATCAACAGGATCAGTGCCCAAGACCGTCGAGGACGCACTCGTAAGCTCTGCGCCATAACCATGGCCAGCTACCAGAGTGATCGAGGAGCCGCTGGTGGTGATATTTTGGGCAAATGCAACGGTTGATGCTAGGTCAGAGGCCGCAAAGACAGGTATGCTCACCGTTGCGCTTTCGTTGATACCGACGGAGCTGCTTGAGACTTCCGTATCCGGCATGTCTTGATAAGCCACTTGGGCAAGCGAAGCAAACGCTGTGGTAGATGCATTTTGAAGCGAGGCTGCGTATTGCGCCGCTTGCTCCTGCAACTGCGCACGAAGATCAGCAACCGCGGCGGCACGCTGTGTATCGGAAACGCCGTTTTCGTTGCCTGAGAAACCACCGCTCATGGCGGAGGTTGATTGCGCATAGATACCTGCATACATTGCTGGCGTCGACTGAAGGCCCGGTACGGTGAATTTGCCCGGAGCCACGTCATATTGCGAGCCAGCCTGGTCTGCAAAAACAGTTATGGAAACTTGTCCCGGTGTTGAGCCTGATTTGCCCGGAATGACAACGGTCGCGGGTGTACGGAAAATAAGGCCGCCTGAGCTTGCGAAGCGAGTGCTTGCTACGAGCTTCACGCTGGAAGCCGAGTAATTGTTGTAGACAGTGATCGTGCCACTCGCCTTACTGTCGACATGGGTAGTCCCCTGCCCGGCAGCACTCTCTGAAGCAGAGAGGTTGGTCGTCGCGACCGTATACGCAAGCGTGCCGGAGGCGGCGCTCGCAGCCGGGTATGCGATGAATTGTGCGGATTGATCGAAGGTGATGTCTTGCTCACGCGGCGTGACGGTGACCGTCGTCGAGCGAAAAGCGACCAGTGCGATGCCGATCAAGACTACTATGCACACCGCGGCAACGATCCAGATCCACAGCCGTGACCGCTCTGCGTTCGGGCGCGGCGGCAACGGACGTGGGCTATTATTAAATGTAGGATATTCGCGCACTTCCGGTGTATCGATACGAGAACGAGTCGGCCGAGTAGGGTTGACGTTGATACTGCGGATACCGCGCGGCGCTTCTTGGACGAGCGGCTCCTCTACGTTGAATTGGCGGTGATCGTTCTCTGATGATTTATTGGAGACGGTACCGATAGTGTCCTCATCGTCAGCATCTGTGTAGCTATCAACAATCTTTGGTTCCGGCTCAGGTGTTTTTGCCGTCACAGTGCGAACATGCTTTTTAGCGACTGGCCGCACGATGCGCGACCTCGCTGCCTTCGACTTAGGGCTCGGTTCACCGGGCGGCACAATGTCTTGGAAATAGTCTTTGGCCATGCGGAGATATTATATCACCTACCATACAGATTTTGTTAATCGTTAATCTTGCTGTTGACAAGTGCACACGCGATCGAGAGCTGAGTATCAGCGAGCGCCTTGCTGTCAGAGACGAAACGTTCAAAATCCTTTCTCGATAACGGATACACGGAGAAAGGTTGCGACGCTTGTGTGAACTGCGTGAAGTCGATGCGCGAGAAAAAGCGTGAGAGCCACGGCGCGAAATCAGCCTGTGCGAGCAGGATCATTTGTACGGGCAATCTACGCGGTGAAGCAATCTTGATCATCGCGTCGCCGAAGACTCGTGCGAGATCCGGTTCGACGCGGCCGATCGAATCGATAAGTGATTTGCAAGCTTCGGTATTACACTCGTCGCGTTCAAGCATGCGCATGAGCGAAAGTGTTTCTTCGGGCAGACCTTTCTCAGAAAAGCGCGTCAGTATCGCGCGCATACCCTCGGGTATGACTGCGTATGATTCAGCGAGGCCGTCGCGCACGCACACGATACTCGTTCCCTCGCCCGAGGTGTCAACAATGACGTATTCCGGCGCAATCGACGGCAATTCCTGTGTGAGAGAAAGCAGCGCACGTGTCCCAGAGAGCAGCATCGGGGTTGCCTGTGGCGCTATTTTCCGGAGAATTTCCGTGACGCCTGCTTGTATACCCTGGTCGCATTCACTCATGAGTGCGGCGACAGAAACCGTATGTGCGACCTTGCCGATCGGAGTGCCGGTCGCATAGCCATTAAGCTCTACGCGTATAACGCTCGCTTCGAGCAGGTTTTGTCGGTCGAACTCTTTGTCTTGGGCGAGGGCTTGCTGTGCGAGTTCGCCTATCATCTTCTCAGTGATTTTACTCTGCGCTTCGAGCTTCGACTCAGCGCGCAACGTCTTTGAATGCGTCCAAGGAGCACGGATGATCGCATAGGCTCCGACAATCGGGCTCTTGCCCTCAACACTTGCCGTATACTCAGCAAGTACTTTTTGTGCTGCTGTATCGAGGTTGGCGATGATGGCCTTTACTGCGGCATCGTCGGAGCGATTCTCATATGGCAAAACGGCGCGCGATGCAAAAAGAATCTTCCCAGGACTCTCCGGTACCATCGAGACGAGCGCGAGCGCAGCGCTCCCGCTGCCGATATCTGCAACGGCAACGACACGCTCACCGCCGGATTTCTTTCCGAACATCGTTTCATTATATACCAAACAAACCAAGCTTAGGCGCGAGATTGTTCTCTCACCCAAGCTTTGTATTTTGCCGCCATATCTTCGAAACTTTTCTTATTGTTTGCGATTATTTTCTTGCCTTCAACCATGCGAATAGTTGCGTTCAGTCGTACGGGAGCGCTCTGCTGAGGCACTTTCTCCAAGCGCGCGAGGCGCTCCCGAGTAGTACGCACTGTCCGCGCGTGCGATTGAGTCATTTCTTTGAGGTACGCACGCGTTGATAATTCCTTCCCTGTCGCAAGTACGACAAACTCTTTGAACGTATGAGCGCCGCCCAGCTTCCATACCTTGGCCATCTCGCTGCCAACGCGCGGGTTATCCACAATGAAGCCGTATTTCTCATGAAAATAATCGCGCCACTGATACACCGCGAGCTCTGCGAGGCCGTAGCCATGGTACGAAGCTGAACTTTCCCACGTATACAAATGAGGAACATTGAGTACAGCGAGCGAATCGACCGACATATCGTAGTACTTGCGATAATTCTTCTTCGCGATCAAGAGTATCTTTTCTTTTGTTAATTTCTTCGCCTCGTATATTTCACGCTCGAAGTTTGCGACAAAAATGATCGAGTTGAAACGAAGTGGCCGCAGAGTCTGCAGTTTGAGCGCCTTACGTTCGAATAATTCAAACGGGTACGGAGCGCCGTTTGTATCTTTGGCATAGCGCGTTTTCCATTCTATGCTTGAAAAAAGCGTATCGAGAAACATGCTGTGCGTCTCGGCCCATGACATCGACATCGGCGAGTACTCGTGATTGAGCACCACCTCCTTCTCTTGGGCATTGAGGAAATGCGCGGCGTGGCCGCCTTCGTGGAAAAGCGTGTTGTATCCCAAGACGCCTGAGCCGACCTGCCCGGGCACTACGTTGCAGGTGAAGTTGGAACTGCCTGCGATCCTTGTGCTGCTCTCGTAGTGGACCAGGTCGGGCCAATGACAGAATCCGTTATTCCATTTCCCTTTGCGATCGAGAAGGTCAAGCTGCAGCGTGCCGCCTTTGAAATCGATACCGAGCGCCGCGAAGGAGCGTCCCCAGCGGTCAAGTGCTTCATCAAATTGGAAATAGGAATCTTCTTCTTTGGTGAAGTCACCCGACATCATGTAGCTGAAGTTCCATGGTTTTCGAAGGCCTGGCATCGAGCGCTCCAGTTTCCGCAGGTCCTTGAACGCGTATTTTGTTTTCTCATATATAGAATCAAAAAGCGAGAACAATTCCTTTGTGGTCATTCCGTCTTCGTGGCGGATCTTAAAATCATAGAAATCACTGTAGCCGAGCTCTCGGGCATACTCGTTGCGCAGCTTGATCATTTTTATGTATTCATCCAATAGATCGAGTGCAAGACCCTCTCGTGCGTCGAAGCATGCCTTGCGAGTCTTCTCGTCAGGATGAGTCGTGATAAGCGTGCGCATCTTGAGCGAGGACGCCTCTACGAATTGTTTGGTATAGGGATCGACATAGCCTTCTTTTTTACTTGAGCGTTTCTCGAGGATTACTGACTCAAGCGCGCTTATCTGACTCTTGAGTTCAAGTGTATGCGGCGGCGATTGGTAACGTTCAAAGAAGTCGGCCCAGATTGCAAGGCGCTTTTGGGCCTGAGGTTTGGCCGTCTTTAGTAGTTCGCGTACTTGCCGCAAGAGTTCTGCGTTACCGCGAAACGCGTCGCGCCGAGAGAGTGCGTCGTCTTTGCGCGCATCCACCGAATGATCACCCATGTACGAAATCCAAAAGAGTTCTTCGTAAGTTTTATGCAGCTTGAGATAGTCTGTATTGAGCTTAGCAAGAAACTGTTCTGCAACATTCATAGTAGAGACTGCTATACAAGTGTCGCCTTGATACGACGGATGCCGGATGCCACTGCTTCTTCTTTCTGGATCTTGAAGTGCGATGCCTCCGCAAAAAGCTCGCGCGTGTTTGTCACGTGCGGACCTCCGCAGAATTCTATCGAAAACGCTTTGTCGAATTGCGGATCTTCTGGCGTCGCGCTACTTGGTCCTACTGAATATACCGAGACCATCTCCGGATACTTCGCGCCGAATTCGTGCTCAGCGCCGAGCTTCTCGGCATCTTCTTTGGGCAAGGTGCTGCGAATGACCGGCAATGCCTCGCTGATTTTCTGGTTGACGATTTCTTCGACCTGCTTGATCTGCTCCGGAGTCATTTTGGCGCCGTATGAGAAGTCGATACGCAGGCGCTCGGCGGTGATGTTGCTGCCGCGCTGCTTTACTTCTGGGCCAAGTACTTTTTGCAAAGCACGTAACAAAAGATGATGCGCCGTATGCAAGCGCGTCGTCTTCTCGGAATGATCAGCAAGCCCTCCCTTGAACTTTTGTTCGGAACCGGCACGCGATAGTTCGCTGTGCTTTTTCATCAACTCCTGAAATGCGGCTTCGTCGACCGCAATCCCCTTTTCGATCGCGATTTCGCGTGTCATTTCAAACGGAAAGCCATAGGTGGTAAAGAGCGTGAACGCCTGCTCCCCCGTGAGCAAGGTTTCGCCTTGCTCACTGTTTTTTGTTATTCTCTCGAACTCTTTCAAGCCCTTCTCAAGAGTGTGACCAAACTGGACCTCTTCCTTCCAGATCTCGCTCGTTATCATCTGGTACGCTTCTTCGCCGCCAAGCTCCGAGTATGCGCCTTTGTACTTCTCGATGACGATGATCGCGCAACGATTGAGCATACTCTCACTCCCGGAGTCGTTTTGCACACCGAGCTTCTGTGCGTGCTGGGCGGCGCGGCGGATCAAACGGCGCAATACGTAGCCTTGGGCGCTGTTGCCGGGCCGTACGCCATCGGCAAGCATAAATGTTGCAGCACGCATGTGGTCGGCGACGATGCGGAATGATCGCTTGTGTTCGCCTTCGTACTTTTTGCCCGAGAAATGCTCGAGGAGTTGAATGATCTCCCGAAACACATCGATAGTGAAAACGTCAGCGTCATTATTGGATGCAGCCGTAATGCGCTCCAAGCCGCCGCCGAAATCTACGTTTTGCTTGGGAAGCAGTACGAAGGAACCGTCTTCTTTCTTGATATATTGCATGAAAACGGAGTTGCCGATCTCCATGAAGCGGCCGCAATCGCAGTTGGGATGGCAGTGCTTGCCGAACTTTTCGTCATGAGGCGTCCCGAAATCATAAAAGACCTCGCTGTCGGGTCCGCCGGGCTCTCCCGAAGGCATGTTCTCGGGCACTCCAGCGCGCGACCACCAGTTTTTCTTGGCGTTGTAGAAAAAGATGCGGCCCATGATGGATGTACCGTCTTCGAAAAGTCCCGCGCCCATTCCTTTTTCGTAGCCGTCTGCTTCAGAGCCGATCTCGACAGCGCGCGCGTCGATGCCTTTGGTCGCAAAGAGTTCTTGCCAGATTTCCGCAGAATGCGTATCGCGCGGCAGATGATTCTGTTCGTCACCGATGAAAGCCGTTACGAAAAGCTTGTGAGGATCGAGCCCGACTTCCTCGGTAAGAAATCCAAAGAACCATGCGAGCTGTTCCTTCTTGAAATAATCGCCCAAGGACCAGTTGCCGAGCATCTCGAAGAAAGTCGTGTGGCGGTTGTCGCCGACTTCCTCGATGTCTTCGGCGCGGAAGCTCTTCTGGCTGTCGACGAGGCGATTACCCTGCGGATGCGCTTCACCCAGAAGATACGGCAAAAGCGGCTGCATGCCCGAGCCGGTGAAAAGCGTCGTCGGGTCGTTCTGCGGGACGAGCGATGCTGAAGGAATATACGTATGGCCGCGGGCCTTGAGATATTCGAAGTATTTGGCGCGGACGTCGTTCACGTTCATTTCAAAAGCGTAGCGTATTTTGGCCAAACGCGCTACTATGCTATTTCAATCTTCTTGTCTATGAACTACACCACTCATACGCTTAAAAACGGCCTCCGCATCGTCTTCGCGCAGATGCCGGGCACCGAGACGGCGACCGTCGTCGTCATGACCGGCACCGGCTCGCGCTACGAGAACGCCCAAGAAAACGGCCTCGCACACTTCCTCGAGCACATGTTTTTCAAGGGGACCAAGAAGCGTCCGAGCGCCAAGGCGGTGAGCGAGGAGCTCGACACTGTCGGCAGCGTCTACAACGCCTTCACCGCCAAAGAACGCACAGCCTACTGGGCCAAGGTGAGCTCGCGCTATGTCGACACCGCGCTCGACGTGATCTCTGACATTTTCGTCAATTCGACCTTGCCCGCGCGCGAGATCAACAAAGAGCGCGGCGCGATCATCCAGGAGATCGACATGTACGAAGACATGCCGATGCGCAACGTCGACAATGTCTTCGACGCGCTTTTCTTCGGCGAGGATACGCCGCTTGGCCGCACAATCCTCGGCCCCAAGGAAAACATCAAGCGTTTCAAGCGCTCTGATTTCACGAAATATCTCGAGCGCAATTACACTCCGGAAAACACGGTCGTCTGCATCGCAGGCTCCTTCAACGAAAAGAAAGCATTGGCGCATATCACCAAGGCATTCGGTGGCTTGAAGAAGCGTGCTTCGCCGATGTACGACAAATTTGTCGAAGCGCAGGAGAAGCCCCGCACCGCGGTCAAGGAGAAGAAGACTGACCAGACGCAGGTCATGCTCGGCTTGCCTGCGTATCCCTACGAACATGCCGACGAGGCAGCGCTCACCGTTCTCACCACGATACTGAGCGGCGGTATGTCGAGCAGGCTTTTTATGGAAGTGCGCGAGAAGCGCGGCCTTGCATACAGCGTGCATGCGTGGGTCGAGAAATATCCCGACATTGGTACTTTTGTCGTACAAGCAGGCGTGGAGCACGCGAAGCTCGAGAAGACGATCCAGACAGTGCTCGCGGAGCTCAAGAAAATGAAAACGACCAAAGTCTCGAAAGAAGAGCTCAACAAAGCCAAATCGTACATCAAGGGCACGCTTGCGATCAGGCTCGAGACGAGCGACGAAGTAGCCGAATACGCGGCGACCTCACTCATCAACCGCGGCAAGATCAGAACGATCGACGAGACGTTACGATCGATCGACAAAGTAAGCGCGGAGGACGTGCAGCGCGTCGCGCGAGACATCTTCAAGAGCGAGAAGCTCAATGTCGCCGTCATCGGCCCACACGCGACACTCGATCATCTCAAAAAGATCTTGAAGGTGTAGTCGCCCCGGGCCTGCGGGTGTTTGCGAACATGCCGCGATAGCTTGCGGTACGACCCTCAAAACAAAAAGCGCCCTGCTGGGCGGTTTTTGTTTTCCACTACTCTACGACGTGGGAATGTCTCATCTGCTGCGCGAGGTTCGCAAACACCCGCAGGCCCGGGGCGACTCACAGCCAGTCAATCGGCTTTTTGGCGTGTGCGGCGAGATATTCATTCGCTTTTTTGAAATGCCCGTTGCCGAAGAATCCATAGTGCGCTGAGAAGGGCGACGGATGCGCGCTTTCGAGTACGAGATGCTTCGATCTGTCGATATGCGCGCCTTTGGCCTTCGCATAATTGCCCCAGAGCATGAAGACCAGATGCTCGCGCTGGTCAGAGAGTGCCTTGATAGCGGCGTCGGTAAATGATTCCCATCCTTTGCCTTGATGCGAACCTGCTTTGTGCGCTTCTACAGTCAGTGTCGCATTCAAGAGCAACACACCTTGCTTGCCCCAACGCTCAAGATCACCAGTGCGATGCTTCATAGTCTCGCCGAATTCTTGTTCGATCTCCTTCAAAATATTTTGAAGCGACGGCGGCAGGGCGATGCCTTCGCCGACCGCGAAGCACAAGCCGTTGGCCTGGCGCGGCCCGTGGTACGGATCTTGCCCGAGGATCACGACCTCGACCTTGTTAAAAGGACAGAGATCAAAGGCGCGAAACACATCCTGCGGTGGCGGATAAATGATGGCGTGCTGATACCGCTCTCGCACAAACGAGGAGAGGCTCTTGAAATAATCTTTATCGAATTCGTGTTGGAGATGCTTCTTCCACGATGCCTCGATCTTGACCTCCGCCATAGTTCTACAGTGCGCCTTCTTCTCTCAGTATTTGCTGCTTCTTCAAGGTGCCGCCGCGATTGTAGCTGCCGAAGGTTCCGTCGCTTTTCACCACGCGATGGCACGGGATCTCAGGATCATAATTATTTCGCATGATCGCGCCCACACCGCGTGCCGCGTTTGGATTCCCTGCCTTCGTCGCGACCTCTTTGTAGGTCATCGTCTTCCCTTTGGGAATCTTGCGAACGATGTCGCGAACTTTTTCTGTAAATGTTTTTGTCATATGCCTAATGTTCCATTATTAGTAGCGGACTTCGAAAGATGATTGCGCAGCGCGGTGCCTGCGGCGTTGCGATACGTACAATAATCGCAGTCATGACCTTCGGGCGGGATCTCATCGCCCTCAAGACACTTCTTGATATCAAACAACGTTGGTTCCACCCACGAATCGTCGCCCTTATATGAGACGAGTGTCAGCTTGAAATCAAGTTTCCCGTTGAAGGCCTCTCGGTCCTTCGTGGCATTTGCATAAAACCAATATCCCACACTCGAAACCTTGAAGCCGTTCTGGCGAAGCAGCCACTGATAGACTTCGAGCTGCCGCTTGTAGCCCCGATGCCAATCCTCGTCGAGGCTCTTGATATCACCTTCCTTGCTTGTCGATTTGTAATCGATCACGATGAGCTCGCCTTCTTTGTTGACCCAGATATCATCCACTGCGCCGCGCACCATGAGCCCTGTCGGTTCATGCAGCCACTTAACGCCCTGACTCAAGGCGTTGCGCCACTCCTCCATCTTCTCGTGCTTAAACGGTATCGCGTCGAGGCCATACTCCTTTGCCAGTGCATGCTGCTTGCCTTCATTGCGGTGCGCGTCGAGCTCTTTCTTGAGAAGCGCGTCGACGGCGCTGTTGAGGTTGAAGGGAAATCCGGGCGGCCGCGCCACGCCGAGCTTGTTGTCGATGTAGAAACACCGCTGGCATTCCATGAAAAGGTCGATCTTGGAGCGCGAGAGCGTCCATTTGGGACCGCCGTAGTTCCAGCCGGGATTGCGATTGGGCTTGTAGAATCCGCTCATAAGCGGAGTATACCAAATGTTACGGTTCGATGCCGTGATCTACCTGGGGCACGCGCGCGGCAAACCAATGCTTGAAACGGTCTTCGATATACCACATGCCGGTAAACATAATGAGCGCAAGGATCGCGGAGAAGATCGAGACCGCGTAGAGCCCGAAGCCTACCGCCATCCCGATCGCTGCGGCGATCCAGAGCCCGGCTGCGGTCGTCGCGCCGCGCACACTGTCGTTTTTGAGGAAGATGATCCCGCCACCGATGAAGCCGACACCTGTCACGATGCCTGCAGCAATATGCATCGGGTCGAAGCTCTCAAGCCCGACAAAGCCCGCGTCGACGTATTTGCCCACAATGATGAAAAGGCAGGCACCGAGCGCCACAAGCCCAAAAGTGCGCGTGCCGGCGGGCTCTCTCGCCAAGACCGACCGCTCCGTGCCGATCGCCGCGCCAAGAAGCATCGCAAGCACGAGCTTGCAAAACATTACCGTGTCAGTATCGGCGACAGTTACTAAGGGGTGCATAAAGGAAGTATATAGTACGAATTACTTAAACTCCGCACAGACGCTGCGCTTCTTCCATGACCTTTGGGATGCGGTCGGGTTTGACGCCGTATTCTTGGAGGAGATGCGGAGTTTTGACGTGTTTGCAGAGGACTATTCTTTTCTCGAGCAAACGGCGCTTCTCGCCGTCGGTGAGGCTCGTGAGCGCCGTGATCGGATGCACCCTCGCTTCTTCGATGAGATGCAGGAGGCCGCGCGTGCGCGGATAATCCCACCCGATGAGCGTGAGATTGGAGCATTGGCCGTAGCGAATCGCGTTTTTGGTGAATCTTGTATTCGTCACAAGCCAGCCTTCGTCGACGCGCGAGGAGGCTTCCGGTGCGAGCTTGAGATCGTCGTAGCGTGCTTTCACATAGAGCGCGTCTTTGATCTCGGTCTTGCCGCCCGGGTCGTTGTGGAATTTCGCTTCGATACCGACGCGTTTGCCGTCCTTTTCGGCCAAGACATCGACTTCGTGCGGCACACAGCGGCCCGTGAGGATGAGATCGCTTCGTACCGTCCAGCCGTGTCCGCGCAATACTTCTGCGAAGAAGCGCTCGAAGGGAAATCCCGAGGGACCGAGCGCAAACACGGCGCGCTTCATCGAGTAGCGCGCTGCCACGGGCGTTTCTTCGTGCTCTTTGAGCAGCTCGAAGGCGTGGCGATAGATTTCTTCTGTCTTGATACCGGGACGTAAGTCGCGCAGCACATGGCTGAGCACCTTGGCGCGCATGGTCGAGGAGGCACCGGCGTGCGCAAGCGAATGCTCGAGCTTTGCAGGGTCAAAAGGCTCGAGCTCGCCATCAGCTTTGGTAATAAGGAGCTTCTCCATCCCTGCAATTATACAGCACTATTTTAGAGTGTGTTTTAAAACATGCACTACTCAATAATCGCGCCACCTAGACATACTTCTCCATCATAGAAGACGATTGATTGGCCGGGAGAAACGATATGCGGAGTGTCGAAGTGTGCGATGTGTGTGCCATCATCGTTCTGTCTGAGCATACAAGTGACAGGAGTCTCGTGATAACGAGTCTGCACCACGAGCCTTGCAGGCAAAGTAGGTGCTTTGTCGATCCAATGCATGTCGCGCAGCGAGATCTCTTCTCGAGCTGCATCGGATTTATCAGCCGAGACGATGATCGCATTGGCTTGGGTATCGATCGCAATGACATAGTGCGGCTGTGCAGCGTTGGCGCCATAGACAGTAAATCCATGACGTTGGCCGATCGTATAAAGTGGTGCGCCTTCGTGCCCACCCACGATCTCGCCATGCATATCCAGGACCTTTCCTTTTTCGACCGGTATAAAGCGCCGCAGAAAGTCCGCCATGCTTACATCACCAACGAAACACAGACCCTGACTGTCGGGCTTGGTCGCCATCGGCAGACCGAAGCGCTTTGCTTCCTCACGCACCTCGCTTTTGGTTAATCCGCCGATTGGAAATAAAACCCGCTTGAGATCATTGCCGCCTATGCGATGCAAGAAGTATGATTGGTCTTTCGCAGTATCCACAGACCGCATCAGGCTTATATCTTGTCGAGGTTTAACCTCGACAGTAGAGGTGTGGGCGTAGTGGCCCGTCGCGACCATATCAGCGCCTTCGGCAAGCGCCCACTGTAAGAAAGCGCCAAACTTTATGCGCTCGTTGCAGAGCACGTCTGGGTTGGGTGTAATACCACGCGCATAGTCAGCAACCATACGGTCAACCACTTCTCTTTTATAAGCTTCAGAGAGGTCAATCTCACGAAAGGGTATGCCGATCGCCGCAGCGGCGCGCATCGCGTCGAGCCTATCAGTGCGCCACGTACACTCCAAGAATTCCGGCGCCCAGATCTTGATGAATACGCCGGTCACCTGATAGCCCTGCTCCTTGAGAAGTGCTGCTGAAGTAGCGCTATCCACACCGCCTGAGAGACCGACGAATACTTTCTGCATAGCAGAAAGATACAGCTTTTAGCTTCGAGCTGCTAGCTTCTAGAAGCTAGTCCCTAACGGCTAGAAGCTAATTCCCGAGATATTCCTCCTCGTTGGCTTCTTGGCACGCGAAGGTGGCGCAATAATGCGTGACGCCCGTCTTGTCGGCCATGTAGTAGAGATCATTACTCTTGATCGGGGTCACGGCGTCTACGAGCGCATCAAGACCCGGACTATCGATCGGCGCGGGCGGAAGCCCCTTGTGCGTATAAGTGTTGTAGGGAGAATCGCTCTGCAGGTCCTGTAGTGTGAGTTGGAAATCGCCCTTGCCGAGTGCATACACCAAGGTCACATCGGCCTGCAGCGGCATACCCTTCTTGATGCGGTTCCACAAAACACCCGCGATCATACGGCGATCCTGAGTGTTGTTGGCTTCTTGCTCGATGATCGATGCCATGATGACGACGTTTTCGAGCGGCTGGCCAAAAGTCTCTATTTGCGGCTGGATCGAGAGCTCGTGCGCGTCGAAGTCCTGCCGCATCGCTTCGATGACCGTCGTCTCGGTCGCGTTCGGCAAGAGGTAGTAGGTGTCAGGATAGAGGAAACCTTCGAGCGGCTGCGCCTGCGCGATGAAATTATCGGCGTTGAAATGCGGCAGAAGGCTCGCGTAGATCACGGACATCTCTTGCACGGTGGTGCCGTCGGGGATAGTGATCTTGACCGGCTCGAGTCCGTAGGCACCGATACCTATCGAGCGCGCAACCTCGAACACGTTTTGCGGCATCTTGAAGATATAATCGCCGGCGCGCAGGTCGCGCTCGTGGCCCAAGAGCGTCGTCATGATGCGGAACATGAGCGCGGAGCGGACGATGCCGCCTTCTTCGAGTGTCTCGCTGATCGCACGAAGGTTCTCGCCAGAAGGCACGGTAATGATTTGTTGCGACGGGAACTGCACGGGCGGCCGGATCGCGTAGAGATAAATATACGTGCACGCGCCGCCGATAATTATAAGAAGAAGAATGGTGCGGCGGTTGTTGTGATGGCGCCAGCGCTCCGAGAGTTCCTGTTGCCAGGTGTCGAAGAGTTCAAAATATTTCTTGAGTGCGGTGATAATCGGTTGCATAAAAGCTTCTAGGGGCTAGCTTCTAGCTTCTAGAAAATTCGTTTTCTAGTCACTAGCAGCTAGAAGCTAGTCCCTGATTCATTTTCATTTCGGTAGGTTCGGCGGCGGTTCGGCCTTGGTCGCAGGAATGCGGTTGAGGCCCGGCGCCTGCACCGTCTGGCTCGGGAAGTGGAAAATCGTCGCGAGCACCTCGGCGCTCATAATGCTGTAGGGGTTTCTCCACGGCGAATGGAAATAGCTACGCCGGCGATACGAATCAAGATACCGGCGCTGCTGCACATGATGGCGTATGTCGTTGAAGTCCTGCCACGGGTATTCCCACATCGCGGCTCCACGCGAAGGCACAAGCGAGAAGCTGTTGAGATACGAAAGCGTAAAGGGGCGCCAGAGATTGAGCATTGACGCTATGATAGGGCCGCGCGGCGAGCCGCCGGTCTTATCGCAAATATAAATGCCGCGTCCACCCACATCGAAAGGAAGCTTGGAACCGTTGCGCTCCATTGCCTCCATCTGCTGCGTTTGCTGCCACGTCGGGCGCGGGAAACCGCTTTTGTTCGGGTCCTTGTCGTCGAGCGCTTTTGAGGCCTCTATACGGATCTTTTTTACTTCTTTCTCGATCTCCGCGCGCCACTCCTTGGACTGATCTCCTGGTTTGAATATATTGAAATCGTTCTTGCCGGTTTGACGAAATACGAGCTGGATCCACATTTGCTCGTTGGGCTTGAGTGCGCTCAGAAGCTCGAATATCTGCGAAAGCGGCTCAACCTTGAATTCTTCCTTGGGATCGCGATCGAGCTCGAAATCTATATAGGTCCTTAGCGGAAAGGCGTTGCTCTTGCTCAGCTTGTAATCGGTCGGCGTGAGGGCGTAGCGGTTGAAGTCTAGCTCGAAGCGTGACGCATAATCCTCGACTTCCTGTATTTCAATTTCCGGATACTGCGAGTAGAGCGCGAGCTCCACTGCGGGCTGATACGCTTTCCATGTCCATACATACAGATGCACGTTGCCTCCGAGGCTCACAAGCTCAAATGAAAACCATGGCCGTACCTGGCCGAGCCACATGCGGTCGATAAAAGTCCCTTCGCCGGAGCTGAAATAAATATTACCGAGCGCGATCTCCATAGCGCGCGGCGATTTCAGGATTTCTCGCGGCAGCTTGATCTCGAGCAGTCGCGCGTCGCGGCCCGAAATGTAGACCGCACGCACATACCAGATCCACGTGATCCACGCGCCCACGAGAGCAGCAAGAGGCAGCCAGACGGGTGCCGTACCGAAAAGCCACGCCGCCGCGAAGCTGCCGAGGTCAGGCACCTCGTGCGCGAGCACTGCCCACGCTGCGATATAGACAAGCCAGATCATCAGTGCGCGAGAGATCCCCCATTCGCTCCACGTATGAAATACGTAATGCCAAAAGAAGGCATGCTCGACATCGATACCCTCGCCGTGCGCTTCTGCTTTCTTGCCGGTGAGACCGCCTTCAAATATCGTGCCAGCAAACAAGCCGCCCGATCCTTCCTTTTTTTCTTCCGCCATGTGCGTTCATCATACCATGATGAAAAAACTTCTAGCTGCTAGTGATTAGCTTCTAGGAAATACTTTGGCTAAGTAAAATAGTGATGTCCGACATCACTATTTATTTGGCGAGTGAGTAGCGGCCGTCGCTTGTGCGGGTGAAGGCGCTGTTTTGGAGATTGACGGCGATTGTCGCGTCCTTGACGTATCGTTCGCGCTTGACGCGGTCGATGATTTCTTCACGAGTGAGCGGACCTTCGCGGCTGATGATGCCCTTGATGACGTCGCGCACGACGCCTGGCTGGTAGCCCCATTCCTTGAGCGCGTAAAGGCCGCGGCCGACGAGCACGAAGCGGCCGTCCTTGATGAGCTCGTTGTGAGTCGTTGCAGGATGAGCTTCACGACCGAAGAGCTTCTCGATGCCACGCGCAACTTCGGTGAAGTGCATCGGCGAGCCGTGGCGCTTGAGCGTGAGGTATGCGAAATCGCGCGTGTTCTTGATGCGCACGTGCGGAGAATCCATACGTCCCCATTCGCCGAGCGGGTTCCTGCCGAGGCGCTTGGAGATGACAAGCCAATGGCCGAGCGATTCATCGGTGGTCTTCTTGACGCCGGCCGACTTGAGGTGCTTACCGAAGAGCTGTAGGAATTCGTCTTCGGGCGTGAGGTGGTTTTGCTCGATTGATTCGTAGAGGTTGGTGAGCGCTTCCTCGATCTGCTCGGCGAGCTGCTCGTCGACATACCAACGCGTGCGGAAGTCAGTATCCTCGCGGCGCATGGTGAACGGTCGCCCAACATTAAGTAGGAAAATGATGTGGCTGTGATCGGTCTCGTTCTTGGCGATCTTCTGCAACAGCGTCTCTTCTGCAAGCACTGCGCCGATGTTTTGAATGGCACGCTTCAAATCCTCGAGATTTTCGGCGTGCTCGCCATAAGCATCAGACTCACGCACCGCAGCGATCGAATGATTCTCGATCTGGCGGATGCGCTCGCGTGTGACCCCGTAGTCTTGGCCGATGGCATCAAGCGTGCGGCCCTCCCCTTTGCCGGAGAGGCCGAAACGGTCGGAGAGCACCTTGCGCGAACGCTCAGGCAGCTCGGAGAGGAAGTCTTTGCTTACGTTTTTGGGTGAGAATGAAAGCATGGCGAGGGGTTGATCTTGGTAATTGACTATATGGATATGTATGGTTTACGTTGTAACAAATCTAGGCTCTGTCGTCAAGGCCTGTATTTAAAACTAGATGCAATGGTAGCTACTTTTTAATATCTGTAAAACCCCGCATCTTACGACGCGGGGTTTGTGCTCGGGAAAGATCTAGTACCTATTCACCCATTCATTGGCTTCCAGCAGACGGACGAAGTTCGCCGGATTATCCACGCCGCCGTTGTCATCGTCGACTTCGAGGATTACGAAGAATTCCTGTTCCTCGAGATAGGCATCCTGATCATGAAGTCCATGCCCGTAACCAACAACCTTGAAGCAGCAAATTTCATCGCCGTTCCTACCGAACTCCCTTGAACCGCTCGTCGATTCGTAGAAGACGGTAGGTTCGCCTTCGATGCCGAACCAGAGTTCAGTGCCGAGGGGTAACGGAAAGTTCAGACGACTCTTCTTCTGGTACTCCACCAACTTGCCTTCTTCCGTGTCGTGCGGATCATCGGAAGGAACGTGGAAGCGCAAACGGTAAAAAATACCATTGCGCATGTCGGCAGCCCGGTAAAGAGGCGCAAGATTTCCGCCCAGGGAAGGGAAAAGTTCTTCCATTCCCCTTACGAAAACGTCGAGGTGGCCATGCATCGACTGCACATCCATCAAAGCGATTTCGTTGCCGGGCACGACGCCAATGAGCGCCTCTTCCTCGCCGTGCAGGATATAGAGTTTGACCCTCAAACCCTCACGGGGGTCATGCGAAAGAATCAACTTGGTGTAATCAGTCTGATAGAGGCTGTGATAGAGCGCACCCTCACCCGACAGTGCCCGGATTTCATCTTCGCTGATGAAGCCGAAGACCATCTTGATGACGGCGTTGATTTCGCGCTTCATCTGATCGATGCGGGCAGATCCCCTCAGAA
This sequence comes from Candidatus Kaiserbacteria bacterium, assembly GCA_963767115.1. Classification (GTDB taxonomy): domain Bacteria; phylum Patescibacteriota; class Minisyncoccia; order Phycocordibacterales; family UBA2100; genus UBA10103. The sequence goes on along the minus strand of CAVYCR010000003.1, from coordinate 16,740 downwards.
GTTCTTCGAAGTTCATTTACTACTCCTATCTCTAGGTACCCTCTCGGGTGGTTGGGTTTCAAGGTTCTGTGAACCTCTGTAATTATACACCATAATTAGCGATTGTGTCAAGATTACCAACTATCCCCATTTAATACACCTTTTGGACGCCCTAAGCGCGACTTGGAGAAAAGTACCTCGTGATAGAATCGCTCCATGGCTGGAAATGTGCGCGTGCCCCCGCAAGACGTCGAGACCGAGAAGGCTCTGCTCGGCGCCTTGATGTTGAGCAGTGGCGCCATGTATGAAGTCTCCGACACCGTGGCTGTCGACTCTTTCTACGCGGGGAAGCATCGCACGATCTTCGACGCGATGCTCAGCCTCCACCTCAAAGGCGAACCGATCGACCTCGTGACGGTCTCGGGCAAGCTCAAGGAGCGCAAGCAGCTCGCCGATGTGGGCGGTGCAGCGTACCTCTCGGAGCTTGCGAACTCTGCTGCTTCTCCCGGAAGTGCGCGGCATTACGCGCAGATCGTGCAGAGCAAATTCGTTTTGCGCGGGCTTATCGACGCAGCGGGCAAGATCGGCGAGCTCGGCTTCCAAGAAGACCGCGAGATCGAAGAGGTGCTCGACGAGGCGCAATCAGCCGTCTTTGCCGTCACACAGACGCCGATGCTTCAATCCTTCACGGCGATCAAGGAAGAGCTCGGCGAAGCGTGGGAGCGCCTCGAGAAGCTCCAGAAGCACACCGGCGCGATGCGCGGCGTACCAACCGGCTTCAGGGAGCTCGACAATATCCTTGCGGGCTTCCAGAAGTCCGACCTCATCATCCTCGCCGCGCGTCCTTCCATAGGTAAGACCGCGCTCGCGCTCGACATCGCACGCTTGACCGCGACCAAGCACAAGACTCCCGTCGGCATCTTCTCGCTCGAAATGTCTTCGCAGCAGCTCGTCGACCGCATGCTCGCGGCACAGTCCGGCGTCAATGCATGGCAGCTACGTACGGGCAAAATTTCCAAGGACGAGGATTTCGGCCGCCTGCAAGAAGGCATCGCGGAGCTCTCGGAAGCACCTATCTTCATCGACGACAAGCCAGGCATGACGGTGCTCTCGATGCGCTCCATCGCGCGACGCCTCAAGATGGAGCGCGACCTCGGCCTCATCATTGTCGACTACCTCCAGCTCATCATGCCCTCGAGCGGGCGCAGCGATACCTCGATGGTGCAGCAGATCACCGAGATCTCGCGTGCGCTCAAAGGCATGGCGCGAGAGCTCGATGTGCCCGTCCTCGCGCTCTCCCAGCTCTCGCGCGCCGTCGAGCAGCGCGGCGGCAAGCCGCGCCTCTCCGACCTGCGCGATTCGGGCTCGATCGAACAAGACGCCGACGTCGTGATGTTCATCCACCGCGAAGACATGAGCGGCAACCGCGTAGACCAGGAGAACGCTCGCACCAACGTCGCCGAGATCCTTATCGAAAAGCACCGCAATGGTCCTATTGGCAAGGTCGACCTGCATTTCGATGAGGAAAAAGTCTCTTATACTTCGATCGACAAGAGCGACTTCGGTGACTTCGTCCAAGAAACGGCGGTTGACGAATCAGCACCCTTTTGAACCGATCTTCTAGCTTCTAATGGCTCGCCTGTAGGAAATACTTTGCAAGCCAAAATAGTGATGTCGGACATCGCTATATTTGGGATGTCTGACATCACTATTTTGCGAGAATTTTCTAGAAGCTAGCAGCTAGCCACTAGAAGCCTTACACTATGCATCATGGACCCTATCGAACGACTTAGCAGTTTATTTGAGAAATTCCCCGGTATCGGCCCACGCCAAGCCAACCGCTTCGTGCAATTCCTTTTGCGTTCATCGCCAGGCACGCGCCGCGAGCTGATCAGCGCGATCCAAGAGATCGGCTCAGGAGTACGCCAATGTCCGCAGTGCATGCGGTATCACGCCGGCGAAGAACTAGTCTGCAACATCTGTAGTAACCCTCGTCGCGACGATCATACGCTTGCGGTCGTTGCCTCCGACACCGACCTCGCAGCACTTGAGCGCAGTGGCACGTACAAAGGAAGATATTTTGTCATTGGCGGCACCGTTTCGCTCGCATCTGAGAAGAGTCCTCATCTGCGCACCAAACAGCTTCTCGATTCAATCCCTGCACGCTCCGAAAAGGGCCTTTTGGAGATCATCCTTGCCTTCCCCGCGAACCCGGAAGGCGACGCGACATCACAGTATATTCATCAGGAGCTTGAGAATATTGTAAAGGAGTGTTCTCTCACTATAAGCTCGCTCGGCCGCGGGCTCTCCACAGGCAGCGAGCTAGAATACGCAGATTCTGATACAATTAAGGCAGCACTTGCAAATCGGCGATAAGTGTGTCATTATAAAGGCAGCCGAAAGGAGGCTAACATGAACAAGGCAGTGGAGTTTCCGATTACTGGCACACTTATCCCTACGGACAGGTATCCCAATACGCCGCCAATAACGCGCGGGAATCACTGGGGCTTCAGGTTTCTGGGGGTATTCGTTGCATTGGCCATCACGTTTGGCGGGGTCATCTTGGCGACGTACCTCTTTGGAAATGAATACCGGGACAAGATGAGGAACTATCAAACAGCTGATAAGTCGCCCACCCTCTATTGTGACTACCAAGTACAAGAATACTGGGATTGCCACAAATGAGGCATTCAGGCGCAGGGGAAACAAAACGGCCCGGGGAAACCCCGGGCCGTTTTCTTTATTTAGAGGGATATTTTGATCGTCGCGTATTCTTGGCGATGGCCGCGCTTCTTGAAGTAGCGGCTCTTCGGGCGGTATTTGATCACGCGGACGGTCGGGTAGCGACCTTCGTCGATGATCTCGGCAGAAACCTTGGCGCCGTCGATGAAGGGCGCGCCGACCTGCGTGTTTGAACCATCGTCGGTGAGAAGGACCTTGTCAAAGGTAATGGTGGACCCCACCTTCGAGCCGATGATCTTTTCTACCTTCAAAACGGCACCGTCCTCCACGAGGTACTGCTTGCCGCCTGTCTCGATGATCGCGATCTTTGCCATACGTCGCGGTACTATACCGTATTCATGGATTTGGCGCAACAGGGCCGTGCTGAGCCTGTAATGGGCCTGTATTGAGCCCTATTCATCCCCTATCAGAGCCGGTTTCTCGACAAGCATTGCATCAAGCTCTGGCGAGACGCCGGCGATCTTGAGCACATCCTTGTCTATCTTGCCCAGCTCCTTGCCACCGGCGTTGTAATGGTTGACTGTCGTCGAAAGAGCGCTACCGATCTTCTTATAATAATCTTCATACGCCTTGAGATGCTTCCCCAGCCCGTCGACATTCTTCTGGATCTCCTTGAAATTCTCTTCCACCTTGAAAGCTTTGAGGCCGTTTGCAACCATCGCGAGGTAGGCCATGAAGGTCGTCGGTGAGACGATCACGACCTTTTTCTCGCGATATGCATAGTCGATCAAGTTGCGCGCGTTGACCTTGCCTTTGTTTACCTCACCTACTAGAAGGTCATAATAAATGGCTTCTGCCGGGATAAACATAAAAGCAATCGGCAATGTGCCCTCCTTGGCGCGCACGTATTTGGAAGTCTCGTCGATGCGCAATTTGAGGTCTTTGCGGAAGGCATCCACGAGATCATCCCGCTGCGATTCGTCGATCGCGTTGTTGAGCCGCGCATAATTGTCGAGCGAGAATTTGGCATCCACAGGGATGATGCCTTCTTTGGTGAAGATCGCGGCGTCGACCGTCTCGCCGTCGGCAAATTGGTATTGCATCTTGAACTGGTTGGGCGGGAGGAAGTTGCCCAAGACGAGCTCGAGCGAAGCCTCGCCCCAGTTGCCGCGCTGCTTCTGATGCGTGAGCACCTTCTCAAGGTTTGAGAGCTGGTCGGCAATACTCATGAAGCGCTGCGTGGCATCGTTGGTCTTGGTCTGCTCCTTGACCACCTCGCTCAGCTGGCGCGACATCACCTCTTGGATGTTGCTGATGAGGCGCTGCGATTGTTCAAATTGCGTGCGCACCGACTCACTCATAGAGCGCGTGCCCTCGCCGAGCCGTGCCTCCATCGAACGACGCATCTCTTCTACCTGCTTTTGCAAGAGAAGCATGCTCTGAGTATCGTCTTTTACTTCCGGCATCGGCGCTTTACGCAGCGCAAGATACGCAAGGAGTGCAATAGCAACAACAAGCAGTCCGACAATCGCGATTTCCATAAGGCTTTATAGGGGCGATTGTATCGCAAAGGAAATATAGTGATGTCGGACATCACTATTTTAGGCATGAGGAAGCATCGCTTCTATGTTTGGGGATGTGGTATAATTTTTTCATGATAAAAGACGACATTCGAACATCACTCACTCAGGCCATGAAGGCGCGCGACCAGATCAAGGTTGATACTTTGCGCGGAGCGCTTGCCGCCTTTACCAATGAGCTGGTAGCCCAGGGCAAGAAGCCTACTGAGGAATTGAGCGATCAGGAAGCGATCGCGGTATTGAAGCGCCTCGTGAAGCAGCGCCGGGATGCGATCGAGCAGTTCGGTAAAGGCGGACGGCAGGACCTCGTCGAGAAGGAGTCAACCGAGCTCAAGGTGATAGAAGGATATGTGCCGGCGGGCGCGAGCCGCGAGGATATCGAGAAGGTGGCCAAGGCAAAGATCGCCGAACTACAAGTTACCGACAAGAGCGGCATGGGCAAGCTCATGGGCGCTATCATCAAGGAATTCAACGGCGCAGCAGACGGGAACGACGTCAAAGAGGTACTTGCGACACTGCTCACATAGACAAGCAAGCCTTGTATTGGTATAATATGTCTTAGCTCAGGAGACTTTGTGATGTATGAATTCGAAAGGATTGCAGTACTACGAAAGGTGCAGGACAGGCTCGGTCTCGCAAAAAAGAAAGGGCTTAGTCCGTCTGTTGCACGTATCGTTCGTGCGGTAATAAGAGAGGTAACGGGAGTGCGTAATCCGTACGATCTTGCAGACATGACCAGTCAGGTTTGCGTCGAATTCGGGAAGCGCGGCGCCAAAGCCCACCTCGCCCAAACAAGACGTGAAGCAGCTGCCGCTCAGCACATGCCGTATGCAGACGCGTATGGAGCCTAAACAGGACGAAGAATCGCCCTGTTTTTATTTTTTATATTCTGGGCTTCGGTGTGGCAGCGAGCATCACAGAGATGCACGCGCAAAATGCTGCGATCAGGAATGTAACGACGACCGCGCACGGTATCGATACGAGAAGTGCAAAAAGTGCCGCAATGACGCAGGCGAGGATGCGGCCGAAGCCCATCCCCATTTCTCGTAGCGTCGTGTATTCATCGACATAGGTGTTCATGTCGGATGATTGATCGGCATTCCAATGGTCGATGCCCATCGCGCGAGGACCGCCGCCGTGCGAGTACGTGTCGACGAGTATGATACTCAGTGGGTTGCCGGCAGCAAGCCTGCCGACCCATGCCGACATAGCGATTGCTGCGCGTACGCTCGTCGATTGATGGATCTCGAGTCTACGCATCCATGCCCCCATCGTGCCGCGCATGAGCATGACGACGAGTAACGAGAGTGATAAGACCGCACCAAAGGCAGGATATGACCACCCCACAATGATGAAAATAGCGAGCGGCCAGACTAGTAAGAGTGCCGCACCTTGGACGCCGTTGATGATCGCACCGATTACAAGCCGACGATTGCTCCGCGAGAAGAATTGCGCAAACGCCTCACGATAACTCCACGGATATCCTTCATACCGATCCGACACCCACACGAGCGGGACGAGCGAAATGATAATCAGAGCAGCAACACTGAAGAAAAGTGCCGGCACCTGTATATAGTGCAAGCCGAGCAAGAAGCCTGCAAAGGCAGGCATCAGCGCGACAAGAATTTCTCGTGAGAGCCAATTGGTCGGGTCTGTAGCAGCGCCTTGTATCAGTGTGTTGCGCTCTACTTCGTAGGGTATCCAGTACAGCGCACGATAGAGGCTCAAGAAAAAAGCAAAGCAAATGATGGCAAGCGGGTAGAGAGCACCGAAGAAACCCGCGCCGAGTGCGCCGAGCACGACGAACGTTGCGGCACACCACAGTATTCCCCACACCATAGTCGCTTGCATGCCCTGCCGTAGAGTACGCGCAGTATAGGGCAAGAGAAGACACATTAATGCTTGTGAAAGCGCATAGAGAAGAGCCGTGCGCGCGAAAGCTTCAGGGATGAACGGTACGATTGAGAGGAAATACTCAAATATAATAATCCACGCGAATGCGTTGCCTGCAGAGAGTGCTATCCGCATCAAGAGACGATGCGTGTGCAAAGAATCATTCTCATTCATATCAAGATTTGTCTATCTCCATACCCTCTCGCGTAAGTGGCGCAAGAAGCGGCAAAAAAACGACCAGTGCATAACCGGCCCACAGATGCCAGTCGCCATACGCGTCAATCCCGCTTAACGGTACGATGAAGAGAGCGTCCAATACTAAAACAACGATCACCCAAGAGATCGAATACGGTAAAATATCCTGCCATGATTCGAATTTCAATGAACGTCCTGCGACCGTAGTGACGATTACAAGTACGATGAGTTCTGCTATACGCGGCAAGATCCCTTGCGAGAATCCGTACATATTCATGCCAGCCCATGTGAGATACATGATCGCATAGATCACGATGCCCCAGCCGATATATAGGCCGTACTTCATGACTGCATTATGCGCCTGCGAGAGAAAATCGCCGCGCCGATTGTGTGGATAGTATTTTAATTCCCTACTACATCTGCACTGTCGAATGAAGAAGTGCTCGTCATTGAAGTATCGTCATCGAGAGCAGGTATCGAGACACTCGCGCCGAGGTTCTCTGCGGCACTGGCATCGACCGCGGTCGCTTGCGCGGTTTGGATCGCTGACTGAAACGCTTTGAATGCTTCGCGATACTTGCCTTGTGCGAGACTGCGATCACCTGTCTGCAATGCCTCTCGAGTGGTAGAGGCCCCGACGTTGATTTGAGCGGAGGTCGTAGCGCTCGCGGTGTCTTGCGAAGCCAATGTCTGCACCGCATCTGACTGGGACTGTGCCGCCTCTTGCTGGACCGCGAGCGCCTGCTCTATGGTCGTGGTCGAACTCTGTGTGATGGCAGTCGCGATCGCGGCGCTTGCGCTGTGTGCCACCTGCGCGCGCATGCGTACGAGTGCGAGAATCGGCTTGACCTGCAAGTCTGCGCGCGGCGTTGAGCTTGCGATGTCGGCAAGCACGCTCGCGTGTGCAGAGAGCGCCGCATCGAGCCCGGCTTGCGCATCGCCTATTTGCGCGACGCTTGCGGGAGTCGAGCTCGCGATCGATGTCAGGTTGGTATTAAAATCCTCCGTCACCGAGGCGAGGCCCTGCTGTACGATCACGTTGTTCTCCGGCGTGAGCTTGCCCTGTGTCGCAAGCTCTTCTGCCTCGTCGAGGCGCGTGTTGGCAAGCGAGGCGTCGAGTGCGACTTTCTCCTGCGGAGTCGTTGCAAGCGAAGCCTGGAGCGCCTCGTTCACATTGATCTTGATGGGGTACAAAATCTCGCCGGGCAATGCGCCTTGCGCCGCATAAGACGTACCGGCGCCGGCGACCAATACGATCATGAGCGCCGCGCCGGCCAAGCGAAATCCCGGCGCAGTGCGCGTACCGGAGAGTCTTGAGAAAGTGCCGGACCAGCGCACCGAGAATGGCGCGCGCGAGGGATGCTCGCGTATATACGAGAGTAGCTGCGCGCGCATGCTCAAACTGTCACGCTCAGAGAGCGCGACTTTTTTCGCTTCGTCAAAAATGCTTTCATGATCCATATCTCAAATTGGTCTCTACAGTACTAGTATATGCGCACATGGCACAGCATGCCACACACTGCTTGAGACGGCTCTACAGAGCCTCTCTTACAGCAAAAACCCGCGTCAGACGCGGGTTTGTTGCCTGGTAACCTTTGGGTTACCAATTTCTGCCGGAGCCCTGGTTGCCATAGCCACCGCGGTCGTTGTTGCCGCCGCGATAACCACCGCCACCATTGCCGCCTCCACCTCCGCCACGCGGGCGCTCCTCCATAGGGCGCGCCTCGTTGACAGTGAGTTTGCGTCCGCCGAAATCCTTTCCGTTCCACATGTCAATCGCTGCCTGAGCCTCTTCGTCCGTCGACATTTCGACGAAGCCGAAGCCCTTGGAGCGACCGGTCATGCGGTCCATGATGATATTCGCCATTACGACGCTGCCCGCCTGCGAAAACGCATCGCGGAGCTGATCCTCAGTGGTGTCGTAGGGCAAGCCACCGATATAAAGCCTCTTTGCCATGTTTCTTCTTGAGTATGTATTCCTCTAAATAATGTAAACCAACCTTTCCTTGCTTCTTGGCCGACTTGAACGACCCCGCCTGCTTGGAAACTTACATTCCCGAGTATCATACGCCGCTCATAAAAATAATCAAGCGCTTTTGGGAGGGGTGTTTATAACTTGCTTTAAGCGCTCTATGCCGCGATGGATTCGCACCGAGACGACGTTCTCCGAGAGCGAAAGTGCGACTGAAATCTCCTTCGGCGAGAGGCCGTCGAGATAGCGCATCGTCACGACGACGCGGTACATCTCGTCGAGTTCGCCGAGCGAGGCAATGGCTCTTTTGATCGCCGGCGTGTCGAGTGGCTCGCGGATCGATTCGTCGGCTACCTCGAAGCCGTCCTCGTCGACAAGCACGTCGAGCGACGATGATTTCTTGCGGCGCGCCTGGTCGATGATCAGGTTGTCGCAGACGCGGTAGAGAAAGGCGCGCAAATATTCGACCTCCTTGCCTTTGGAGAGGTAGTCCCATGTCTTGGTGAAGGTCTCCTGCACGATGTCCTTGGCACGGTCGCTCTCGCGCACGCGCACAAGCGCATGCCGATACAGTGCATCGGCATTCTCGTCATACGCGGCCAAAAACCGCTTCTCGAGCTCCGCCTCCCAAGCGAGCTCTGCCTTACTCTTGCGAGCCATCCGGCAATTGTACGCTTTTTGGGAATTCTGAGCGAGTGCAGGAAATAAAGACATCCGCATCCTAACCGAATCTAGTGTGCGAACAAGTGGTGCGTGCACCGCGTAGCTCCCAAGGAGCGAAGTGGTGGACCCTAGCGGATTCGAACCGCTGACATCTACATTGCAAATGTAGCGCTCTACCAACTGAGCTAAGGGCCCTCAATACTACTGCTGCTTAGCTATTATTCCCTTATTTGCGCGCTCTCGCAAGCGCGATCTGATGCTCAAGGAATTGCGGTACGGTGGCTCCTACCGTCTCAAGCATTGGCTGGAGCGACGCGCCTTCGTAGAGCGAAGGCACGGAGTTCAGCTCAAGCAGGTAGATGCCATGCGGCGTGCGGATCATGTCGAGATGCGAGAAATGGTCCATGCCGAGCACTTGGTGCGCGCGGCGTGCGGTGTTGGCGATAGCGGTCTTCTCCTTGCGTGAGAAATCAGTCGGGCAGACGTGAGCGATCACCCCCGACTCATAATGATGCGGCTCGATGATGCGCGAGCCTTCGGGGATCTTTTGCTGGGCAGGCGGCGTGACATACAACCCTTCGTTGCGGAAACCTTCTATGACGGCTGCCTCGACATGATCGCCTTGGATGTATTCCTCGACGAGCGCGCTGCCGTAGACATCAAGCACGTCGGCGATCGCATCGGGAAGCGCGATGATGGTGGCGGCCAAGCGAATGCCGTTGCCGTTGCCTTCGCGCGGAGGTTTGACGATGTATGGCGGCGCGAATTGCGAGAAGACGAACTGCGCCATCTGCGCGGTATCCATATCGTCGTCGAGGCCAAAGACCGCTGCGTGCGGCATCAAGATGTCTGCTTGTTCGAGAAGCTCGTGCGTGCGGATCTTGTCGATAGAGATCGAGCTTCCAAGTGGCGATGCGCCTGCATACGCGACACCTGCACGCTTGAGGAAGCGTTGCACCGTGCCGTCTTCTCCCATGCCGCCATGGAGCGCATTGAGAACCACGTCGATCTGCTGCACTGCGCGTGCCGGCTGCATCGGGATGCCGCGCTGGTGCCAGATACCAGCGCGATCGATGAAAATGTCGCGCGTCTCGTAGCGGTCTTCGGGAAGCGCCGCGAGCATCGCAGCGCCGGTCTTGAGCGAAAGACTGTATTCGCTCGAAGTGCCGCCGCGCAAAACGCCTACTATCGTGCGTGTCATACCACAGAATTATACATCACGAAAAGGCTCGGGTGTACGGGGTTTGTGAACCTTGCGCAGCAGGCTCTCCATCCCCACGACATACGGCAAGAGTGGGGTGGAAGAATTTGTACTTACAGTACGGTTCACAAACTCCGTGCACACGGAGCCTTTATGACCTCAGGCTTTTCTCAGCTAAAGCTCGCGCGAGTGCGGCGCCTGCGGTGCCACTCGATAGCGAAACGGTGCGCTTCGCTGTTGGCGAGCAGTATGTCTTTCTCGAATGCCTGTATTGCCTTGTTGTCGCCGATGAGTCGCTGCGGACGATGACGTTCGTCTTTGACTACGCCCACGATCGGTATCTCGATCCCTGCCTCGCGTATGACACGTTTTGCCGCGTTCATCTGCCCTGCTCCGCCGTCGATGACGAAGACGCGTGGCAAAGGCCACTCCTGATGCTTGAGGCGGCGTATGAGTACTTCCTTGAGTGCTGCGACGTCGTCGTTGGTAGCAGTCTGAATCTTAAACTTGCGATACGCATCCTTGATCGCTTCGCCGCTATTCACGACCGTCATCACCGCGACAGTCTCCGTACCCGAAGTATGCGCGGTGTCATATGCCTCGATGCGCGCGCCGCCGCCGCTTGATATCGCGCGTTCGCTCTTGATAAGCGAGACATCGCGCACGTGCTCCAGCGCCTCGACTTGCCTTCGCAATTGCTGTGCATCTTCGAACCGTTCTTCAGCTGCAGCTTTTTTCATCTCACGAGCAAGGTCGCGCTTGAGGCCGTGGAAATTACCCGAGAAAAGGTCGCTGATGTGTTTGATGCGCTGCGCATACTCTTCCTTATTTATTTCTCCCGTACATACCCCAGGGCAAAGTCCGATCTGCCGATTGAAACATGGCTTGCAAGCCGTAAAGGCCGGGGCTTTACGAGCTCGTAAAGCCCCGGCCTTTACAAGTTGCTGCTGGTCGGGACACGGAATACATTTCGAATCGCGGTATGGAAAAATCTTGCGAACGATCTTCATTGCCTCCTTAAGTGATCCGCCTTCTGGGAACGGGCCGAAAAGTTTCTTGATGTCTTTGTCGTCCCAATTTTGAAATAATTCTCTTCCGCGCACCGGAAGCACTCGGGGGAAATCCTCTTTGGTGATTACAAGATAATTGAAGCTCTTGTTGTCCTTCGACATGATGTTGAAGGGCGGCTGATGCTGCTTGATGAGATTGGCCTCGACGATAAGTGCTTCGAGTACCGAGCCTGTTTGTTCGTATGTCAGCGTCTTCGCACTCTGTACCATTTGCACGATTGCGGGCGAACGCGTATCGGCCAGATCTTTACCAAAATAACTCCGAACTCTATCGCGCAGCGAGGTCGCTTTGCCTACGTACAAAATCTCCTTTTTCGGCCCGCGAAAAAGGTATACACCCGGTTCGTCCGGGAGATTGATTGCGTTGAGTTCTTCGCGAGTCATACGATAACTATACAAAACTTCATCAAAAAATAAGCGGCTGACCCCGAGCGTTAGCCCAAGATCAGCCGGTTGGCAAGCCTTTATTTCCGACGTTTCTTGCCAGTTCGTCGCGAGCAACCGCTGGAGTCAACCAACGGGCATAAAAACTGTACCTTACTTCTTCCCTCTTTTCAAGATTCGCTTCAAGTAGTAGCCCGTGTGCGAACCCTCGGTCTTTGCGACTTCTTCCGGAGTCCCCTTCGCGACGATCTTACCGCCTCCTGCGCCGCCTTCCGGGCCCATGTCGATGATGTAGTCCGCGCATTTGAGAACGTCGAGGTTGTGCTCGATCACGACGACCGTGTTGCCGCGCTCGACGAGCTTCTGCAGGATGTCGATCAGCTTCTGCGACGTCGTCGTAATGCAAGACCGACCGTCGGCTCGTCGAGCAGGTACATCGTCTTGGTCATGAGCGGACGATAGAGCTCGGAAGCGATCTTCACGCGCTGCGCTTCCCCGCCGGAGAGCGTCGTCGCGCTCTGGCCGAGCTCGAGATAACTGAGGCCGACATCCAGCAGCGTCTTGAGGCGGTCTGAGATCGCCGGGATATCCTCGAAGAATTCGATCGCCTGTTCGACCGTCATCGAGAGGACTCGTAGATATTCTTCTTTTTGTACTTGACCTCGAGCGTCTCTTTCATAAAGCGCTTGCCGTTGCAGACATCGCAGGTCACGTAGACCGTCGGCAAGAAGTGCATCTCGACGGCGACGAGTCCGTTGCCCTGGCACGCTTCGCAGCGTCCGCCTTTGACGTTGAAAGAGAATCTGCCGGGACCCCAGCCGCGCGCGCGAGCCTCCTCGCTCATCGCGAAAAGATCGCGGATGTGCGTCCACGCGCCGGTGTATGTCGCAGGATTGGATCGCGGCGTGCGGCCGATCGGCGACTGGTCGATGAGGATCGAACGGCCGAGATATTCGGTGCCGCTGAATTCTTTTACGTTGTAGATCTTGGCCGTGCGGAAGCGTTTGTCGAAGCGCGCGAGCAAGTTGCGATGCAAGACTTCGTAGAGAAACGTCGACTTGCCCGAGCCCGAGACGCCGGTGATGCACACGAGCTTGCCGAGCGGCACGTCGACATTGAGGTCTTTCATGTTGAAACTTGATTCGCACCGCGGATCTTGAGCTTGCCACGGTCGGCGGTGCGGCGCTTCTCGGGAATTTCGATCGCTGTTTCTTCGCGCAGATACGAGAGCGTGCGCGAGCCGCTTTTGTTGGTCTTCGCAGTAAGCAGATCTTCGAGCCAACCGTCAACGACGATATTGCCACCGTGTACGCCGGCACCGGGGCCGATGTCGACGATGTAGTCAGACGCGTAGATCGTGTCTTCATCGTGTTCGACGACGACGACCGTGTTGCCGAGGTTGCGCAAGTGCTTGAGCGTATCGATGAGCTTGTCGTTGTCGCGCTGGTGCAGGCCGATCGTCGGCTCGTCGAGTACGTAGAGTGCGCCGACGAGACCCGAGCCAAGCTGCGAAGCAAGACGGATGCGCTGCGCTTCTCCGCCGCTCAGTGTATTGGCCTTGCGGTCGAGCGTGAGGTATTCGATACCGACGTTGAGCATGAACTGTAGGCGCGAAGTAATTTCTTTGTTGATCTGCCGGGAGATATCTTCCTCCTTCTTGGTGAGCTTGAGCTTGTTGAAAAATTCCATTGCGTCCTCGATCGAGAGTGCCGAGAGATTTACGATGTTCATTCCTGTCGCCGGGCCATTGTGCTCAGCAGGCTCTTTTACGGGACCGAGAAATACATTCAGGGCCTCTGGGCGCAAACGCGCGCCATGACATACAGGGCATTCTTCATCGCTAAAGAGATAGAGCGTTCCAAGGCCTTTGCACTCGGGGCACGCGCCGTACGGGCTGTTGAATGAAAAGAGCCGAGGTTCGACCTCGGGGAAAGAGAAACCGTCGTACGGGCACATAAACTTCGCCGAGACGATGTGCGGCACGCCTTGCGCATCGGTGATCTTCACCAAGCCATCGCTTTCGACGAGCGCGCGCTCGATCGCCTCGCTTGCCCGCTCGCGCGCAGCCTTCTGGTCATCGACGAATTCCGAGACGAAGATTTCATCCACGATCACATCGATGTCATGGCGATCATTCTTCTCAAGCACGATGCGCTCGCGCAATGATTTCTCTTCACCATCCACCAAGACTTTCTCGTAGCCTTTGTTGAGAAAGTCATACAGCATTTGGTAGTACTCGCCTTTGCGACCGACGATGACCGGCGAGCTGATGCGGATCTTCGCGTCGCTCACACCCTTGGTGAGCTTCTTGTCGCCCGCCTTAATCCCACCAGCTTTGCGTGCCTTCTCCACGATCGTAAGAACTGAACTAAGAATCTCCTCATTGGATTGCTTCTTGACCTCGCGGCCGCAGACCGGGCAGTGCGGATGGCCGATGCGCGCATACAAGACGCGCAGATAATCATAGATCTCGGTGATCGTCGCGACGGTCGAGCGTGGATTGTTGGAACGGACTCTTCTGGTCGATAGAAATAGCAGGTGAAAGGCCAGTGATCTCATCGACCTCGGGCTTCTGCATCTGTCGCAAGAATTGCCGCGCGTACGCAGAAAGCGATTCTACATACTTGCGCTGACCTTCGGCGAAGATCGTATCGAAAGCGAGTGATGATTTGCCCGAGCCCGAAAGTCCGGTAAAAACAACCATTTTATTGCGCGGGATCTCAACACTCACATTCTTGAGGTTGTGCGTGCGCGCGCCCTTAATGACGATCTTATCATCTCCGACTGGTTTTTGTTTTTCTGCCATACAGCATGTATCACCCCAGATGTTCGCTGGGGGGTTAATGGGAAGAATATACCACAAGTACAAGCTCCCCACAAAAAATTAGTTGACATTCCTCTAGATAGAGGTATTATATTGGGCAGGATTAACCTCTACGGGAAGGTGGACAATGACTTACAAGACTCTTGTACTCGTTGATACTACAGAGAGCGGTATTGGTATAGATTGTTTGGACAACATTCTCGAGCTGCCAATTTCCCCTACTATGGGAATGAAAGTCTTTTTAGGTACAACTCCACAGAATCATTTCGTATGGGCTATTGTCACTGAAGTATGCATTGCACCCACTGACAAATACATCTGCGGCAACCGAGATGTACACATAGTCGTCCGCGTTGAACTTATACATGACGAATATAAGGCATTAAGTGAAACGCCGGGGTGGCGTGGAGAAGACTGGAACCGTCGAGATACAGAATCTGACACTACCCCCGAAGAAAATTATATTACACTCGTCGGCTCGTTTTAATCCGCCCAGGGAAGACTTCCTCAGGGCGGTCTTCTTTTTATTTATATGATTACCGCTTCTTCTGTGAGGCTTACTAAAAAATCATTAAGAACTTTTTCTTTAATTTGAATAGCAAGTGCTTTAACGTCTTGAGCCGTTGCAGAGCCCATATTGACGAGATAATTCGGATGTTGAAGCGAAGCGATTGCCCCGCCGACCGTCGCGCCTTTCATGCCGACCTTTTCAATGAGCCAACCAGCGGGTACACGGCTTTCTTTGGATTGCACGCCTTTCTCGGATTCAAACATATCGATCACATTCTGAGGAGCGACCGGATTCATAAAGAACGATCCTGCGGCTTTCACATTTTGCAAATGCCGTTTCTCGCGTTCTGCGATCGTTTCATCGATCAGCTTCTGTGATTTCTCGCGTTTCGTAGGCGCTAGCTGCAGTTTCGCGCGTATCACGATCCACTCCGGATGATCCTTGAAGAAACTGCGGCGATATGAGAAATCGCATTCTTCATTTGTAAATTCTCTTATTTCTCCCGTCTCCACATGTAAAGCCCCGGCCTTTACAACGAAATCCTTGATTTCTGAACCGAAGGCTCCTGCGTTGCCGCGCACAGCGCCGCCGACAGATCCGGGAATGCCGGCGAGCTTCTCCCACCCGCCGAGGTCGTCCTGCGCGCCTGCTCGGATCAGGGCGAGCAGATGGCATCCTGCATCCGCAACAATGCAGAGGTCTGACCTCTGCGAATCTTCATACAAAGGTCTGACCTCTGCGGAAATCAGGTGAATGATGAGTCCGTCGAAGCCCTCGTCTGATACCAAGACGTTGCTGCCGCCGGCGAGGATCGCATGCTTGAGGCTGCGCTCACGGGCCCATTGGAGTGCTTCGCGCAAACCATCGTCGTCCCGTACCTCTGTGAAATACCGCGCAGGTCCGCCTATCTCAAAGGTGGTGAGCGGAGCAAGCGGCACGTTTTCACGGATACGCAGGCTCATGCATCTTCTTTTTTCTTAGCTTTTTTCTTGTCTTCCTTCGGAGGATGCTCGAGGCGCGAGATCTCATCGCGCAGAAGCGCGGCCGTCTCGAAGTCGAGTTCGTCGGCTGCACGATGCATTTCTTCGCGCTTCTGTTTGATGAGCTTCTTGATGTCGCCGCCGAAGGCCGCAGTGTCGGATTCGACCAGCTCCTTGATCGCACGCGTGCGCGCCTTCTGGATGTCGCCGACGATATCGTGGATGCGCTTGGCGATCGTTTTCGGCGTTATGTGGTGCTCGGTGTTATATGCGACTTGGATCGCGCGGCGGCGGTTGGTCTCGCCGATCGCGCGATCAAGCGAGCCGGTCATATGGTCGGCGTAGAGGATCACGCGGCCGTTGACGTTGCGCGCGGCGCGGCCGATCGTCTGTATGAGCGACGTCTCTGAACGCAAGAATCCTTCCTTGTCGGCATCCAAGATGCCCACGAGCTCCACTTCAGGCAGGTCGAGCCCTTCGCGCAAAAGGTTGACGCCGACAAGCACGTCGAATTCGCCGCGGCGGAATTCAGTGAGGATCTCGATGCGCTCGATCGTCTTGATATCGCTATGGATATATTTGGAACGAATCCCCTTTTCCTTCAGGAACTGGTCGAGGTCTTCCGCCATGCGCTTGGTAAGCACCGTAACCATCGATCGCGCGCCTTTTTTCGTCGTCGCTTCAGCTTCGGCGATGAAATCCTTCACCTGACCTGGGTAATTGAGCAAGGTTTCGCCTTGCTCAAGGGTATCGTGAGCAAGGTTTCGCCTTGCTCCATCGCTGCTGACAATCGGACGGATCACGAT
>CAVYCR010000002.1:0-51898 GCA_963767115.1 Candidatus Kaiserbacteria bacterium | reverse complement strand
CGAAGGATGCTACGGTGTGCGAGGACTGTATCAAGACAGGCGACACGTGGGTGAGCTTACGCATGTGCCTCACGTGCGGACATGTCGGCTGTTGCGACAGCTCGAAGAATAAGCACGCTACCAAGCACTTCGAGGCGACGGGGCATCCGATCATGCGCTCCGTCACGCCCGGCGAAGATTTCATGTGGTGCTACGTCGACAAGATGTATCTATAAATGATGAAATGATGAGATCCTGCGCGAGTGGCGCAGGATCTTGGGAGCCGACTCGGCGAATCGTCATTGTAATTGTGTGCAGGCTGCAAACTTCGTGGCCTCAAAATCACTTACCTCGACGAGAGCGTCTTGTGGATTGATTACGATCATGTAGATCCTCCAGCCGTCGGCTGTGACTGCTGCGCGTTCCTCGTACCGCGTCACGTTTGGACCATTCCGTTCATTGTAATAGTCAATGCGGCGTCCGACCGATGCGGTGATGCAGTCGGTGTAGCACTCATCTTTCGCTTCGAAGATCGCTCGGCCGTCCTGATGATGCTTGATGGCGTAGAAGATCTCCCCCATGTCTGTCTCGGCAGTCCAGCCGATGCAGAAGGTAGCTTGCCCGATGAACTCCGTCGGCTTACCAAGGCCCGTCTCTTGGGAAAAGTAGGCCGATGCGCCGTGAGGGCAAAGCGACGTTAGTGCGAGGAGATACACAAGGATCTTGTTGCTACGCATCGTATGCTCCTTTCAGTGGGTGCAGCCGATATTGACTCTCACTAGAGTAAACCACTTCATGAGCTTGTAAAGACGGATAGCATAAGAAAAAGCCGCCCAGAGGGCGGCTTCAAGGTTGGGCGCAGAGACGGTTAGTCTCTCTTAGAAAGAACGAGCGTTTCTTGCTTGCTGTCGGGATGACTGGTCATGCGGGCGATGCTGCCTCGCACCGATCGCATCGCGGAAGCGAGGGCTTTCTTGCGCGGTGGTGATTGAGCAGGAGTCCGACGAGGACCAAATATCGCGCTTACGATCGGGTGATAAAAGAAGAGTATTACCACGAGAACAGTAATCGCGCACAAAGGCCATGCGGTCGTCGGATCCAAAAGCTTATGCATTCACAACTCCTGTAGCCCTGTATGGACCTTTGCGAGGATAGCACTCATGTCTTGCCTTCGCCAATATCTAGAGCGTTACAATATTGACTCTCTGGTATAGGAGAGTATATAGGGCATAGGAAATCGCCAGGGAGGTTGCAGTGTCGATTGGCTCAACGAGTATTACGATCGCTCTTTTCGTACTCGGAACAAACATTGCTGGTATGTCCTGGGCTACTGGGTCGATCCTAGGAGACCAGTATTGGTATGTGTTCACATACGCGGGACTCATGCTAGCTATAGGGGCCTGTATCAATTGGCTCTCGTCGATGAAAGCTTGGTCTGCTAATTTTGTGTGGGCGGTGTATCTAAGCGCGATGCTTGTTGATGTGTACATACTCTCGTTGCGGGGTACGACATACAGCTGGCCGCTCTTTGCCGGTACATTCATTTGCATGCTCCATCAACTGTCATTTAGATTGGACATCGAAGATGATCGTCTCGTGGATGAAGACTTGCCGCCCCCGTGATATCAAGGTCAACGTCCGCGGTTTTACCGCGGACGTTTTGCTTTGGCGCGTTTTCCCGTATGATTGCCGCGGGGTCGCCCTCATGCGAATCATATTTTTTGATACAGAAACGACCGGCAACGGCGCCGACGACCGGCTCTTGCAGCTTGCCGTGAAGGAGCGCGGCGTCGCCAACCCGGTACTCAACGCGCTCTACAAGCCGCCGCTCCCGATAGCCATCGAGGCGATGTCGATCCATCACATTACCGAGAAGATGGTCGCCGATCAGCCGTCTTTCCCCGCTTCGCCAGACTACGGGAGAATGAAAGAGCTCTTTGAGAGTGATGACACTATCGCCGTGGCCCACAACGCTGCCTTCGATATCGGCATGCTCGCGCGCGAGGGTATCGTGCCGCGCACGACGATCTGCACGTACAAGGTCGCCCGTGCGCTCGACCCTCAAGAACAGATCGCGCAATACAAGCTGCAATATTTGCGCTACCTTCTCGGTATCGAGATCGAGGCCACGGCGCATGATGCCTTCGGCGATGTGGCGGTGCTCGAAGGAGTCTTCGAGCGGATGCTCGCGAAGATGGTGCAGCAACATGGCTCTGAGGAAGCCGCGATCGAGGAAATGAAAAAGATTTCTGACCGACCGCTTCTCTTTACCACGATCCGCTTCGGCAAGCACAAGGGGAAGCGCATCGAGGACATTGCACGTGTCGACAAGGGCTACCTGCAATGGCTTCTCGATGAGAAGAAGAAAAGCCCCGAAGGGGAGGGTGACTGGATCTACACGCTCGAGCACTATCTCGCGAAAGCGTGACACACAAAATCTTCACGAGAGCCTTTGGTATACTTCAGCGATGAACGAACTGGCACCGCTTCTCAATGAGCTTTTGAGCTTCCTCTTGCAGCTCCTCACGCTTTTCATCGGGTTTCTCGTCGCAGTACTCGAGCTCATCTTCCATTTTGCGCAGACGGTCGTCGGCTCGGCGCGATAAGGTATAAAAATTTCAGCCTGCCGCACGTATGCGACAGGCTTATTTGTTGGAGGACAAGCGAATCATATTGTTGTCCTCAAGAACGATCAGTTCTGCTAATACCGCTTCCAAGATAGCTTCCTCCACCTGTTCGCGAGTTATTCCTTTCCCGCGATACTTACGATCCAAGGCATTCCATATGACCTTGATCGATTCCGCGCTGTTGCGCTTACAGAGTTCACAGACATCCTCGACGGTTATCTGCATCAGCAAACTCCTACGTTGAACACTGCTATTCGCACAGTAATATTTCCCACGGAGGCTGTCAATAACCCGTATTTTGTCGCTCCGATATAGTAAAATGTATCTATCTCTATGGCACAAGAATCAGAATTGCGGGAACTGAAGAAGATCAGGGAGGAGCTCAAGGACATCAATGAAAACACCGGCTCTTTCTGGGGTTATTTCTTGCATGGCATACTCTACGGCGGCGGCGCGATCATAGGCGGCATCATCACGGTGATCCTCATCGGCTATATCTTGAGCATCATCGGCGTGATACCGGGCTTCCAGACTATTGCCGCGGACGTGAGCGCGGCGCTCGCGCGCGAAGAGCGTTAAAGGAGACAACGTCGTATACTACGATAGATGGAGATAGTGCCGCATACTAAAAGCGCGTGGCAGCGCAGCCTGCTTGAGCTTGTCGTCATAGTGGCGATACTTTGCTTCGTCTTTTTCATATTTCCGCAGCAGACGCGTGTGGTGCTCTCGCAGGCGTATCAGCGCTTCTTCCCGTGCGACGCGCCGGTGACCTACCGCATCGGGACGATCGACCCACGCTTCGGTCTCTCGCAAGCACAGGTGCTCACGCTCCTACAAAACGCGGCTGGCAAATGGAACACGGCGGCAGGCAAGACGGTGCTCGCTTACGATCCAAGCCACGGCGTCGTCGTGGTGAATTTCGTCTACGACTATCGCCAAAACGCCGAAGATGAAATGAGCTCGATCGATAGCTCTGTCGATAGCGGCATGGCGCAGTACAACGACCTCAAAGAGGAGTACGCAGCGCAGCAGACGCAGTATCTCTCGGATAAGTCGGCTTTCGACAGCGCATATGCGAGCTTTCAGAATCAGCAGGACGAATACAACCAAGAGGTGCAGCAATGGAACGCGCGCGGAGGCGCGCCGAGCAGCACCTACGATCAGCTGCAATCACAGAAGGCCGCCTTGCAGACGCAATCTTCGCAGCTCGAGGCTCAGCAAACTTCGCTCAACACGGAGGTCGATTCACTCAACTCTCTTGCAGACGAGATCAACCAGCTCATCGGCGCGCTCAACCTCAACGTCGAAAAGTACGACGCGATCGGAGCCACGACCGGCAGCGAATTTGAAGAAGGAGTATTCGAAAGCAGCTTCGGGGAAGAGTCGATCAACATCTATGAATATGATTCAACCGTGCGCCTGCATCGCGTGATCGCACACGAGTTTGGCCACAGCCTCGGGATGGAACACGTCTCCGATCCGCAAGCCATCATGAACGCACTCAACGACGGCACGACCGAGAACCCTACTGCAGCGGATGTCGCGGAGCTTGATTCTGTGTGTCATCTGTAACCGCATCAACTCTGCCGGAATTGCATTTTGGGGTCTTTGCAGCCCGGCGGCGCGAAACAGAGTTCTTTTCTAGCAAGAAAAGAACGACCCCAAAATGCAATTCCCGCAAGGTTGATGCGAAACTCCTGTTATACTTGTGGCATGATGGGGTATGACACAGACTGAAGCATTGGCCATTTTGAAGACGGGCCTCAACGTATTTCTCACCGGCGAGCCGGGGAGCGGCAAGACGCACACGATCAATGCGCACGTGCGGTGGCTCCAGGAGCGCGGCGTCGATGCGGCGGTCACCGCTTCGACCGGCATCGCCGCCACACATATCGACGGCATGACGATTCACTCGTGGAGCGGTATAGGCGTGAAGCGGTACGTAAATGATTACGACATCGAATACATCCAGAGCAAGGAAAAGACGGCGCGGCGCATCATCGATGCCAAAGTCCTGATCATCGACGAGATCTCGATGCTTGACGCGACGACGCTCGAGAGCGTCGACCGCGTCTTGCGCACACTGCGTCGCCGGCCCCTGATGCCCGAAGAACCCTTTGGCGGATTGCAGGTGATCTTCGTCGGAGACTTTTTCCAGTTGCCACCCGTGACACGTCGAAGCGAAAGCGAAGGTGGTCGGGAAGAAAGGCCTAAATTCGCCTTTGAATCCTCGGCGTGGAAGGATGCTAACCCCGTCATTTGTTACCTCAACGAACAGCATCGCCAGGATGACGGCGAATTTCTTGCATTGCTTGGTGCGATGCGAAGCGGAGCGGTCACCCAGGCACACCGTGAGCAATTGCGAGGAAGAATGAATGCGACTACGGCAAGTGGAGCCACGAGGCTCTATACGCACAATGCCGATGTCGATCGCATCAACAACGATGCTCTGCAGAAAATCGACGGCAGCTCACATGTCTTCCAGATGACCTCGCGCGGCGCGGCCTCACTCGTCGAGACTCTCAAGAAGAATTGCCTTTCACCCGAGACGCTGGTCCTCAAGGAAGGCGCGATGGTGATGTTCACGCGCAACAACTTTGAAGCAGGATATGTGAATGGCACGCTCGCGGAGGTCGTCGGCTTCACGCCGCTCGGCACCCCGATCGTGCGCACGAGGCAGGGCCTGACGCTCAACGTGGAGCCGGTCGAGTGGGCGATCCAAGACGGCAACAGGATCCTTGCGCGCCTGAGCCAAGTGCCGCTGCGTCTCGCGTGGGCGATCACCGTGCACAAGAGCCAGGGCATGAGCCTGGAGAGCGCGCTCGTCGACCTCGCAAGTGCCTTCGAATACGGCCAAGGGTACGTGGCGATCTCGCGCGTGCGCTCGCTCGCGGGCTTGCATCTGGTCGGCTTCAACGAGCGTGCGCTTGAGATGCATCCGGGTGTCGTCGCGCAAGACCGTTACTTCCGCGCGTACTCGGACGCTGCGCGCAAGAAGTTCGCGACGCTTGCGAGCGATGACAAAGAAAAGATGGAGAAGAATTTCTTGCGGGCTATCGGTGCGAAAGAGCCGAAGTCGGTCGCACCGGACTCCGGCGCGCCGGGCGACCTCCGCAACTCGCTCCGCTCAGACATTGCTCGGTCACCCTCTGCGCCGGAATCCGGTGCGGCCGACCCGCGTGCTGCTTTGCGCGAGAAGTATCCCAACATGGGCAAGCCTTGGAAACAGGAAGACGATGACACGCTGAAAGCGATGTTTACGCAAGATGTGAAGCAGGGTGAAATCGCCAAACATTTCGGTCGCAAGCCGAGCGCGATCCACGCCCGTCTCGCGCACCTCGGGCTCATCGAGGATGATTGGTTTGCGAATAGGAATAAGAAAAAGAATCTTGCCGAATAATCATAGGTGTTGTATTATCTCGCGAGCAACGGAGAGAATTGTCTCTTCGTTTATAGGGAGGTAACTAAAAATGAGTATAACTGAAGGTGACGAGCCGGGTACGCATCAGATTCGCGCTGACGATATTCCCGATGCTCCGACCGTCTTCTTGTTTCGGGGAAACCTTGCTGCCGCGCTGAGATTTTTCCGGCAATATTCGCCCAGGACGGTCGTCGTGTTTGTCCCAGGCGACAAGCGACAATTCACCATTGGAGACGGTTGCGGTCAAGGCGAGGCAAATTTCTGGTCTCTCCTCGAAGCAATCTCAAGCGACCAGCGAGAACGTGCGCAATTTTTGATGCGCCTCAATTGACTTTCAGGTAACTCCCAAGCGGATATCACAAGGCCCGACGCTATGCGTCGGGCTTCTACTTTGTTAGGATGAAGCTATGTCAGAAGAGAATCTGAATTCAAAGACCGAGGTCGCCAAGCGCACCGAACCTCCGCAGAAATCTGCTACGGCGGTCAGGGAGGAAGAAGTCCTCTCGTTTTGGGCGAAGAACGACGTTGTTAAGAAATCCTTTGATAAAGAGCCCATCAAGGGCGAGTTCGTATTTTACGAAGGTCCGCCAACCGCCAACGGCAAGCCAGGTATTCACCACCTCGAGAGTCGCGCATTCAAGGATGCGATCCCGCGCTTTCGCACGATGCAGGGCTTCCATGTGCGCCGCAAGGCCGGGTGGGACACGCACGGACTTCCTGTGGAGATCGCAGTCGAGAAAGAGATCGGCAGCAAGAGTAAGAAAGACATCGAAGCATATGGCATCGCTGAGTTCAATAAGAAATGCAAAGAAAGTGTTTTGCAATTCATCGACGAATGGAAAGTCTTCACCGATCGCATTGGCTATTGGGTCGATCATAATTCGACCTACTTCACCTTTGATAATTCGTACATCGAATCGGTGTGGAATGTTTTGAAGGTGTCGAACGAGAAGAAGCTTTTGTACAAGGATTACAAGGTCGTGCCGTGGTGCCCGCGCTGCGGTACCGCGCTCTCATCGCACGAAGTCGCGCAAGGATATGAGATGGCGAAAGATCCTGCGGTGTATGTGAAGTTTAAAGTTGTTGGTGAAGACAATACTTTTCTTCTTGCATGGACGACGACCCCTTGGACATTGCCAGGTAATGTTGCATTGGCAATAAACGAGAAAATTCAATACGGTGAATATGAGAAAGATGGTGAGCGAATTATTCTTGCAAATGCCCGTGCAAAAGATGTTTTGGGGGATGGATGGAAACAAACTAATCCATTGGTGCACGTTGCAAATCTCATCGATAAACAATACGAACCACTTTATTCCTTCCTCAAGGATTCTGCGCCAGCAAAAGAACAATCCAAATTCGATAAAGCCTATAAGGTTTATTTGGCAAATTTTGTTTCAGATACAGATGGTACGGGCATCGTACACACTGCAGTAATGTACGGCACCGACGATTTCGAGCTTGGTACCAAAATCGGTCTGCCCAAATATCATCTTGTCGACGAGGCTGGAAAACTTACCGCTGATACCAAGGAATTTGCGGGACTTTTCGTAAAAAGTGCCGATAAGCCAATCATCGAAGATTTGAGGGAGCGTAGACTACTCTTCAAAGACGAGATCATCGAACACATGTATCCGTTCTGTTGGCGCTGCAAGACGCCGCTACTTTATTACGCCGATGATTCTTGGTACATCCGCATGTCGGAAGTAAAGGAAACGCTGATCAAAGAAAACGAAACGATCAACTGGCAGCCTGAGTACATTCGCGAGGGCCGTTTCGGTGAATGGCTCAAGGATCTCAAGGATTGGGCGATCAGCCGTTCTCGCTACTGGGGGACACCATTGCCTTTCTGGGAATGTGAATCCTGCAAAGAACACATCATCATTGGATCCGTTGCGGAATTGAAAGAAAAGTCGCAACAGCCGGTACCGGAGAATCTCGATCTGCATCGTCCGTATATCGATGTATTTACGTTTAAATGTGCATGTGGTGGTGAAATGAAACGAGTCCCCGACGTCCTCGACGTGTGGTTTGATTCGGGCGCGATGCCGTTTGCACAGGATCACTATCCGTTTGAAAACAAGGAATGGGTCGACAGTGCAGGCTACCCGGCGGATTATATTTCTGAGGCGATCGATCAAACGCGTGGTTGGTTTTATACCTTGCACGCAGTAGGTGGGGGCATCATGGGCCGCGGAAAGGCCTTTAAGAACGTAATTTCTCTCGGGCACATTCTCGATGCAAAGGGTAAGAAGATGTCGAAGAGTCTTGGTAATATCGTCGAGCCTTTTTCGATGATCGACAAATACGGCGTCGACGCATTGCGCTATTTCATGTTTACCGTAAATGCGCCGGGCGACAGCAAGAACTTTGACGAGCGCATGGTCGACGAGATCGTCAAGAAAAACCTCGGCCGCCTCAACAATGTCCTCGCGTTCTATAAATTGTACGAGGACGGTACGCCGCGTGATTATCGAAGCGACAACGTGCTTGACCAGTGGGTGCTCTCGCGGCTCGAGGAGCTCGTCGCGGAGGTCACTGACGGATTTGAGAAGTACCAGCTCGACGTAGCGACACGCCCAATCGCCGGCTTCATCGACGACCTCTCGGTGTGGTATTTGCGGAGAAGTCGTGATCGCTTCAAGGAAGAAGGTGAGGATAAGAAAAAAGCGCTCGCGACACTTCGCTACACTTTGCACCGGCTCTCGCGCGTGATCGCGCCGATCATGCCTTTCTACGCCGAGTACCTCTTCCAAGCGGTGCGCGAAGAGGAAGACGAAGAAAGTGTGCACCTCGCAATGTGGCCCGAGGCAGGCAAGGAAGCGCAGGTACAGCTCAAGCTCGTACAGGCGATGGCGCAGGCGCGCAAGCTCGTCTCGCTCGCGCTCGAGGCGCGCGACAAGGCCAATATAAAAGTGCGTCAACCGCTTCCCGCACTTCGCTTGCCGCCCGGCGGTCTCGCCGACTACCCGCAGATCGGGGAGCTGCTCTCGATCATCTCTGAAGAGGTGAACGTAAAGGCGGCGCAGATAGTGGAAGGCCTCGCATCTGACAAGATCGAGCTCGATACCGAGATCACGCCGGAGCTCAAAGAGGAAGGTTTCGTACGCGACTTCCTGCGCGCGGTGCAAGGAGAGCGCAAGAATGCGGGCCTCAACCCGGCGGATGTAATCGCGCTTACGATTGATGCGCCTGAAGAGGCGAAGAAGATCATCGAGAAAAATATGGACGAGATAAAATCCGCTTTGAAGGCGCAGGCAGTTTCGTTCGCTACTGTTTCCGCAGAGCAGCAGACAATAGGCGAGTACAAAATCGCTGTATCAATAGTGCGTATTTGATCCATGCTTAACCACATAACGCTTCGGGTCACTAGCATTAAAGTAATGCAAAGCTTTTTTCTCGGCCGCACTTGAACCGCTTGGATACGCCATATTTCTTGATAAGGGTACGTCAGTTGGCTTTGGCCTAAAAGCTGTTGAAGGAAATAGTGATCTTTGGATAAAGGAAGAATCTATTGGTGATATGAAATCGTTTTCATGCATAGCGTTTAATGCAACAAGTACCCAAATGGTCGACGCATTTTATAAGGCAGCGCTTGAGGCTGGAGGAAAAGATAATGGTGCGCCCGGATATAGAACTCAATACCATCCGGGATATTATGCGGCTTTTGTCTTAGATCCGGATGGATATAATATCGAAGCCGTATTCGATGATTGGGAGAAGTTGAAACGATTATGATATAATTCATGACATGGTAACTGCTACCCAAAAGTATAAGAAAAACAAGTCTCAAACCGGGGCATCAGTGGCAACGACAATGCGCGAAACCATGAGTGATCCGGATGCGGGATTGGAGCTCACTGAGAACGCGAAGAAACGCCTACGAAAGATTCGCGATGCTAAAACCGCATCGGTCCCGCTATCGGTAATCCGAAAGAAATACTATTAATTAGTAAATGCACATCAGTATGGCTTGGGGTCAGGAATTCTCGCGCGTTGCGCAGGATGACATAGCGAAACTGGATCGCGCGTTGCGTCGCGAAATTATAGACAAGCTCGCATGGGTTGCCGGACATTTTGAAGATGTAACGCCAGTACCGCTTCATGCGCAGTGGAAAGGATTTTTCAAGGTTCGTATTGGTGATTGGCGCGCGGTCTATACGTTTGATGCCGTGAATAGAGTTATGCTTGTGCACTTTATCGATCATCGCAGTAAAATATATAAACGGCGTATCTGAAGTATGTACCAAAAATATCAGACAGAGGCGATAGTACTTGCTGCGCGTGAGAGCGGGGAAGCAGACAAGAGCTTCGTACTGTATACGCGGGAGTTTGGTCTCGTGCGCGCACGTGCTACCTCGGTGCGCAGCGAGAAGTCGAAGATGCGAAGCGCGCTTCAGCTCTATGCGCGCGCCGACGTCGCACTCGTGCGCGGCAAAAGCGGCTGGCGGCTCGCGGGCGCCTCGGCGCTATCGAGTCTCGGCGGTACTGATCTAAAAGTACTCGGCGTGTTTGCGCGCATGTCCGAGCTCGTCATTCGCCTCATTGCCGGAGAAGAGCGCAATGAATATCTCTACGACGTCCTCGCCCAGACGCACGAGACTTTGACGGCCCGTGCCGTCGAAGCGCTGCCGATGGTCGAGATCGTCGCGGTCGCACGTATTCTCTATGCGCTCGGGTATATCTCATCTGAGGCGCTTGAGACGGCGCTTTTCACCCACACGATGTACGCCCCCGATCATCTCGACGAAGCGGAGGGTATGCGCGAGGCGTTATTGTCTTCTATTAATAGGGCACTGGGCAATACTCATTTGTAGGCAGTACAGCCCTCCTTCACTAAAGTTTCGGCGAGGTACAATGATATAATCATGCAATGCCGCAGCGTGATCCTTCAGGCGAAGACGTAGAGAAGATCGACCGCTTGCGACGTGCGATGTATTCACGCTCGCTCTCGCCCAAGCTCAAAGACCGCGAACGCCGCGCCTTTGATCCGGAGGAAAACGCGCTGCCCGACGACTGGAATCATGAAGACGAAGAGCTCCCCAAGACGATGGTCGCGCCGCGCGGGATCACGCTGATACGCAGCGCGCTCTGGTGGCTCCTTACGATCGCGATCATCTTCTTCGCCTGTGCCGTTCTCTTTTTCATCTATTACTTCACTGTCGGCGGGGGAAGCACGGGCACTTCACCCTCCAACATCAGCATCGTCGTCTCCGGGCCGCCGCAGATCCAGTCAGGCTCGCAGACCGAGCTTGAGGTTTCCATCACCAACCACAATTCCGTACCGCTCCAAGGCGCGAGTCTTGTCGTGACCTACCCCGACGGCACGCGCTCAGCGACAGACTACACGACATCGCTCCCTGACCTCGAACAAGATCTCGGTACGATCGCTCCCAACCAGACCAAGCAAGGCGTCGTGTACGCAGTCTTTAACGGTACACAAGGCTCGCCCGGCGATGTGAAGGTCGAGCTGCAATATCAGCTCAATGGTTCTAATTCTACTTTCACCGCCGACTCTGATTATGCGTTTACCTACAGTTCCTCGCCGATCTCGATCGTCGTTACTGGTGATTCGCAGGCGATCTCCGGCCAGCCGTTCCAGATCACTGCGACCATCTCCTCCAACGCGACCGCCCCGATCAACGATCTTCTTCTGCAAGCGACCTTGCCTTTCGGCTTCAACCTTACATCGACCTCACCGTCGGTCACCAACGGCAATCTCTGGCAGCTCGGCACGCTCTCCCCGGGGCAGAAAGATACCGTCACGCTCACAGGAGTGCTCACCGGCGAAGAAGGCGACAACCGCGTATTCAATTTCAGCGCGGGCACACGCTCAAGCGCCGCATCGAGTACTGTGCAGGTACCGCTTGCGACGAGCCAGTTGCCCGTCACTATCTCGCAACCTTTCCTCGGACTTGCGGTAGCAGTCAACGGCTCGACGAGTACGGTGAGCGACGTGGCACCAGGCGATAGAGTCAACGTTTCTATCAGCTATGTAAACAACCTCTCGAGTACGATTACCGGAGCGACGGTTGTCGCGAAGCTCTCCGGAGAGCCGATCGTGGGCACGAGCACGCTCTCAGAGAACGGTTTCTATCGTTCAAGCGACAACACGATACTCTGGAACCAAACGACCGACCCTGATCTCGCATCAATCGCGCCGGGAGCGACGGGCGTACTTACCTTTAGCTTCCAAGTACCAGAAGGGAGCACACTACAAGGTGTATCGAGTCCGACGATCGGCATGTCGATCAACGCTGCGGGCAACCCTGTGGCAGTCAACGGTGTGCCGCAGACACTGCAGTCAGTAGCGCAGCGTACGATAGCTATAGCGAGCAACCTGCAGTTTTCCGCCACAGCACTCTATGCCAACTCGCCATATGGGCAGACCGGTCCTCTGCCTCCGCAGGCCAACACCGAGACACGTTACGCGATCGTCTTCAGCCTGACCAACACTACCAACACGATCCAAAACGCAGTGCTTACCGCCGCGATGCCGCCCTATGTGCGCTATACCGGCAAGTGCTCGCCTGCGAGTGTCTGCGACCCCTCGACTGGCAAGCTCAGTTTCAACTCGACCAACGGCACGATCACATGGGACATTGGCGACATCCCGCCGGGTGTCGGCGTCGACGGCACCTCGCCGGATGTCGTCGCCTTTGAAGTAGGCTTCACTCCCTCGACCTCGCAAGTAGGAGAGACTCCGACGCTCTTGCAAAACATATCGCTCACCGGTACTGACGAGTCGACTCAGCAGGAGGTCAACCTCAAGGCACGGCCCGACATCACGACCAACCTCAACGATCCGGCGCTCTCAGACCCTAATATGCAAGTAAGTACCGACCCCAATTTCAGCGGCATCAAGGCGACTGTGGTGCAGTAGTGGGATTTTTCGGTATACTGCCGAGGTATGGCCGAAAGCAAAATGGAAAAGATTGTCTCGCTCTGCAAGCGCCGCGGCTTCATCTACCCGGGCTCTGAGATCTATGGCGGACTTGCAGGCACTTTTGACTATGGTCCGCTCGGCGTGGAGCTCAAGAATAATATTTCACAACTCTGGTGGCGCATGTTTGTGCAGGAGCGCGACGACATGTGTCGGCATCGATTCGGCGATACTCATGAACCCGCGCGTATGGGAAGCGAGCGGACATGTCGGTGGTTTCCACGACCCTCTTGTTGCCGACATGAAGACCAAGAAGCGTTATCGCGCTGATCATCTCCTTGAAGAGAATGGTGTCGATCCGACGGGAATGAGTCTTGCACAGATGGGTGAAGTGATCGTTGAGCGCGGTATCAAAAGTCCGGAGGGTAATGCGCTTTCTGCACCGCAACAGTTCAATATGATGTTCAAGACGTCCGTCGGCTCAGTCGACGGAAGTGATACGACTGTATATTTGCGACCAGAGACGGCACAAGGCATGTTCGTTAATTTCAAGAACATCATCGATTCGTACCATCCGAAGTTGCCGTTTGGCATTGCGCAGATCGGGCGTAATTTTCAGCAACGAAATTGCGCCGCGTGATTTTATCTTCCGCGTGCGCGAGCTCGAGATCATGGAATTCGAATACTTCGTCGCCGAAGGGGAATGGCAGGCGCAATTCGAAGAATGGCTCTCGCAGTGCCGCGGGTGGTTTGCCATGCTCGGATTCATGGAAGGCGACATGCGCGAGGTGGAGATCCCCGACGGCGAGCGCGCGCATTACTCGAAGCGTACCGTCGATTTCCATTTCAAATTCGATCACAAATTCGACGAGATCGGCGGCATCGCGTACCGCACCGATTTCGATCTCAAGAATCACATCGAGCACAGCGGCGTCGATCTCTCGTACCTCGATCCCGCGAGCAATGAGAAATTTGTGCCACACGCCATCGAGCCGACCTTCGGCCTCGGCCGCCATGTCCTCGCGGTCCTCTCCAAGGCATACACCGAAGACGAGCTCGGCGGGGAGCCGCGCACGTATCTCAAGTTCCCGACGCATCTCGCACCGATCAAGGCTGCCGTATTTCCGCTTCTCAAGAACAAGCCCGAGCTCGTCGCGAAGGCACGCGAAGTATATATGGCTCTTAAAAGACAGGTGCCACAGATCATGTGGGACGACAACGGCAACATCGGCAAGCGCTACCGCCGCCAAGACGAGATCGGCACGCCGTATTGCATCACCATCGACTTCGATACCCTCGGCGAAAATCCGGATCTTCTTGATACGGTTACGCTCCGGGACCGTGATACAGGCGCGCAGCAGCGCGTAGCTATCAGCGAGCTTCTAGAGCTGATTTCTGGATAGCGCCGTTGGTCATGCTACGATGAGCGGCATGGAAGAACGCCCCGTACACATCTCGATCACCACGGCGACGATCATCAAGACGATTCTTGCGATCTTGTTGGTGTGGTTTCTCTGGAGGATCCAATGGATCGTACTCGACGTGCTTACGGCGATCGTCATCGCCTCGGCGATCGAGCCTGCCGTGAAGAAGCTCAACACGTGGCTTCGCCTGCCGCGTGCGGTTGCGGTGATATTCGTCTACCTCGCGCTCTTCGGAGTCTTTTTCACGATATTCTTTTTCTTCCTGCCTTCGCTCTTCTCCGACATCATCAACTTTGTCTCCTCGATACCGTCCTACCTCAACGATCTCGGGCAGATCGGCTCCTTCGACCAGTATCTGACGGCGGTCGGTCTGCCATCCCTGGGCAGTATTTCCGGCCCGACGCTTGTCTCTGGTGTCGAGAGCGCACTCAATCTCAGTGTCTTTTCCAATGCTTTCACTGCCGCGACCTATGTGTTTGGCGGTCTCTTTTCGTGCGTCATCATCACGGTCTTCTCGTTTTATTTCGCCGTACTCGAGACTGGTGTCGACGACTTCCTGCGCATCATTACGCCCAAATCACATCAGTCGTACATCCTCGGGCTCTGGCGACGCTCGCAACACAAGATCGGCCTCTGGATGCAAGGCCAGCTCCTGCTCGCGCTCATCATGGGCGTAATGGTATTCCTGGGTCTCACGATCCTCGGCGTGCAGCACGCGCTCATGCTTGCGGTCATTGCCGCGTGTTTCGAGATCATTCCGGTCTTCGGGCCGACGCTCTCGGCGGTCCCTGCGGTCGCGATCGCTTTTGCAACAGGCGGCGTCACGCTTGGCGTGCTCGTACTCGCGCTCTTCGTGATCGCACAACAATTCGAGAACCATCTCATTTATCCCCTTGTCGTCACGCGTGTGGTTGGAGTCCCACCTCTACTAGTCATTCTTGCCTTGATTATCGGCGGCGAGCTTGCGGGTTTCTTAGGCATCATTCTCTCAGTCCCGGCTGCGGCGACTATCCAAGAGCTCGTGCGCGACATCGAGAAGCGCCGCTTGCACACGGGTGCCGAATCCTGATACAACTCTCGTATGAGCGACAAAAAGCCTTTCTACCTGACGACGACGATTCCCTATGTAAACGCAGCGCCGCACATCGGCTTCGCGCTTGAGATCGTGCAGGCCGATGCGATCGCGCGTTACAAGCGCCTGATGGGGCACGATGTCTTTTTCAACTTCGGCACCGACGAGCACGGCCAGAAGATCTATCAAAAGGCCCAAGAAAATGGTAAAACGCCGCAGCAGTATGTCGATGAATACGCGGCGAAGTTCTCCGACCTCAAGAAGCTTCTCAACCTCACCTACGACGCGTTCATCCGCACGACCGACGCGCACCATGTGGGCGCGGCACAAGAGATGTGGCGCCGTTGCGGGGCGAGTGTCGGTCCTGACGGTCCGGATATCTACAAGAAGACCTATCGTGGTCTGTATTGCGTCGGCGACGAAGCCTTCATCAAGGAGAGCGATCTCGTCGACGGCAAATGCCCCAACCATCCCAACATGACGCCGATCGAGATCGAAGAAGAGAATTATTTCTTCCGATTGAGCCGGTATCAGGAGTACGTGCTCGCATATCTCAATGATCCCACTGTGATCATTCCTGAATGGCGCCGACTCGAAGCGATCAAGTTCGTCGAGGCCGGCCTCGAGGATTTCAGTATTTCGCGCGTCAACGAGAAGATGCCGTGGGGCATCACGGTGCCGGGCGACGAGACGCAGGTCATGTACGTATGGTTTGACGCGCTCACCAATTACATCTCGACGCTCGGTTGGCCGGAGGATACGGAAGGAAATTTCGAGAAGTTTTGGCAAGCAGGCGATACGCTCCAGCTTGCCGGCAAGGACCAGGTGCGCTTCCAGTCGATCATGTGGCAGGCGATGCTCCACTCGGCAGGCTTGGCGCCGACAGGCAAAGTCTTCTACCACGGCTTCATCACTTCAGGCGGCCAAAAGATGTCGAAGTCGCTCGGCAACGTCATCGACCCCGTCGAGATCGTACAAGAATACGGGACCGACGCACTGCGCTTTTTCCTCTTGCGTCACGTGCATCCGACCGACGACTCCGATGTCACGATGGAGCGCTTCAAGGACGCTTACAATGCTGATCTCGCCAATGGTCTCGGTAATCTTGTGTCCCGCGTCATGAATCTCGCACAGAACAACCTCTCCGAGCCAGTTGCGATAGGGGAAGTTGAATTTGAGGAATCGTTAACGAATGCAATGGATAGATTCGAATTTCAGATGTACATGAGTCTTGTAATGCTCGCCGTCACCAACCTCGATGGATGGATCCAGCTTAATCAGCCGTTTAAGGTGGTCAAAACTGATCCTGAAGAAGGCAAGACGATGATTCGCGAAATGGTACGGAAAGTATATGAAATCGGAAAAATGATCGAGCCGATCATGCCGGAGACATCGAAGAAAATACTCGATGCAGTCCGCGAAAATAAAAAACCAGAAAATATTTTCGCACGCAAGGATTAATGAAATCCGTCTCTGAAGGACGATAATACCTACTGACATGAAATACTTCGACGCGCATGCGCACTTACAGCTCAGGGAGTTTGACGGGGATCGTGAAGCGGTGATCGCACGAATGAAGGAGAGCGAGACTGGAGCGATCATGGTCGGGGTCGACATGGAGACGAGCAGGCAGGCCTTTCACTTGGCAAATTCGAACGAACGTCTATGGGCGGCGGTAGGGCTCCATCCGACAGACAATCTTACTGAGGTATATGATACGATCGGCTTCTCCGCGCTCGCCGAGCAGGAGAAGGTCGTCGCGATAGGCGAGTGCGGTCTTGATTATTCGCGCGCTCCGACCGATAGGGACAAGCATGCGCAGCTCGAGCGCTTCGCGCCGCAGATAGCGCTTGCCGCCGAGCTCCAGAAGCCCCTCATTATCCATTGCCGAGCCTCCGCTGCGCAAGGTGCCTCGGGCACCGACGCACACGAAGACATGATCTCTGTCCTTACCGAAGCCAAGAAGCAGTACGGCGATGCGCTCTCTGTCGTCATTCATTTCTGTACGGTCTCCGGCGAGATCGCACGCCGGTATGCCGATCTCGGTTGCTATCTTTCTTTCCCGGGCCCCATTACCTATACCGACATGTACGACGATTCGATCCGTGTGGTGACAGTGGACCGCATACTTTCTGAGACCGATTCGCCTTTTGCTGCACCGGTGCCCTACCGCGGCACGCGCAACGAGCCCGTGTATGTCCGGCAGGTCGTCGAGAAAATCGCGGCTGTTCGCGGTATGAAAGCGGAGGCGGTTCGCACTCAGATTCTTGAGAATGCGCAGCGCGTCTTCAGGCTTCCTGAGGGGTTGTGACGCCCTGTTTATCGCTCTGTAGAGGCCTTATAGGGTTCTTGCGATACGCGGGGCACTGTGCTACAGTCTCAGGCGTATGGCAGAAGAGAATGTAATACGTGCAGACGAGAACGACGCGTCGGGAAGCGACGTGATGCGTGTCTATGAGGTCGGCTACCACATCATGCCGACAGTACACGAGGAAGATCTCGACACGATCGTCGGATCCATCCGCAGCCACATCGAGAAGGCTAGCGGCTCCTTCATCGCCGAAGGCGCGCCGGTCCTGACCCGCCTTTCATATTCGATCGAAGTACAAGAGCACGGCAAAAACACCGAATACGATCGCGGATACTTTGGATGGATCAAGTTTGAGGCGCCCGCTGAGAGTGCTTCGGTACTCGAGCGTGCGCTTGCCGTTGATCCGCAGATCTTGCGCGCGATCGTATTTCGAACGGTGCGCGAAGAGACTCGCGCTCGTATCAAGATGCAGACCTTGCGAGAGGTGAGGCGCACTGATAGCATTAAGTCGACCCCCCGCCGCGCTGAAGAGGCCGCAGCCCCCGTCTCTGAGGAAGACCTCGACAAAGCCCTCGAGACCCTCACGACCGACTAGTCTTTATGCATTTCCTACAAGCTACAAGCTAAGAGCTGCCAGCTATTGTATGTATATCAACAAGGTGATCCTCTTCGGCAACCTCACGCGCGATCCTGAGATGCGCGCGATGCCGAGCGGTATGAACGTCGTCAACTTCTCGATCGCGACCAACCGCGTCTTTCGCGATCGCGACGGCAAGAAGCAGGAGCAGGCCGATTTCCACAACGTCGTTGTCTTCGGCAAGCAGGCCGATACGGTCAATCAGTACCTCAAGAAGGGATCGTCGGTATATATCGAGGGCCGCATCCAGACGCGCAGCTGGGATGACAAGGGGAGTGGTGAGAAGAAATATCGCACCGAGATCGTTGCTGAGCGCGTGCAGTTCGGTCCGCGCTCCTCCGGTGGTCAGGGTCAAGGTAGTCATTCGACCGGCTCAGGGCAGGATGGTCGCAGTTTCGGTGATGAAAGCGAGGCTGTCGAATCTTCCACCGGTATCGACTACCCGAAGGATGACATCAACCCCGACGACATACCGTTTTAGTTGCTATTTTAATTTCCATACGTTAATCTCACGAGACTATGAATAACATTCTTACCCAAAACGATATCCAGCACGTCGACTACAAAGACGTCGACCTCTTGAAGCAGTTCATCAATCCGCACGGCCGCATCATGGGTCGCAAGCGCTCAAACCTCACGAGCAAACAGCAGCGCGCTGTCGAGACCGCTATCAAGCGCGCGCGCTTCATGGCGCTTCTGCCTTACGTCGCCAAATAGCCCAAATACCACAAAGCAAAAAGCCCGGCCTAGAGCCGGGCTTTTTGCTTGCATGCTTGTTATACGCGCTCGACGTATTCGCTATTCTCCGTATTGACACGGATCACGTCCCCCTCTTTGACGAACATTGGCACGTTGAGCGTCGCGCCGGTCTCAAGTGTCACCACTTTTGTGCCGCCCTGAGCCGTGTTGCCGCGTACATCCGGCGGCGCTTCGGTCACTTTGAGCTCCATCTTGATCGGCACCTTTACACGGAAGAGCTCGCCTTGAAACCACAACGTCTCTACTTCGGTGTTGCCCTTGAGGAACTTGCCCGTCTCGCCGACTTGGTCCTCGCTCACTGAGAAACGCTGGGACTTGTTCTTGGTGTCATGGAAGAACCATTCGCCGTTGCGCTCGTAGATGAATACCGCCGGCCTGTTCTCGATCTCGGCTTCGGCGATCTTGTCAGACTGCTGGAAGGAGTACTCGATAGTCGTGCCCTTGATGATGTGGCGCAGCTTGGTCTGGTTGACCGGACGGCGCTGCTGCTTCTTCATTATGTTGTTCCACGTGCAGACAAACGGCTCGCCATCGACGATGACAGCGACACCCGGCTTCACCTCGTTGTATGAGATCATCGACATAGGCGCCCATTATAGCCACGTTTCGATCATTGTCCAACCGTGAACCCTGTGCTACTAATTCTCAGTAGAAACTCACCTGGAGGAGAAAATCAATGCTTGTCATACGACTCATCATAAGTGGCGATGATATATGTTACGTCGTGCTTGATAGGGAGGCAAAAACCCGCGACAGCCGTACCGCAAGGGTTGTGCGTGGCCAGAACGGTCGTGCGATGCAGGGGCCGCTCAGTCACTTGTACACCGCCACCGGTTCCGTTCCTTTTGACAAGGATCTCGAATCTCTGGTCGACCAAGCATTCCAATTCGGCCGCGAATACGAACAGGGACTTCAGCGGAAGAAACGACCCGTAGGGAAAGGGCGTCGCCGGAAGATTCGTGAGAATGTTGAAGGTTTTGTCGCACGCACTGCAGACAAGGCACACCTCGGGAGGTACAGGCAAAATGTTGGGGATCTTGTTGCAGATGTGACTGGTGCAGTAGGGCATCTCGCCAAGGAAGGCAGACTGCGATAAGCGGAATACAAAAAACGGGCTCTAAGTGCATAGAGTCCGTTTTCTTTTTAAATCCAGGCAGGATCTCTGGTCTAGAAAGTGAAGTGCTTCGCGAGGCTACCAATGAGCGGAAGCTCTGCCGTCTTGTGGTTGACGACGTTGATAATGCCGATGACGGCCAATACCAAGACGGCGAGGTCAACGAGATCGAAGATGAACGCGAGCCGCCAAGCGAAGATCGTGAGGACCCAGACGACTACCTCCGCAATGACAAGCAGGAGGCCCTGCTTGATATGGAATTTGACGAACGCATCGTCTTTGGCCATGGCGAACGGCACGACGACCAAAATGCTCAAGTAGGCGAGAATGCCCATCAGTGTCTCGTTGCTCGGTGCTTGCGTGGCAGCAGGGGCCGCTGCAGCAGGCTGTGTCGTACTCATCGGGGGCGTTGTCGTAGCAGCGGATACCGTACTAGTATTAGTGGTCGTCGAAGTTTGTTCGTCCATAGGTAATGGTTATATGACTAATTCCGATCAGTATAGCTCCTCTAATAGGTAGGCAAGGGGGGTTGGGTGGATAAGCCTTCATGAGCTATTGTACCTGACTACAAGGGTCTGACATTGCTAAAAACGGCCGTCTGGGTTTTTCCAGACGGCCGTTATCTTTATCCGAATCGAACCTTGCAGGAGAAACCTACCTCGCCATCATTCCATTTGAGCCCGAGACTCTGAAGCGTGTCGCCGACGCGCGAACCGATCCGGTAGGGAATCACGAGCGTCGAGTGACGCTCTATGTCCTCGGCTGACTCCCGTGCGAGCACTGCCGCTGCCGAAGTGGCAAATGCGTCCGAAAGATTCGCCGGTGCTTTCAAGGGCATTGCGGCGAGTTCTCGCGCCTTCGTCTCAATGTCGAGGCGATCCATATCAAGAACGATACCCGATACCGTAATAGTGCACGTCAGTGGTACTCCGTCGTCAGTTGAAACGTTGGTGGAGCGATGTACATAATACTTGGTTGGTACTGATACCATCGTTCTTGCAATACGCCACGGCACTAGTGATGACCACACTGGCTGATGTATGGTAGTGGCGCCGGTTTCCGTGTTGACCCAGACTTCCTCCGCGTTTTTGTCGAATTGCGGCACGGATACTAGTGTCAATAGGGAAACCGCCTGTGTCAGCCGCCAACAATAATCCCTCGCCCGGTCCTGATCGCCCCCAGCACAAAATACTGTCGCAACAATGAACACAACCATGCCCACAAAGCCCGTTAACGTGAATAGTGTGGGACCGCATGTTGTGAATTTCCAGATAGCAATGCCGAAAGAAGCGAGCACAAACACAATGCCTGCAGCTATCAACCAACCATAAATCGTCGCCTTGTTGATGTGGGTCCAGGTGCGGATTGTCGCAAACGAAGCGTTCATCAGATTTCTCCCGAGTTTCAAGGCACTATGCCTGCAGCATTAGTACCACTTTATGAATTGTGGCGCTATTCTTCGTCACCACTACTCGAGGATTTGCCGATGACGCCGCCGCCTGCTTGGAGGCCTTTGCGGATGTCTTTGAGAAGCTCGTTCAGGATCGGTTTGTTCTCGCGGAGGAAGGTACGCGCGGCGTCGTAGCCGCGGCCGAGCTTGATCTCCTCGCCTTTGCCCTTCCCAGTCTCGGAGGAGGGTATCGAATACGCTCCGCCGGAGGATTTCTGTACGTAGCCGAGCTTCTCGCCGAGCGCGAGCGCTTCGCCCTCCTGCGAGATGCCTTCGTCGTACATCATGTCGAATTCGGTCTGGCGGAAGGGTGCGGCGACTTTATTCTTCACGATCTTCACGCGATGCCTGCCGCCCATCGACCTCGTCGCCCTTCTTGATCTGCGCGATGCGGCGGATGTCGATGCGGACCGATGTGTAGAACTTGAGCGCCTTGCCGCCGGTCGTCGTCTCGGGATTGCCGAACATGACGCCGATCTGCATGCGGATCTGGTTGATGAAGATGACGACGGTCTTGGTCTTCGAGACGATGGCGGTGAGCTTGCGCAGCGCCTGGGACATGAGGCGCGCCTGCTTGCCGACGTGCTGCTGGCCCATGTCGCCCTCGATCTCGTCTTTGGGCGTGAGCGCAGCGACGGAGTCGATGACGATGACGTCGATCTTGCCGGAGCGCA
This sequence comes from Candidatus Kaiserbacteria bacterium, assembly GCA_963767115.1. Lineage (GTDB taxonomy): Bacteria > Patescibacteriota > Minisyncoccia > Phycocordibacterales > UBA2100 > UBA10103. Next base: position 29,547 of record CAVYCR010000002.1, on the reverse strand, counting down.
CGAGGACTCTCGACGATCTCGAGCGCCTGTTCGCCGGTGTCCGGCTGCGAGATGAGAAGGGATCCTGATCTTGACGCCGAGCTTTCTTGGCGTATTCAGGGTCGAGCGCGTGTTCTGCGTCGATAAATGCGCAGACGCCGCCTTTCTTCTGCGCTTCGGCGATCACATGGAGGGAGAGTGTCGTCTTGCCGGAGGATTCCGGTCCGAAGATCTCGATGATGCGTCCGCGCGGAAGCCCGCCGATGCCGAGCGCCCAGTCGACGCCGATCGAGCCGGTGGGGATCGCGTTGACGTCGACCTTCGGCTGTCGCGCCGAGCATCATGATCGACTCGTCGCCGAACTTGGTCTTGATCTGCTGCGAGCGCGCGCTCGATGTCCTTATCGGTACCTGCGCCTACTTGTTTTGGTGGTGCTTTTTCTTTTTTGGTTACTGCCATACCCTCATTAAAAGAGTTATTCGAATAAATAATGGGGTCCAGTACGCATTGTATCAAATTACCGGTACAAATACATCGTGAGATCCTGCTCTAGATAATCCTCGCGCACTACGAGCTTCTCGCAGAATTGCGAACAGAAATCGTAGAGCTCATGCACGGAATACGTGGCGTAAGTATCGTCGCCGGGAGAGTGTTTGGCGCTCAATACATTGAACGCAACGCCTATCGTGGAGAGCTCGTACATCTTACGGATAGAGCCGAAATAAACCTCCGTGTGGTTGGCTATTTTGAAAGTAAGCGCACCCGATGAAAGTACATAATCAAACGGCTCAGCCGCAAAGTCTCCGAAGTCGGCCACTTCAAAATGCACATCCGAGTGCTGGAGTCGTGCCAGTTCGATCATATGCGGGTTGATGTCGACGCCTTGGTAGGTGAATCCTTTGTAGCGCTCTCCGAGGAAGGTATATAAGTTTTCGAGCCCGCACCCAACGTCCAAGACACTTTTTCCGTTGAGATCGCCGATACTACAGAGCACGCGGAAACGCTCCTGCTGACCCATCTCATCATTCCATCCGAGTGCATGGACGGTCGGGCCGTATTCTTCGATCAGCGTATTATAGAAGGCGTGTACGCGGGCGTTGTCATGCGGATCCATATCAAGGTAGTGAAGAGGTGCTCATGGTCGTCGTAGCGCCCGTGCTTGTCGAACTCGCCGTCTGTATCGAGGAGGTTGACGCCGTGTCAGTCGCCGACTGCGTGTAGACCACGGTGAGGACTTGTTCGCGGGTCCGTCCATAGGAATCCTTCGCGTCGAAGACTATCTGGTTTTCGCCGGGTGAGAGCACGTAGGGTTCTTGGAAATCTCCGTTGATCGTCACTTGGATCGGCTCACCGTCGACGGAAAGCGATGCGATGCGATCGGCATGGCCGGTGATGAGTATGTACTGGCTCTGCACGGTCTGGACGCTTGTGTCATCGATGCTGATGCTCGGGCCGAAGAGTAGGCCGCGGGCCTCGAAGTACGCGTACGCGATCAGAACGATAAAGAAGATAATGAGTCCAAAGCGCGTGAGTCTGCTGTCGCGGTAGGGGAGCATACTACTTTTTATAGTGTCCGGCACGAAACGGTGGCGCAGGTATTTTGCCGTCGCTGTCTGGGCGTGCTCGCCCAGCGCTCAGACTCGGCGCCGCCGCGCCTGTGTAGACGGCAAAATACCTGCGCCACCGTTTCGTGCCTCATCATAACGGTTCGTCCCCAGAGGCTTCAGCCGCCTTTACGAGTTCGTCGGCTTGGCCGCCGCCGATCACGTCGCGCGGCTTGGCGCCGTCGGCAGGTCCCACCACGCCGTGCTCCTCGAGTATGTCGATGAGCTTGGCTGCGCGCGCATAGCCGATGCCGAGCTTCCGCTGGAGGTACGAGGTCGACGCCTTACCGGCTTCTATCACCGTGCGTTTAGCCTCGGCATACAGCTCATCCTCTTCTTCATCATCTCCTATCATTGATGAGAAAATAGGGTCCATGCCGCCGCCGGTCGCACCCTTGCCTTCACTCAGGTCGATCTCGCTCGGGAGTGTTCCTTCGGATTGTTTGGCAAGATAGGCAACGATTTTCTTTACCTCGGCTTCCGATATATACGGTGCCTGGATGCGGTTCGGTTTTGACATTTCGCCTGAAAGGAAGAGCATGTCGCCAGCACCCAAGAGCTTCTCGGCGCCACCCATGTCGAGGATGGTGCGCGAGTCGATCTGCGAGGCGACTTGGAGCGCGAGGCGGGCCGGCATGTTGGCCTTGATGAGGCCGGTAATGACCTTCACCGACGGGCGCTGTGTCGAAGGATAAGGTGGATGCCGACGGCACGGCTCATCTGTGCCAGGCGCACGATGCCGCTCTCGAGCTCGCGCGGGTAGGCCTGCATGATGTCGGCGAGCTCGTCGATGATGACGACGATGTAGGGCATCGCTTCCGGCATCTGTTCTCCTTCGCTACCGTTATTCTTTGCTGCCTTTTCGAGTGCCGGCTTGACGACGTTTTCGTGATAGGAAGAGATGTCGCGCACTTTTTCGGCCTCGAGGATGTTGTAGCGGCGATCCATTTCTTTGGCGAGCCATTTGAGGGCGAGGATCGCCTTCTTCGGCGTCGGTGATGACCGGTGTGAGAAGATGCGGAATCGAGTTATAAAGCGTGAGCTCGACGCGCTTCGGGTCGACCATGATGAAGCGCAGCGTTCTCGGGCCCGCAGCGATAGAGAAGCGAAACGATGAAGTCATGGATCGTGACAGATTTGCCCGCGCCGGTCGCGCCGGCGACGAGCATGTGCGGCATCGTCGCGATGTCGGCGAATGCGGCGCGCCGGTGATGGAGCGGCCGAGGGCGACCAAGAGCGGCTTGTCGGAATCGGTGAATCCTTCGTCAGAGAGGAGCGGCGCCAGGCCGAGCGTGGTGCGCGCGATGTTCGGCACTTCGATCCCGACGAGTGATTTGCCCGGGATCGGCGCCTCGATGCGCACGGGGCTCACCGCAAGCGCGAGCTCGAGGTTGCTCTGGAGCGCGACGATCTTTGAGAGCCGTACGCCCTCGGCCGGCTTCATCGCGTAGCGCGTGACGGTCGGGCCGATCGAGGCTTCGTCCATTTCGACGGTGATGCCGAAGTTCTGGAGTGTGCGCTTGATGATGTTCATGTTGGCCTTCACGTCGCCGACCTCGGGCTTGCCTTTGTTTTTGGCAAGGATAGAGAGCGGCGGCGGCACGTATTCCTGCCCGATTGTCGCGGCAATAGGGAAGCCGCCTTCGAGGCCTTCGTTGCCACCATTAAAGAATTTCGTGATCACACCGGCTTCTTTTGGAGCAGGTTCTGTCGGCTCCTCGTCACGCACATCTGACTCCGTTGCGTACGCGGTTTCGCTCTCTGTTTCTTCGGGCAAGCCTCTGATCTGCGGCTCCTCGTCTAGTACTTCTTCACCCTCGAAGCGATTGCGAACGAGCGCACGCAACTTCCCAAAGACTGCTGCGAGATTTACATCGAAGGCAATGATGAGTGAAGCGATGACGAAGGCGACCAAGAAGGTCACTGTCGCGGTTGTATCGATCGAGCCGATGAGCGCAGAAGATATTGATTGGCCGACAATGCCGCCGTGCCCTGGGAAGGCGACGCTTACGAGGCCGAGTGCTGAGAGCAAGAAGACGAGCATGCTCACGCTCTGGATCCAGCCAAGCGTCTTTTCAAAGTATCGAAATATGACCACCGAGAGCATCACGAGCGAAATCGGCAAGAGTGTGTACCCCACGCCAAGAAGCCAGGTAAGGCCGGTATACACATCAGCACCAATCTTGCCACCACCACCCAGCTCAGCCACAAAAAGGAAGATAGCAATCGCGATCAGGAAGATCGCTACGACACTGCGCATCGCCTCGCCTGAGACAGCGCTCACTCGTGCCGGCGCGTCGTCAGTAGTATTTTTCTTCGTTCGTTTTTTTTTCCTATTTACCTCTGCCATACCGGACAATAATACCACGTAAGCTCCCAAAGCAGGGCTTAAAAAGGGCCTCGGAAGCACCTTGTGGCAATAAAAGACAGATCTGTGATTGACGCCACACGGAGTCAGTGTCAGAGACATATAAAGACATTGCAGCTCATGTACGTCCTCTATATAATCCGTCCATAAGATCTCCTGTGTAAAGGACATATACAAATATAATCATGGACAATATAAGAGACATACAAAAGACAGAAAACATATCTCAATTTGTCGACAAACAGACAATTAAAACTCTACCGTTTGGAGATAATAAGATGGGTGAGCGTGCCTATCGTCGTGCTGAGAGAATCGCTGCTGCTATATATCTTCTTACCAACCACTTATCAAGCGACGAACCAATAAGGAACATAGTCCGCGACCGTGCGGCCAATCTCTTAGGTGATGTCCTTGAGATAAAGAACGAAATGCGTACAGTAGGTTCACAAAAGACACAACATATTGAATTTACTATCAGACATCTCATTTCACTCGTAAGAATATTGGCCGTAGCTGGTTTTGTGTCCTTTGAAAATGCCGACATATTAACCGACGCTCTTGATGACCTCGGTATGTTCGTCCAATCTTCAAGGAGATCTGTCCTTTCTGAGAGTGTGAGACTATCGCGCGATGAATTAATTGACGTACGGGATAGGGATATCGGACAAGCTGTCAGTCTTCGAGAGACCAGACGAGCAGTCACTCCCCGATCAGTCAAAGACAGTAGCGAAGGAGTGGTAGAGGGGTCTCAATACCCGGCACGGCAGGATACTCATACTATTAATGCGCGCATGGAGGGCGTCATGCAGGTATTGCAGGCTGGGCGGGAAATGGGTATCAAAGACATTGCCCTCAATTTGCCCGAATACAGCGAAAAGATGATCCAGCGCGAGCTCGCGAGCCTTGTGTCACAGGGTAAGGTGGAGAAAACGGGTCTCAAGCGCTGGAGTCGTTACTCTATTATTACTACTATTACTGCTGATAGGGAGGGCGCCCCGCAGCATCCGCATCCGCATCCTGTAGGGCCGCTCTCCACACCAGACCAGGAACTCTCCATAGAGGGTCTCTAGCCCTTATAGAGAGCCCCGACCACCCCTGAAAGAGATGCGACATACGCCCGTCTTATTGATTGACTCCCGTGGCGCGGTCAGGTATCCTGCCTTGGACTTGTGTGAGGAATCAGACGACAGAAATCGTCTTGGCGCCTTCACAAGTTATCCACAAAACGGAGAGTCGCAGAGATACTCCATAAATAGAGCCCAGTATATAATTGCCAAGTACCTCTCGTTTTTGAGAGGTGCACCGCATAGGCTCGGAGTCGTAAGATAATCTCGAACCTCTGCACGGATTCTGATCTTTGACATTTTCATAAGGAATGAAACAAAGCTCATATGAGCGGTTCTCTATGTATTTGTTTTAGAGAGCCATATCCATTGTTGTTTTGCAATTTCAGAAATCCCGACATGTCCCGTCACTCAGATAATTTCCGAACGACCACTTCCACATCGCTGCTAACCTCACTTGTCTGCAAGACCCTAGAGGTATTGTGGATTAGAGTGGGCTAGCAAAGTACGCCGTGTGCAATTCGTGAAGTGCGCTTCAGATTGCCAAGCGGTCGATTATCAGATGTCTTCAGTTATCAGTAGTTATTAGGAGACACACATACGTATCGCTTATCCACGTCGAAAGGATGTGCATACGGTCCCACGCTCAAGCGCGGGATGAAAGGTCAATATATAATTATGTCTAAAGCATTAGCAACAAAGAATGTTGCAGCAGTGCTCTTGGCTTTGTCACTTGCAATCGGTACCACGTTTGCTTTTGCCGCTCCGGCAAAGGCTGACACGGTCTCCGATCTTCAGGCACAGGTCCAGGCATTGCTCGCACAGATCCAGTCCCTCAACGGTGGCTCGTCGTCTTCGATGACGACTTCCACTTCAGCCGGCTGCTATACGTTCACTCAGAATCTCAAGATGGGTGCGACGGGTGGTCAGGTCATGTGGGTCCAGCAATTCCTTAATAGTCACGGTTTCCAGATCGCCGCTACCGGCGCTGGATCTCCGGGTAACGAAACGAGCTACTTCGGCGCAGCTACCAAGGCAGCGGTAATCAAGTTCCAGAACGCTAACGCGTCGACGGTCTTGACTCCGAACGGCCTCACGGTCGGTAACGGCAACTGGTACGCCTCGACGCGCGCCGCAGCCAACGCCATGTGCGCTGGTTCGATGACGGGTACGGGCAGCACTGGTACTACCGGTACCACGGGTACGACAGGTACGACGACAGTCGGATCAATTATCGATCACTGCTGCCACGCAGCCTGCCAACTACGCTCGCTCCGGCTCTCGCCAACCGCGTTCCGTTCACGACCTTCACTCTCACCAATACTTCCGGTGCAGCGGTGACGATCAACGGAATCGACGTACAGCGCACTGGCCTCGCGGCTGACGCTGCCTTCTCGGGTATCGTCTTGCTTGATCAGAACGGCATCCAGCTCGGCACGTCTCGCACGTTCAACTCGAACCACCAAGCTGAGATCGGTACTCCGTTCACGCTCCAGGCTGGTCAGTCTGCAGACCTACACGGTCGCTGGCAACATGCAGAATTCGACGATTGAATCTGCATATTCCGGTGAAGTCGCTTCGATCGCCGTCACTGGCGTCGACACGACGGTCCCGGTATCGGGCTCACTCCCGATCACTGGTGCTTCACAGACGATCAACTCGTCTCTGTCGATCGGTACTGCCAACCTCCAGAGTCTCGTCGTTTGATCCGAACAGCTACCGCACGGAAGCTATCGGTACGACGGCCGTCATCTTCTCAGGTGTCCGCATCACCGCGGGTTCTGCTGAGAATGAGAAGCTCTACTCGATCACGTGGAACCAGACTGGTTCTGTCGGATCGACTGACCTCTCAAATCTCGTGCACCTATGTCAACGGCACGAGCTATCCGGTCACTGTTGACTCGACTGGTAAGTACTTCACTTCGACGTTCCCTGGTGGAATCGCCATCAACGAGGGTAACTCACTTGATGCATACATCCAGGGCGATATCACCGGATCGAGTGCGGCTGGTCGCACCATCGAGTTCGACATCTACCGCGCATCCGACATCTACCTCGTAGGCCAGACCTACGGTTATGGCATCACGCCGACTCCGAACACGACCTCGGCTTATGTCTCTCAGTCAAGCACTGTTGACAATACGCGCTTCACGACGAGCGGCTCGCCGTTCTTCGAAGGTTCTCTGACACTCATCAACCCGGGTACGCTCTCGACGATCTCGAGCGCAGGCTCAGTTGGCTCTCAGAACATCGCGGTCAACGTCCCGAACCAGCCTCTTGGCGGATTCACGACGAACTTCACGGGTGAGCCGGTCACGGTTCAGTCTTTGTCGTTCACGATCGCGTCTTCTACAGGTGCTACGCAGCTTAAGAGCGTCTCGCTTGTCGATGGCAACGGCAACGTTGTTGCCGGTCCGGTTGACGCTTCTGGCAACACTCTCACCTTCAATACCTCGGTGACCTTCCCAGTCGGTGCGATGACCTACACCCTCAAGGGTACGGTTTCATCCGGTGCTGCAAACGGCGTGACCTACCAGCTCTCGACCAACCCGTCGAACTGGACGAACGCACAGGGTCAGACTTCTGGCTCGAATGTCTCGCTCCCGACCACGACGATCACGTTCACGACCATGACGGTCCAGGCTGGATCACTCGTCGATCTCGGCGGCTTCGACGCCGGCTTCGACCACGGTCGCCCCGGGTGCTAACAACTTCGTCATTGCGAACATCAACCTTGATGCTTCGCAGTCCGGCGAAAACATCCGCCTCAACTCGCTCCCGATCGTCATCAACGCTTCTTCGACTAACACGACTGTACTTGCCACGCTTGCAGGAGCTTTGACGAACTGTCAGCTCTACAACGGTACGACTGCGCTCAATACGCAGGCGGTCGGTAACGCGACCACCAACGGTGGTCAGTGGAATGTAGGTCCTACTAGCGAGACCTCTGGTCTTGAAGCGAACTTCATCTTCCAGAACTCGCTGACGATCCCGAAGGGTACGGTCGTTACGCTCTCGCTTGAATGCAACGTCTCGAGCTCGATCGGCAACAATCCGTTCGCTGCAGGTGTAAATTCGAACTACTTCGCCGACTCCGACTGGAGTTCAGTCTGGTAACTCGATTACGCCGACAGGTGTATCAGGTGCTTCTGGTACGTTTACACCGGGTACTGCTTCCCTCGCGGTCACAGTCCCGACTCCGACTTCCTACGCACAGGTTGCTGGCGGCACGACAGGTGTAACGGTTGGTACGTTCACGCTTCAGCCGACATCTGACTCGGTCAATCTCCAGAACATTGCGCTTGCTCTCAACAGCAACTACGCTTCGTCCTCGGATATCGCTCGTGCGTACATCTTCAACGGTTCGACACAGGTCGGTTCAGTGATCTTCACTGGCTCCCCTGTAGCGTTCAACGGAGGTATCTACTACGTCGCGACTTCCTCGATCACGAATCTCTCTATCCCGCAGAACCAGCAGATTGTCCTCACGATCAAAGCTGACGTGAATCAGATCGGTACTGGTCAGGCAGGCACGAGCGGTCATGAGATCAAGATTGGTCTCGCCCAAGCTCAGGGTGTTGGCAATAGCTCAGGCTCATCAGTTTACTCCGGTGTTGGCACTGCTCCGACAACGGGCATCGCCATCTTCCGCAGCACCCCAACAGTCTCGCTAGTTAGCCTGCCATCGTCAGGTATCTCCGCTGATGGTCAATTGGTTGCATTCTCTGTCTCAGCGAACTCAAACAACCCTGTTGGTATCGGCCAACTTAAGTTCACTGTTACTCCGGGTGCAAACGTAACCGTCACGAACCCAGCACTCTATGCGTACACATCGTACTCAAGCGGGAGCTTCTCGGGTTCAGCTGGTGGTACCAACAATGGCTTGGTCACCAAGGACGGGACCAATAGTGCAGTCGATCCTGGTGTAATCACCTCGACTACAGCCACTACTACAAAGATGGGTACTCCAATTGAAATCCCAGCTGGTACAACGGTGTACTTCGTCTTGAAGGCATCGACTGTAACTTACAGCGGAGCGAATTCGACTTGGAGTGTAGGTACGACTCTGGCCGCTGACGGTACGGATCTTGCTCCGAACCTGTCGACTGTCGCTGGTCTCTCGTCTAATAACTTCGTTTGGTCTCCGAACTCGACAACGACTTCGCCGACCACTTACACTGACTGGACAAACGGATTCGGCGCGGTGCCATCAGTTGGCCTCTCGCAGAGTAGAAACAACTAGTCATATAAACTAGTCCCGCTTACGGCGACAACGTAGGCAAAGCAAACCCCCTCCCAAAAGGAGGGGGTTTTGCTTTGTTGGATAAATTGCGTATACTTTTTCCACGGGTTTCTCATGCGCCTACGCACATATCGATACAAAGCTCCGCCATATATTACTTACGGAATTCCTGGTCTTATCATCGGTGCTGTGGCAGCGGTACTTTTCATCCAGTGGTTTGATGCAAGTGAATCTACTGATTATAGAGTCGTCCGCGAGAGTGACCTTGAATCAGCTTCAAGTACGGGTTATGAGCTCACCGACCCGCTCATCAGCGTGAGTATGAGTGGAGCGAATCCTGCGCCCGAGTATTCAGCGCTCTATGATCAGATAAATTCCTATATTTCCACGCAAGAAAAGAACGGTCTGACGATTGCCTCCGTCAATTTTCGCGATATCGATAATACCGACGGTTTCAATGTTAATTCTTCGACACTTTACGATCCGGCCAGTCTCACCAAGATCCCACTCGCGATGGCCTATTACGATCTTGCTGAAAGCGATCCGTCAGTACTCTCTCAGACGGTTACCTATATGGGAATTGGCGATCTTGATGCCAATGAACAGGTAGAGTCATCGGTCCAGCTTAAGGAGGGTAGTACGTATACGATCGAAGAACTCATCGAGCACATGATCAAATATTCCGATAACAATGCGGAACAGTTACTTGCCAATCATTTGGCCGCCATCAAACAACTCGATGTAGTGACCACTCTATTCAATAATTTCGGAATTAAGAATAATCCAAATCCGGACGATACCACAGTCGGGTCCTACTCACTCTTCCTGCGCGTCTTATACAACTCCACGTATCTTGATCGCGATTATTCGGAACACCTGCTCAAGCTCCTCACCGAGAGCGACTTCACGCAGGGGATCGAGGCAGGCGTACCCAACGGTGTACTCGTCGCACAGAAGTTCGGCGACGCGCGTATCCCTGACGCGCAAGGGCAACAAATCGGTGCCGAACTACAGAATTGCGGCATTATTTATTACCCCAATCATCCCTATGTACTGTGTATCATGACCAAGGGAGAGAACATCCCGTATCTTGAAGAGACCATTGCGGGTATCTCACAAATCATATATCGCGATATCGAGGATCGATACCCGTCTTGAAACATCAGTGTACAGTAGGCTATTATATGAAAACCATGGTTAATAAAGATACCGGAGCTAAGAGACGCAATGTCGTCTTTTGGATTTACATCCTCGCCTGTGCAGTTGCTATAGGTCTGGGAGCATTCGGGGCAGGGTGGCATCTCAAGGGCGCTGCAGATCTCGGTGTGCAGAGCCATTCACTTCGCCTCAGTGGCTATCAATTCATCGATCCATTGCTCGTGTGCAACATCAACAATTCAAGTCCGGTACTAGAAGACAAATCGCTCGAAGGAGCGATGCAGTCGATCATTGATTCCCACAAAGATGCGGGTGATATCAGCAAGGCATCTGTCTATTTCACTGACCTCTCAAGTGGGCAGTGGGCATCGGTCTATGGCAATGACACATTCTTTCCATCGAGTCTCGGTAAGATCCCGATCATGATGGCGTATTATCTAGAGTCGGAAAGTAATCCGGATGTTTTGAACAAAGAGGTACTCTTCCCAGCCGGTAGTCAAGATCTCAACGACATGCAAGACATCGCGCCAGCAGATACGATCGAGCAAGGACATACCTACACGGTCGATCAGCTCATCGGATATATGATCAAGTATTCCGACAACAACGCGACTGAACTTCTCGACGAGAACATCGACAAGAACACGCTCAACGATGTGTATGGCGACCTCAACATACCCGTCAACGACGACCCGAGCCTTTCCAATCTCGATTTCATCACCGCGCACCAGGTCTCGACGCTCTTCCGCGTGCTCTACAATGCCACGTACCTCTCCCGTGATGATTCCGAAAAGGCACTCCAACTTATGAGTCAGTCGAGTTTTACACAGGGGATAGTCGCGGGTGTCTCGAGTTCGACGGTGGTCTCACACAAGCTCGGACTTGTCGGCATCGCGCCCGGCAACGTCACGACCGAGCACGAGCTGCATGATTGCGGCATCGTCTACGGCAAGGATCCTTACGTGATGTGCATCATGACACGCGGCTCCGCACCCATTGCTACGCTCGAGAGTATCGTTGCACAAGTCTCTGCTGCTGCCTATCAAGCTGTCCAAAGCGGCCAATAAAAAGAAAAAATCCCCAAACGGTGAACAAGGCCATATCCTCAAGAAATATTGCAGAGGTCAGACCTCGGTAGTCGTGTGGTACAGAGGTCAGACCTCTGCGCGGCCGGCTGATTGCCAAGCGGCCAGTTCCTCAAAATCGTTTTGCCGCAGAAAATCGCGCAGATTTGTTGCGCACAAGATGACCCTCTCCGGCCGGCCTCCCACGTAATAGTCGTAGTAGCTCGAATACGGATACGAAGCGACAAATGCGCGTGAAGCTCTCGTATCTTTTATGCCAAAGTCTTTCCGTCGATTCTCTTTGAGATCGAGTACATTGAGGTGGACATAAGCAAAGATGTATTTGAGATACGATTCGTTCGCGATCGGCCGCGACTTATACCGTCCCTCCCAGAGTGTGCCGCGATGGTCATGCATTGTATTGAAATACATAGAATAGGCAGTGCACACCTTCTGCATGAAAAGAGCTACGCCGTCCTCAGCCTTTTCGCGCAAGACCAAATGGAAATGGTTGGGTAGGAGCGTGTAGGCGAGTATATCGACAAGTGACTGGTCGCAGTACTCGTCTATAAACACCCGCTCCACTTTTGTCTCTTGGTATCGCGCAAGCACGTTGCGTACCGTGACAGGGGAGTGCGTGTTGAGCAGGTATAGAAGAATCTGGAACCTTTTATAATCGTCGTCACTTGCAAAAACAGGGTACTCATGTGCGCCACGGTTGAAAATATGATAGTGGTGCCCATCGAGAGCACGCATCTGACCCCTCCGATGCATGTACGCAGTATATACCGGCGTTCATATGAAGGAATACAGAGGTCAGACCTCTGTGGAAAAGATTGCAGAGGTCTGACCTCTGCAAAAGTGCAAAAGAGTACTTACACAGCGAGTGTGTCCACGAGTGCGCTACTGATATTTCGCGAGCAGGGCCGAGAGCTGTGCGTCGCCAGGGACCGCCGCAAGCCCCTGCTTGAGGAGCGCTACGATCGTCGAACTGCTCTGTGGGTAGTGGGTAGTGTAGAGATCATAGAGGTCGATATAGATGTATTCGTCAGTGGGATCGTTGGCGATCTGCGCCTTGAAGGCTGCTGCTGCTTTCGGGTAATTCGGCAGGTAGTTGGTATACAGGTCGCCGAGGTTTGCGTTGGAGACCACGTTGGTAGGGTAGAGCGCTGACATGTATTGCCAGTCGGCAGCCGCACCGGTGTAGTCGCCGGCTTCTTTGCGTACAAGCCCTAGCTCTATCCATGAATTGAAATCCTGCGGGCTCTTCGTGATCGTCGCCTGCGCGGCAGCAAATGCTTGCTGCAGTTGTGCCTGTTGGTCAGCCGGCACAGTGCTCGCGAAGACGAGGGGTGCTTTGTAGTTGGGCGCCTGCGGAGCGTCCGAACCGACAGGAATCTCTGTGATGGTATAACCGGCCGGCCCGGTGACCTTTCCGCTGGGCGAAATACTGATTACGTTGCCGCCCGAGCTCGAGGTAGCGCTGGTAGTCGTAGCAGTAGAGGGGATAGAGGCTTGCGTGCCTGCACGTTCCTGCCAAGCCAGAAAGCCGAGGACGAGAACGATTACGATGATAATCCCGACGATAATTGAAGTGCGATCATGTGTACTCATCGCTCCAGCATACCAAAAACTCAACAAAAGAGCCAAGTTTTGATCCTGTTTGCAGAGGTCAGACCTATGTAATGAATATGTGGATAACTTAATGAAGACTTCATGTACAGTGTCATACTGATCGTGCATATGAAGGACGCAAAGGGGTCTTGCGGACGTGCTAAGGGGTCTAGCGCATATGCGCGTAAGGCTGATGCGATGCGTATTTTACTCGTCGCATCAGTCCTCACGTTTATACTTATGTCGCCACACATTTCCAACGCAGAAGTAGTCTGGCAATCCGCCTCATCCGGTCCGGACAGTTTACAAGTGTACACGCCTACATCGACGCACTCATGGTTCGGTCTCAATGACAATCCAAGCGTCTTCCTCGGTACGTGGAGCGGTCAGGATTTTACAACCGATGTCTCAACTACTCTGCACCTCCTGGCTCAATGGAACGGAGGCACAGGCAATGTCCTTGATGTCATTTTGCAAGCCACTTCTGGTGGAGATCCTTTTTATGGTACCGGGACTACTACGGCGCATTTAGTTGCTTCACCCGGTAATTATTATCCGCTCGCTGTGACGGCGACGACGAGCCTCACCGAATATTCGATACCGACAAACCCCGGCGAGACAGTGCATATGGGAAATGAAATGTGGGCCTTCTTGGACCCAAGCTATTCAGGGTATACCGCAGATCATTGGGTGGGCGCCTCGGGCACAACACCCTTTCTCGAGATATGCGAAAACGGTTGTGCTGTGCCGTCCGCGCCTACGTCCTGTGTTAGTGGTTGCGATTCGAACGTCCTTTTCATTCCCGGTCTTGAAGGCAGTCGCCTCTATGAAAAGACAGTCGGTATCGAACTGCAGCTCTGGGAGCCGTGGATCAGCAGTTTGCAACAAGACGCAAAGGCAATGTATCTGAATCCGAACGGTACCAGTATTAACGCTGTATACACGAAGACCGGTGCAACGATTGATCAGGTGGGCGTACCTTTTGACGAAACAAGCATCTATCAATCATTCCTGGCGCAGCTTGCGGGTCTCAAGGCAAGCAGCACGATCTACGACTATCTTGCGTTCCCGTACGATTGGCGGCAATCGCCCGAAGATGTCGTCAACGACGGCACGCCGTATGACGACGGCACTCATTTCATCGACCAAGCATTGATCGCGCTGGCGTCGACCTCGAAAACAGGGAAGGTCACGATAGTGGCGCACTCCAACGGCGGCCTTGTCGCGAAGGCATTGATGATCAAGCTGCAGCAGGAGGGCAAGGCCAACCTTGTCGATAAAGTAATACTTGTGGACGTACCGCAGGACGGCACGCCGATGGCGATCGCAGCGATGCTCCATGGCGACTACGATCCGTTGCCTGGGTTCGTCGTATCGCAGCAGACCATGCGGGGCTTAGCAGAAAATATGCCCGATGCCTACGATCTCCTCCCTTCAAGCGATTATTTCGTGCGTGTCGCATCGCCGGTGGTCGATCTCACCCTCGATCCCGATCTCAAAGACGCGGGCAATGTGCCGAGCCTCATCACGAATGCGAATGATCTAGGCAAGTTCCTCACCTCAGGCCGCACCAAGCCCGCTGCGGGCGATATCGAGACGCCGGATTTGCTTTCGTCCGCATTATTATCAAGTGCGACTGCCCTCCATTCCGATCTCGATTCATGGACACCTCCAGTGGGTGTGCAAGTAATCCAGATAGCGGGCTGGGGTCTCGATACGCCGTCAGGAGTTACGTACCAAGAAGAAAATATATCGACTTGTAATGCTGTTGGCTGCTCGATCTCAACAACTACGCGCCATGCAATGAATATCACTGAAGATGGGGACGATACCGTGGTGGTACCAAGTCAAATAGCTACAACTAGTTGGCAAAGCTATTACATAAATTTACCGAAATATAATGAATTCTTTAAGACCAATCTCGGCCATAAAGATGTTACAGAGACGTCCGTTTTTCAGACCTTGTTTGCAAGCATTTTATCGTCTAGCTCGGTTGGTGTATTACCCCAGTACGTAACTACCACTGAACCAACTCCAACATTGTTAAGTAAGACCTTACGCCTCCGCGTGCTCTCGCCAGTCACCTTAGACGCATATGACAGTCTTGGAAATCATACGGGTATGATCCCGAATCCCAACCCGCAGTCTGATGATCTATATGTACAAGAGCAGATTCCTAATAGTTACTATCGTCAATATGGCGAAGGACAGTATATAGGACTTCCCGACGATAGTAATAATTACAAAGTCGTTTTGCATGGCACGGGGACGGGCACTTTTACCTTCGAGGTGACGCCGGTCGTTAGCGGCGTCGCACAGAGCACAATTAGTTTTGCTGGTGTGCCAGTGACTGCATCGTCGACTGCTACCATACAAGTCAATGCATCGAATCTAGCTTCGACAGCGCTTGCAGTAGACGAAGACGGCGATGGTAAGGTCGATATAGTAATCGCCTCTTCTACGCAGACGACCGACCCGCTCTCATATACGAAGCTGATCGGCACAACGATTCTTGGAATGGATATGGGTTCGCTCGTCAAATTGCGACTAGAAGCCAAGTTTGTCAATGTTGGATATTTGATCACTAAGGATACGAAATGGGACACCGATGATGACGACAGTGCGGATAATTCGAATGATAGGCTCAAAGATAAGATTATACGAAAACTTAATCGAATCGAGGCCTATATCGAGAATGAAAATACCAAGCCACTACCCAAGAAACCTCCTCAGGTTGAAAAGATCACCTCTGCGGAAGCGAGTCAATTACTTGATATGATTGAGGAATTGAAGGTGTTGATAAATACAAAAATATGAATCATCGATTATTTGGAATAATTCTCCTAATTCTGGTCATTGTAGGAATGGCAGCGCAGTATCTAATTTTTCATTCGTGGATTATCGGTATCTGCGGCAACCAAGTCTATTGTCTCGATTATTCTACATATATCGGAGTTGGTGAACCTTTATATTGGGGACTCCCGTGGTTGCTACCCCTATGTCTGATAGTTATTTTTGTCAGAAGAGAAGTTTTCAATGCATGGTGGAAAGTGATTTTGCCCCTTGCGATCATTGCGCTATTTATAATTATTAATACACCATACGAATATCAAGGAATCACCTTCTATTTATTGGACCGTACGCAAGTCACCGAACGCATGGTATGGCTCATTGATCTGGTGAGCGCAATAGTCATAATCTGGAAATATTGGCGGATTTGGCGCATGGGTAAGAAAAACACATAGCCATCGCGGCATTATTGGAGAGGGTATACAATAGTGACATGCAGCCGACGCCGACGGGATCGTTTTTGAAATTTGCCGCGGGGTTTATGACCTTTATCGGGGTGAGCTTCGGGCTCACGCTTGCCGTCACGCACTTCGGCCTCGGCGAGACCAAGCAGCAGGCCGCCGCTGCGGCCCTCGCCCAGATGCTCAAGTAGAACTATAAAAATAGTGCAAAGTAAAAGCGCCGAGACATCGTCTCGGCGCTCCTGTTTCATGGACGCAAACCCAAAATGATCAGACCGATTTCCGCTGCCGTCGCATCTATCCAGTGAGCCTCTTGGCCCAGCGTTTCGTTGAATGCCGTCTTGTCGCGAAGGAACAATACGAAGGACTCGTAAAGCCCAGGGTTATACTCATGCACTGCGACGAGAAGCTTCTCCAAAAGCGCTCCCTTAAGCTTGTTTTGGGCGACTTTCGTCGGTGAGGCGTTGAGGGTTGCCAGCATACAGCCGGTCAACATTATCCGGTCGTCTTGGGCGAGTGTCTCAGTTTGGACGCGGAACACATCCTCCAGCATTGCCAATTCCTCGGGCGATCCGAAAGGAGGTGTTACAACGAATTCTTCGCCGCCGCCGATACATTGTTGCATTGGATTCCCCCTAGGGTTTGGTTCAGCAGGTATTTGCCGAAGCAATAATAACACACGTATGTGCAGTATGTCAAACTTGGATCCCGTTTCAAATAAGAAAGGCGGCGCGAGGTTCGCGCCGCCTCGGGAGGCGGTCGGTTTCATCCGTAGGTGGCTTCTTGTGCTGGTGGGTCGCGCAAGATATAGCCACGAAGAAATATTGTATCGATATAGTTTGTCCCCCTGGAGGCCGTGGTGAGTTTCTTGCGTAGCTTGCAGATGAACACACCGATAATCTTCGGGTCTCGTTTGACGTCCTCATCGTATAGATGTGCGAAGATGACGCTCTTGGAGAGTGTTATGCCCTTACGCAAGCTGAAAAGCTTAAGTATCTTGTATTCTGTCGGGGTAAGATGCACGCGTACATCGTCGATCTTGACGATCCTGTGGGTCATGTCGACGACGAGGTTGCCGGTGACGATGACTGGCTCTACTATAGCCGGGTCTCTGTCCAACAAAGCATCCATGGGATCCCTCCGTGTTTGGGTCCGATGTCCGATGATTGAATCTAATGAACATCACTCAGGCCAATCTACTGCCGTAGTGATGGTATGTCAAAAAGTTGACGTCTCAATGCATGCAGGCTACTATGCACCCCACAAGGCCAGAGAAAGCGGGTACCGAAAGGTTTCAATCAGATCCCACTCCGTCAGCCCAAAGCTGACTTCGCGGGACGAGCTTGCTGAGGTCGAACACTCTTGTCAGCCCTAGGCTGACGCCTTGTTTTAGGAGACGTTGTTTTTCACCACAATGGCAAAGACAAAAGAACAAAAGAAAGAGATCGTCGCGAAGATCGAGGATGCTTTGAAGGGCGCTTCCTCGACCGTGTTCGTCCACTTCAAGGGCGTCTCGGTCGCTGACGAGACCAAGATGCGTCGCGCCTTCCGCGCCGACGGCCTCGGATATACCGTTGCCAAGAAGACCTTGGTCGGCCGCGCGCTCAACAATCTCGGGCACGACCACAGCAGTGTGCCGATGGAAGGGGAGCTCGCGATCGCTTACAACGCAGGGTCGGAAGACCCGACATTGCCGGCGAGCCGCATCTTCAAGTTTGGCAAAGACATGGGGGCCAACAAGCTCACGATCGTCGGCGGCCTTTTCGAAGGCAAGCTGATGGACGCGGCTTCGATGAACGAGATCGCAGAGATCCCGTCTCTCACTGTTTTGCGTGGCAAGCTGGTAAATCTCATCAATTCGCCGCTCGCGCGCCTCGCAGTCGTATTGGATCAGCATGCACAAAAGATGCAGTAATTAATAATCATTCATTACAATCACTATGGCAGAAGATACAGCAGTAGAAACGCAGGCGACCGAGGTGGTCGAAGTACCGGCGAAGTTCAAGTCGATCGTCGAAGAGATGGAGAAGCTCACCATCCTCGAGGCGAACGAGCTCGTGAAGACGCTCGAGAAGAAGTGGGGCGTCTCGGCTGCGGCAGTTGCCGTCGCGGGCCCTGCAGCGGGAGGTGCAGCAGGCGGCGCCGAAGACAAGGCAGAGTTCGATGTCGAGCTTACTGCAGTAGGCGAGCAGAAGATCGCCGTGATCAAGGTGGTCAAGGAAATCCTCGCGCTCGGACTTGCTGAGTCGAAGGCACTCGTCGAGAGTGCGCCGGCTATGCTCAAGCCGGCCGTCAAGAAGGAGG
This sequence comes from Candidatus Kaiserbacteria bacterium, assembly GCA_963767115.1. Taxonomy (GTDB): domain Bacteria; phylum Patescibacteriota; class Minisyncoccia; order Phycocordibacterales; family UBA2100; genus UBA10103. The sequence continues at coordinate 10,898 of CAVYCR010000002.1, read as the reverse complement.
ACGCCGAAGCTTGGAAGAAGAAGATCGAGGAAGCGGGTGGCAAGGTTACGCTCAAATAACTACAGCCAAAAGCTTCCAAAATGGGAAACGCCGCGTCTGACGCGGCGTTTTTCATAGTGACTCCCAGATATCGTGCTATCATGCTCGTATGAAACAGAAAGACTTTCTCGCAGACCTCATCGGCAACCCTGCACGTGCTCGCGTATTGCGCGTCTTCGTCTTGAACGAGGATGAGGTATTCACCTCGGCGCTCCTCGGGAAGCGCGCCGGTATCTCGCCTGCCGTTGCGTCGCGTGAGATCAAGGTGCTCGAGAAGCTCGGCATCGTGCGCAGCAAGAAAGTACTTCCCGAGAGTCAGGTCGCAACCAGCAAGACGAAGATCAAGAAGGTGAGCAAGCCGCAGACGGTGTGGTTTGTCGATGCGGATTTCCCGCATGCGCGCGCGATAGCTTCCTTCGTCCACGAGATCTCGCCGGCACAGTTCGAAGCGGTGACCAACGCCTTGCGCGGCACAGGGAAGCTCGCTGCTGTCGTACTCTCCGGCAACTTCATGGGCGATGCCACCAGACCAGCCGACCTCATCATTGCCGCCGACAGCTTCAATCAGGGCCGGCTCGAACGCGCCGTCAAAGGCCTCGAGCTGATTTTTGGCCGGGAGATCCGCTACGCCGCATTTTCCACACCTGAGTTCCGCTACCGCCTCACGATCCAAGACCGTCTCATCCGCGACACGCTCGATTTCCCGCATCGCGTACTCATCGACCGTACACGTCTGCTCTAGAGACTGCCAAAAGCCTCATCTACATCGTTGCAGGGCCCCATGAAATCAGTCACCGTACAAAAGTACGTCTCCTGATTTCATTTCCCCGCGCCTCGTATATGAAGTCTTTTGGACAGCCTCTAAAACAACGGTATCCACAATCATACGCATCAGACTCACATAGTCCCTTGTGGGTGATGTATCATTTGAATATTAAAGAAGGTCAGAGGCCTTATTAACACACTATTTTATTTTATGATCGTCTCTCAATCCGCCGGTGCCGTGCAAGGTTCATTCGCTGATCTGTGGTACATCGTGCTCCTCTACGTGCCTGCCATCATCGCCGCGATCATTGTCTTCATCGTCGGCTGGATCATCGGCGTCATTCTCTACCGTCTCATTGTTGAATTAGTAAAAATCTTGCGCATCGACGACGTGATGAAATCAGCCGGTGTCGCCGACGCGGTCAAGGAAGCCGGCTTCAAACTCAACACGGGCAAGTTCCTCGGCTCTCTTGTGATGTGGTTTGTGATGCTCGCCTTCCTCGCGGCCTCGCTCCAGATACTCAGCCTCACGACGGTGACAGTCTTCATAGAGCAAATCGTCCTGCTCTACTTGCCGCATGTGATCGTCGCGGTACTCATCCTGATCCTCGCCGCCTTTGTGGCCGAAGTAGTCAAGCGCGTGGTCGCGGGCTCTGCGCGCGCCGCGGGAAGCACGCACGGTAACCTGAGCGGCTCCATCGCCAAATGGGCTATCTGGATCTTCGCGATCATGACGATCCTCACGCAGCTCGGCATCGGCGCGCAGTTCATCGAAACGCTTTTTACCGGCTTCGTGATCGCGGTCTCGCTCGCGCTCGGCCTTGCCTTCGGTCTCGGCGGCCGCGACGCAGCGGCACGCATGATAGAACACGTACGTTCTGAGATCGCGCACGAGGAGTAAGCTGCATTCCTCCTCGTTTTCCATACTTTTCCATATATTCAGGCGCCTGTCCGAAGGCGTCGCCTCGGCCCGTGGCACCTGAAAAAACGCTGAATTTGCCGCTTAAATGCTGCCTTTTGCAGAGGTCAGACCTCTGCAGCGGGGTATTTCTTCATTGATTTGACATACCGGAACCATTCGTCTATACTCCGCTCCACGTATATGTTTATTAAAAGCGAACTTAAGTGGCATTGGTAGCCTGCTTTCAAGCTCGCAACCATCGCCGCTTCAAAGCGGCTTTTTTTGTAAAAACATATACGTGTCTCGCGAAGTTGCTTCAAATGCAACAATGCGGGAATGCTCGTTGACACAATCGAATAACGACATTACAAACCCGCCGTCATCAGCCCTAGGCTGATTATGGCGTGGTACAACAAGAATCAAACTTCTCGTTTCCGGTTACGTCTCCGGAGCGAGATGCAGGAATCCTATGCTGAGAAATTGGCATGGGACTTAAAAGACACAAAACGTAAAGTACGCGGTTCTCAGAATTCCTTACGGGAGTTCTGAGTAAGGGCGTATGGTGGATGCCTAGACTGAAGAAGGCGATGAAGGACGCGGCTTAGCGGCGATATGCTTCGGGGAGGTGCCAAGCAACCTTCGATCCGGAGATTTCCGAATGGGGAAACCCCTTAGAACAAACTTCTAAGACCTTTCACTTAAACGATGAGAGGAGCATACCTTGGGAAGTGAAACATCTCAGTACCAAGAGGAAAAGAGACCAATAGGTATTCCCTTAGTAGCGGCGAGCGAAACGGGACGAGCCCAAACTCAGCCACAAAATTTGTTTTTCCGAGGTTAAACCTCGGGAATTTCTCGGAGGTTTAACCTCAATGGGAAAATAAATTTTGGGGATGGGGGTTATAAGGCTACAGCGCTTCCGTACGAAAGTACGGAGTAGAGTTACAAATTGCTTAGATAGAGGAACAGCTGGGAAGCGCGGCCCCAGAGGGTAATAGCCCCGTACTCGAAATCAAAGCAACTCTATGGCTGTAGTTCTTGAGTAGTCCAGGACACGAATAGCCTGGATGAATTCGCCAGAACTAACTGGTAAGGCTACATACTTCTTCAGATCGATAGTGAACAAGTACCGTGAGGGAAAGGTGAAAAGAACCCCGGTGAGGGGAGTGAAATAGAACTGAAACCATATGTCTACAAGGAGTCGAAGCGGGCAGCAATGTCCGTCGACGGCGTGCCTATTGAAGAATGAGCCAACGAGTTGATGCATGCGGCTTGGCTAAGTCCTATCGGGTGGAGCCGCAGCGAAAGCGAGTGTGAATAGCGCGTTTGTCGCATGTATCAGACCCGAAGCCAGGTGAGCTACCCATGAGCAGGGTGAACCTCGTAGAGATGCGGAGGGAGGCCCGAACCCGTGGATTGTGCAACATCTTCGGGATGACTTGTGGGTTGGAGTGAAAAGCTTATCGAACCTGGTAATAGCTGGTTCTCTCCGAAAGAGCTTTCGGGCTTGCGTCGTATGTTCCCTCTGGGGGTAGAGCACTGGAAGGATTCGGATAGGCCGAAAGGCCACGACTCCTATCAAACTCCGAATACCAGAGGTCAGAGTACGGCAGTTAGACGATGGGGGCGAAGCTCCATTACGTCAAAAGGGAAACAGCCCAGACCGCCAGTTAAGGTCCCTAAATTGATGCTAAGTGCAAATAAGGAGGTGGAATTTCTCAGACAGTCAGGATGTTGGCTTAGAAGCAGCCACCATTCAAAGAAAGCGTAACAGCTCACTGACTTAGAGATTCTGCGCCACAAATGATCGGGGCTAAGCATGGTACCGAAACTGGCACAGCACCCCAACCTATTTAATATTATTCAAATAAATATAAATAATTAATCTATTCTTTACCTGTTCCAAGAACGATAATACGTGGTTTAGTACCAATAGTCTTATCAGAATCATCCATCTCATGGAACCATCGATATCGACGATATTTACCATAAATAGAGATTGTACCAAAACCAATGACACTAATTAGAATGATATTTCTAAACGTCGTTTTAATCTTCCACCTATTAAAAACAATACAAATTTAACGTATTCATTCAATATCTTCGCGATAATGCACTCGATGACCTTCTGTTCTTTAACTCCATGTATCATATCATAAGATATGTACAATTTTATATAAAGAAATTCTTAAGGAGTTAAATTTAAAAACAATTCTCACAAACCCGAAGTTTGTTTGGTTGATTTTCCAGAGAACCAAGCAAGATTTCGACTAAGAATCGGTTTTAATTCATTTATTTGTTTAAATGATAAATTCCGGTATGAATTTATTGTTGTTAATTGTTGGCGAAATAGAGTTAAACGAGAAAACATATTGTTTTCTAACAAATAACAATATATCTCTTTTGGGTAAAAGGAATCTTATCTAACGAAAAAATTTGATTGGATATTGATAATTAAACCAATCGGATTTTTTATTTCATTTTTGATAAATTATAATTATTTAAAATACAAGATAATCTATATTTTCTTATTTATTAATTTAATCTTGAAATAAAAACCAACTGCCATCTGTCGTGAGAAAAAGGTAAGAAGATAAAAAAAAGTTAACCGTCACGCTTCATTTGTTTTGTTTCAATTTAATGAGTCAATCGATTAAAATAAGAGACGATAGTCCTTATTGATATCTTCAGCTCAACCAAATTCATGATTTCTATCAACACAAATCAAAGCTTTATTTATTAGTAAAACTAAACTATACAAAGTTAATAAAAAAAAAAGAAATTTTCTTAATAAAAAAAACATGTAGTTCAAGATGATACCATAAGGTAGTGTTCGCTGTTGAAATAGTTTGTATTAAGAAAAAATACCTATTCAGCGGCAATCTAAAGAAAATCCACTATTTGTAAATGGATTCTCTTCTCCTATCACTTTTTTCGAAACAAACATATTGATTTGATACTATAGTCGAAACATTACACGATAAATGAACAATTTCACACCCTAGCTCTCGTCGAATGTTATGTATTTTCTAGCACAGATACACTAGTTTTGTACTATAATCGAAGTTGATGTAGCAAATGAATATTTTTGCAGTGGAGTCTCTTCAACTATGTTATCATTTCAAAAATAGATACGCCGACTAGTATCATAATCAATGATCTCATGGAAAATAATCAGTTTTAGACAATTTAGCTCTCATCAACTGTTGTAACCTGATATAATAGGTGTATCAAGTTCTGACTATGACCGAAGATCACATGACAAATGAAGAATTCTAGCTTGAACTTGTACTCTTTAGCTCTTTTCTGGTATTTAATCAATTCGTACACGATTATCCTAATTCATGCTATAATCGAAGATCACGCAGGAAATGAACAATTCTACCTCTTTTGTAAAAGAATGTTCATCAATTTGCGCTTTTCGAAATGATCGTCGGTCTCTTCAGAACTTTCGGCACTCCATGCTATGGCGATTGTAACTAACAAAAGCAAAAGAAAAGTCAGACGTAGCATAAAGTAAGTGTTAGCCATGATCGTAATTTGATCTGTAGCAAGCTCGACGTTTGTCGCGAATATTTATAGGCGTAATTTCTCTCTCCTGCACGTAGGAATGATGTACAAAAAAATTGTGAAAAAAAGCGATTTTTCTCGTTGAAAATCACTGAAGTATATCCGTCGCACACAGGCATTCTTGAGATGAAGGACATTATATCGGCTATACGACACTCTATGATAGTATCATCAAAACAAAAACAGAACATTAACACGTGAATGTATTACGACAGTATTCGTCTTGATTTTTTTGCTTTTTCTATTTTCGTGACGAAATAACGACCTTAATATTAAAACAAAGTCTTATGATATGGACATCTTGAAATTTGCGCATGAGTAAAATATTTAAAAAGTCCGAATATCATCTTAGAAATCATAAAAAATAATGAAGAACATATTTATATAGTTGATTCACTTAAAAAAGTCACAAAATGGACCAGTACTTCCTTTAAAAAAACAGTTATTTTAATAGCTTAGTTTTGAACTAGATTTGCATATTCAAGCACTTGATTGATCAGTTTTTGATGACATCAACCCACATCCACAATTATAGCAGTAACATACAAGAGATACAATTGATGCCGCACCACTGCAACCGCCAACCAAAATTGCTATCGTAAGAAATTTCACTCGATCACATGCAGGTGGATTGTGAAGGTAATGGACACCAAAAGCGATTTGTGCTACAAAGACACCAATTGTAAGAATAATTAAAGTACCAAAAATAATTCTTCTGCAACACATCTTTTTTATTTTTATCTAATATTATTAAAAGAAAACTGTTGTGATAAAGAATCTGTTTTATCTTTTTATATTACTCTTTTAGTTTTTGAAAAGAAGACTCGACTTTCTTTAGCAAGCACATGATGATAACGCATATGCATTAAAAGATGCAGAGCACACAGATATTTCTTTTTTTTCCTTATATACACTTTTCAATGAAAATTGATTATGAATAAATTCAAAAATATCTTATAACTTAGAGCATCATCGAATAATTTATTTAACTTACAATAATTTTTTATTTGTCGATTAAATAATGTACATAAAAAGATGAGAACGACTTTTTGTGGGAAAAAAGATTATTATTGAGCAGGATTTGTTCGTTTTACTGCTTCTTTAATAATTTGGTCTAACGATGTCGTTGATAATCCTAAGTCTTTGTTGATTGTTCTACCTTCCAGCATAAATACATGTGAACCACCGTGTGATAAAAATTTTACATAATCAACCAGAGCTTCTCCAATATTTCCTTGCGCTAATTTTTCAGTTGCTTCTTTTTGTTTGTCCTTCGCGGAGACATGTTTCACTGTCCATTTGGTATTCGTGTATTTTTCAAAGAGAGCTAAAGCTTCTTGTTGTGTAAATGTTGTATCTGCAATATAAATTCGTTTGTTTAAGGTTAATTCTGGATGATGAATAATAGCGACAACAGCTTTACCAATTTTGGAAGAGTTGTACCTGATATACGCGTTTTCCTTCATCATAAAGTGTAACTGTACGATTAGGAATATCAAAGCCAAGAAAACCATTATCAAAACCCCAATCAAGAAAACCACCAGTTGTAATAAATGTATGTGCTAATACGTGATTGATTTTTTTTTAATAACTTAGAACATCTAACTTTGGAGACATAAAGTGGAATAGTTGCACAAATTGGATGATCAATATCACCACCAAATTCAGATGGAATAAACCATTTTACACCTGCTTCAATAGCAGCTTCAATAAAGTTATACCAAAATCATCGACTAATACCTTCACCACCAATGGCAGAAATAACCACATCTTGACCAACAAGTGCTTTCGTAATTGCATTGTTATCTGAATAATCGACTTTGATTACTTTAACATTTGATGGAAATGTTGCATTTGAATTAACACGAGAAAGAACAGTAACATTGAAGGACGAATCAGCAAGAAGAGCTGGAAGAATATATTTCCCAATTCACCAGTACCACCAACTAATAAAACATTTTTGTAAGTATTTGTAGACATTTCTATTAATAGTTAATTACATACGAATATAAATAGAAGCTTTTAAATTCTAATATTTATATGTTTTATTTTCCGCCATAACGATGACAAGGCATTTTTTTTCTCCTTCTATAAAGGTACGAATGTATGTACATGTAAATATTATGCAGAGTGACGTATACATCGTCATCATTACGAGGAAGGAGAACGCAAAACTACGAGTATGACATCGATAATTACATACAAACGATGTATACTGTAAGCGTACAAATACTTTAAGATAAGTTCAAATTAAATATCGACTTTTTGTAGATATTGGTATATAATCATTTACGATAGCTATATGTGCTATAATTTCTTCACAACTACGTTGTTTGCTATTAACACATCAAACATGACCATATATTTGAGGTACAATCTAAAATCATGTAGTCAGTATCTCTTTAGTCTCTCAGAAGATGTATGTAACCAAAGAAACACATTTTGATTTAATTTTTTTATGGTGAGGAAGTAAAAGAATAAGCAACGGTAAGAAGACTCGATCACTCTAATCAAAAATATTTCTATTTATTTTTGAAAGCTCGCTGACACTCATAATGTCTCCTTATTGGATTGAAATCGATTTGCAGTAAGAGTAGTTAATAAGATCCGCTTTATTCCAGAAAGAAAAAATACCCTCAATGGCATATTTAGGAACACGAGAAAAAAAAAAATTTTTTTGACCGTACTCTTGTTGGTATGCTTCTAAAAAAATGCAAACAGATTATTTTTGGTCAAGTACATATAAATCGACGCAGAAATGTTTGCTCTATGCGATAAGCATTGGCTGAGTTATAGATCAAGTAATGTGAGGTCAGGTTGTTTCCGGCAAAATTAGGTTCCCCCTCTCTATGTATACACACCACCACTCAAACACACAAGAACAACACACCCTCTCCTACTCAGAATCAGTGACGAACAACCAAACATGTGAGAGGAGGGGAAAGAATGTGAGGTCACGTTTCTTCCAGCAGAATTAAGTTCACCCACTCTACATGAGAGAAAAGGATGCATCATGGTTAATGACCATGATAGTAGTCGTTAAAAAAAAGGAAATGATGTAAATATGATTCATTGCTTTTACCCATTTTGAAAAAGCTCGGTAGATGACGTGGCGCATTTCTGTGCCCGTTTTCATGTGACTCATGTGAAAAAAGAAATAAAGAAAAGGAACAAATAACATATAAAGGCGTAAAATTGCATTCAGTCACACTCAACCATTACTTTCTTTTGCTGTTTTACAAAATAAATCGGTTGTAAATGAATCATCATCATCGCACCATATATTATTCGCAAATAGACGTACTGCCTGTTGAATTGCTTCATTATATTTTTGGTTATTTTTGGGCACATGAGATTTTTTATGCATTTTTTAACCTGAATGATTATTTCAATGCAGTCTTAATCGATCTGAACTTTTCTTTTCTCTTTTCAATATCGAACAATTCATCAATCTTCGTTCGCTCAACATTAGTTTAATCGATGCAAATGCATTCAAACGATTATTCAATTTACATAAACTCAATTTATTGTAAGTTTATAACGTAATATAACAATTGATTATTGTTACTTTTTTGTGCTAAGCTGAACATACAAACATGGTACTGATCGAAGAATTTTTGTATAAAATGCCTCCTTTAAAACATCTTGAACTCGAGATGCGAGGGAATAAGGATCTTATTGATGGTCAACGATGGGAATCACTCATATCACATCTTATTAATTTTCCATCAAACATTATCAGCCACTACAGTGTACATCAAATGAGGCTTACTTAGCACACGATACTGTTATTGAGAAGATTCGTATTTTAAACGTTCGAAGTGCCAGTCCATTAAATTTACAAATCAAGCGATTATGTACTCTCTTTCCTCGACTGGAGCGTTTGAGTATAATGATAAAAAAATACCGTCAAGATTTGTTTTTATTACTATCTTCATCATGGAGGATTTTTGCATATTCAGCTAACTGACGATGAATGGGTTGTCGAGATCATGTTGTGTTCAATAGATTAAATTTATTTCTCATCAGTTCTGTTTACTTGATTCATATTTTACTCATGAATTACCATCATGATCATGTACTCGAAATATATGTTTGGTAGGAGTATGAAAAAACAAATGATCGATGGTTGCAAGTAAGAAGTATCCCTTCAATACTCATGTTTTTCCGTAATAGGTGATTTTTTTCTAATATATATATTCTTGTCTATATTTCAGATAACTTGAATTAAAAGATGCAATGAACATACATTTATCATCATCACAAAATCCTACAAAATCTTGTAGAATATGTCTCGAAGATGATAATCCAGAAGATTTAATTAGTCCTTGTTTATGCAACGGTGGATCAGCACATGTTCATAGAAAATGCTTAGATAATTGGCGATCATTAAATAAAACTGGCCGATCTTTCAAATCTTGCGATGTTTGTCAATTTGAATATATCATTGAACCGATGATAGATGATCCAGATGCTGATAGAATAAGATTACTGATTTTTCGTTTGCTAGTGACTCGTGATATAACATTCATTATTTTATTACTTCAAGCAATTATTATTGGAATGACATTTTTATTACAAGCTGCAAATAAGGAAAATAATAGTATTAAAAATTTATATCCAACTTCTATGAGTTCATTTGGTACTTATTACCTAATCAGCGTAATATTATTCTTTACTCTCATAGGTTTATTTGGTTTCATTGCTGTATTTTTGTGGATGTCAAGCAATACTGATGAACCATGTGATTGTACTTGTCATTCATGTTGTTGTTTAGGTTCAAATTGTAATAATTCCAATGGAAATAACTGTTGTGATGCCGAAGGTGGTGGAGTACTGCTTATATTTATTGTGTTAATGTTTGCTGTTCTTGGAGTATTTTTTGGAATTATCTTCAGTGCAATAATCATAAGAAAGATAATAAAACGGCACACAAATAAATTATGGTTGAGACAAGAAACTAAAAAATATATTGTTAAAGATCTGCAAGGAACAGCAAATGAATTAATGAACAGATCAATTCAACATTATATCTAACAAGATTCATCCATAAACACGGATATTGAGTATAATAATACCTTAAAAACACCATCAGCAGCGATTCAATTATTACCATTAACTGTGTAGAATACATAAACAAGCAAAATTAATCGGCTGTTCCTAAAAATTTTCTCGCTCTGATCTTTGTTTGTCGATGTAAAAATTCGCTTTTCTTTTTATACTGCAATTCATATTATTCATGAATAGAAACTTTATTGAGATTAAATGAGTGATACAAACACAACCTGCAACAAATTAGAAGAATGAAATTGAATTCTTGATATGTTGTTGCTGCTCGACTGACCCCACTTTTAAATGTCCCTGGAGCGACGTAGGGTGCATAGTTGTATGAGATCGATTTAGCAAAGCCAACTTGATTTTGACCAATATCATAAATGGAATAAAATCGTGAGAGAAAATAATCACCCAAAATCCAGACGTTATTCAATGGTGAGAAGTTAAATACACTGAAGCAGTAAGAATCTTGACCAATGGATATTATACGAAAATATTGAAGCACGGAGAATGTAAATATTTGACCACCAATTGTAAAAGTGACATTAGGAAAACTTTGCTAAGTATG
>CAVYCR010000001.1:0-200265 GCA_963767115.1 Candidatus Kaiserbacteria bacterium | reverse complement strand
TGGAGTACTCTACGGAGTGTTCATTCCTACTGGAGAAATAGTGTTCACAAAACAAACGCTCGGTATTTACTCGACCCCAACGATAGCGGGCGACATACTCTATTTTTCATCACTCGATAAACGCATCTATGCTATTAACTTGAGTGATCATTCGGAGCGATGGCGATTTGCCACACAGGGACGTATCTTCGCTTCGCCATTAATTATCGAAGGTTCTCTTTGGTGCGGATCAAATGACGGGAAATTATACGAGCTCGATCCAGAGACAGGAACACTTCGCTCCTCATTCCAATTCAGCGAACGCATCGTAGGTTCGATTGTGTACGATCAAAAAACAAGACGCTTTTTCGTGCCAACGCAAGCCAACGAGCTCTACTGTCTCAAAAGAAAAGATTTTGTGTAAAAAATCTACTTCGCCTGAAGTGCTGCGACCGCAGCCTTGAGCTGGTCTATCTCCGCTTGCTGCGTATCTATAGTAGTCTGCTGAGCCTCTATCTTCGCATCGAGCTCTTGGACCGCGCCGAAGAGAAGCGGAGTGGTGCGGGCGTAATCGAGGGAGAGCAGCGTGGTTGAAGCGTCTTCATGCACGATCTGGGGAACGACCGCCTGCACGTTTTGAGCGATGAAGCCGATCTGGAGCCCCGTGCCGCGCGATGGATCATCCCAGTAATAGGTAACCGGATGGATAGCAAGCACCTTGGCGAGATTCCCAGTGAGCGGCTGGATGTCGTGCTTGAGGCGCTCGTCGGAGTTGTAGAGGAACGATCCTGCGGATACCGCTCCGGAGAACCACCCAGCTCCTGAGTTCGACATCCATGCCTGAATATTTCCACCAGATCCGCCTACTCCGATCGTACCTTCAGCGTAGATATCGAAGGTATGAATGCCGCCTGCCCAGTTGGAAGGATATCCTGAATCCGGTGAAAGACCATTAGTGCCGAGCCTGCCATTGGACGTCTGGTTGCCGATCTGGACGCCGCCGGTGCCGTTGTTGCCATAATTGAGATAAAGATCTCCGGTATTGGTCCATACCTGATTGCCATTTATATTCAATGCGCCATTGAAGGTCGAGGCAGCATTATTTCCATCGACTGAAAACAGGGTACCGGTGCCCTGCTTGTCGACATGGAAGAAGCCGCCTGAAGGGATGCGTACATACGTGTTGCCATCGGTGTATGGATACCACGAATCAGTATTTGATCCTGTGGTGTGGAGTGTCCCACTAACGCTCGCCGCGCCAGCGCTAATTGTCCCATTAGCTTGCACAGTACCGTTGCTCGGAGACAGATACAATGTCCCATTATTAGTCCATATCGAATTGCCGTTTATACCGAGGGTATTTTGTACGGCGATATAATTACCAACACCGAGTGTACCACTAACGCTCGCCGCGCCAGCGCTAATTGTCCCATTAGCTTGCACAGTACCGTTGCTCGGAGACAGATACAATGTCCCATTATTAGTCCATATCGAATTGCCGTTTATACCGAGGGTATTTTGTACGGCGATATAATTACCAACACCGAGTGTACCACTAACGCTCGCGTTACCTGTTGACGTCATTCCTCCGACCTGAATACCGTTTGCAGTGGTCGCACCGCGACTAGTCACCGTATCGAGCGTGTCGCTGCTGCTCGGCCAGTTGTTGATACAGTTGCCGTTGAGACAGATCGTGCCGCTCGAGTTGACTGCAAAAACAGTAGCGTCGCTAGGGAGTGAATCTACGTGCAGGAATCCGCCCGAAGCAGGCATGCGGATATAGGTGTTGCCGTCAGTGAACGGGTACCAAGAGTCTGTATTATAACCAGTCGAATGCAGAGCGCCGGTCACGAAGAAGTTGCCGTTGGCCGTGGTAGATACGCCGTCGCTCGAGAGCGAAGAGTTGCCGAGCGTACTTGCAGCTGTCCAGCGCGGGAGGTAGCCACTTGAGCCCGAGCCGCCCACACCCGGCGTGGGCCAGTTCGTGATACAGCTGCCATTGAGGCAAAGGTTGCCGGTCACATCGAGACTGTCAGCCATATTGACGAGACCTGCAGGCGAGATCGACATGGCTTCGTTGACGTTGGATGCCGCACCTGCCGCAACGCTTGCTCCGGTATAAAAGCCGAGTCCGCCGTTACTCTGGTCTGCTTGGATCACGTCGGGGTAGCCGGCGTTGTAGTTGATCCATCCTCCGCTCGTGTAATACGTATTGAATGAAACTGTCGACCACGATCCGCCGTAGAGACCGAGGCCGTTGTTGACCGTGAGCGGTGAGAGCGGTGTCAGCGTACTACCGACACCGACATTGCCTCCGTTGTAGTATATCGAGCTGCTTGGGCCATTGACCCACTGGCCACCGCCGCCGCCAAACGCTGACCACACCGGATCTCCGCTGTTCTTGTAATACATCTTGCCGGCGTTGTCCCAGATGCCGTAGCCATTGCTACCTTTGGCGGAGTCGAAGTTGATATATGCGCCGCCATTCACATTGAGGACCAGATCTCCCTCCACGAGGGCGTCGCCATTGTCTTCGAGCGGAAATACCGGGGTACCAGTCTCATTGACGCCGAGGTAGCCGTCTTTCGTTTGAGCGGTGGTGCCGACGTTGATCGGTGCGGCGACGTTGCCACCGGGAGGAGCTTGTGTCGGGCCCGTCCAGGCAGCAAACGCCGTCGATGCGCTCGCAAGTGACAATGCTATCGCTAGAACAAAGATCGATCGTTTGCGCATAGGTGCATTAAGAATACGTTTAAATGGATAAATTTCGAGTGGCAGCTGTTGATAATTATTATTGCTCGTTGTAGACGGGGGCCAAGCTCACTGTCTTGCTCGCGGTATATGGCGTACCATCCTCACCAAGGCAGTTGAGAGTGAAGGTAGTGACTTGTGAGATCGGCAGCGATTGCTGCGAACCGTTCGCGCTGTTCCCCACCACTACCACGGGGATGTCTTCGCCGTCCGTACCCTTGATGTCTTGGCAGCTCGAGACGTCGCTCGCTGTCCACGTGAGGGTTGTCGGTTCGCCGGCTCCTACGACAGTCGGCGCAGCGGTAAGCTGTAGAGTACCCGTAGGGTTGAGACAGACACTCGAACCGGGTGAGCAGAATTGCGGAGCAGCACAGGTGGTTATCTGCTGGGTCGTGCAGTCTGGGTTGGTCTGCGTGATCGTCTGGCCAGTCCCCGTACCGTCAGGGAGCGTACATGAGTCGGGAGTCGATGAACACGCGCCTTCTCCGAGCTTCGCCTGCCAATCAAGCCAGCCGATGTTCTCGCTTCCCCACGAGTAGCCCGTGATGTTGCCATGCGCGTCTACGACAGGACCATAGGGGTTCGATCCTCCATACTGTGCGAGGTAGATGTACCCGTCCCAATCGTTGTTGTCTGCGGAAAGCGCCCTGAGCCATCCTTCAATGCCTGAGCCTATAGGCGGTGGTAACGGCAATGCTCCACCGGACGGTGTGCCGACGTTGTTCGCAGAAATCCATCCGATGTTATCGCTCCATGCGTAGCCTGAAAGAATGTCTGAAGTAGTGTCAATTGACATTCCCCAGGTACCTGCCGGTCCGCTGCAGCCGCTTGGATCTGTTTGGCAGTTGAGAGATATCCAGCCGATGCCATCGCTCCAGAGCCACCCTAAGACGGGCGACGAAGTGTCTGAATGCGCTACATATGGTCGCACGAGAAGCAGCGCGAAGATCATACTGATGGCGATCACACCCACGATGCTTGGCCAGATCAGTCGTCTTGCCCCGATTGATTTTGTCATTGTATTACTGTGCGTTGACCCCTTCGAGGAGTGCGCGCTTCTGTTGGTCACTCAGGCCGCCGGACGATGAGTGGGAGCCGCCGGACGATGTCGATGATTGCGAAGATACTGTAGAGGTAGAGGCGCTGGAAGCAGTAGCGCTTCCCTGTCCTCCCTGCAGGAGTTGTTGCTTCTGGGTGGTAGTGAGCTCTGCGCTGTTGACCGAGATCTGCGTCGGGGCCTTCGGAGCACTCGATGATGCACCAAAATAGACCGCAGCAAAGAAACCGACGGAGGCGATCGCGAATATTCCAGCTATGATCACGACTATGTTGAGAATACTCGCGCGTGATGACGATATCGATTGATCTCTGTAAGCCATAAAGTTCTTGCTTGGCATCGATCAGATGCACTCTTAGTATAAATCACAAATGCGGCATATCTGTGCGTATCTGTGTCCACCTGTGAATAGAACGGCACATGCAAAAAGCGCGGACAATGTGTCCGCGCTTTTTACTCCTACTCACAACAATTATTTTCTGCTTGCGATTACTTCGTCGGCTACATTTTTAGGTACTGTAGCATAATGGCTGAACTCGAGGTTGGGCACGCCGCGGCCTTCGGTAAGAGAGCGCAGCTGTGTAGTGAAGCCGAAGAGCTCAGAGAGCGGGACCTTGGCAGTAATGACGCTCGCCTGTCCGCGCTCGCCCATCGCTTCGATCGCAGCCGCGCTTGGCAGTTGATCATGCCGGTGACGTCGCCCATGAATTTCTCCGGGACGACGACTTCGAGTTTCATGATCGGCTCGAGAATGCACGGGCTTCGCCTTCTGCATCGCTTCCTGCATCGCGTTGATGGCGGCGAGTTTGAAGGCGATTTCGGATGAGTCGACATCGTGGTAGCTGCCGTCGTAGAGATCGACGGAGATATCGACGACTGGGAAGCCGGCCTGAATGCCGCGCTCCATCGCTTCGATCGATGCCCTTGCGTACCGGCTGGATGTATTCCTGCGGGATGACGCCGCCCTTGATGTTGTTGATGAACTCGAAATGATCTTCGCGGTCGACGTTGTTCTTGATCTTCTCGCCTTCGACGATCGGCTCCAGCGGCTTCACCTTGATCTTGACGTGACCGTACTGGCCGCGGCCGCCCGTCTGCTTGATGTGCTTGTATTCGACATCCGCGGTGCCCTGGATGGTCTCGCGGTACGCGACCTGCGGCTTGCCGGTCGTCGCTTCGACGCCGAATTCGCGCTTCATGCGGTCGACGATGATCTCGAGGTGCAGCTCGCCCATGCCGGAGATGATCGTCTCGCCAGTCTCAGGATCGGACTTGATGCGGAAGGTCGGATCTTCGTCGGAGAGCTTGCGAGAGCGCGATGC
The DNA here is from genome assembly GCA_963767115.1 of Candidatus Kaiserbacteria bacterium. Classification (GTDB taxonomy): domain Bacteria; phylum Patescibacteriota; class Minisyncoccia; order Phycocordibacterales; family UBA2100; genus UBA10103. Next base: position 195,156 of record CAVYCR010000001.1, on the reverse strand, counting down.
CCATCTTCTCCTGGTCGGCCTTGGTCTTCGGTTCGATGCGCATGGAGACGACCGGCTCGGGGAAGACGATGCTTTCGAGCGCGATCGGGTGCTCGGCGTCGCAGAGCGTGTGGCCGATCTTCACTTCTTTCATGCCGACTGCAGCGGCGATCTCGCCGGCGTACACTTCTTTGACGTCTTCGCGCTTGTCGGCTTGCAGGCGGACGATGCGGCCGACGCGCTCTTTCTTGCTGGTCTTGCGCGTTCATACACGGTGCCGCCCGCTTCGAGCTTGCCGGAGTATACGCGGAAGAACGAGAGCTGGCCGACGAACGGGTCGACTTGGAGCTTGAAGACGAGCGCGGAGAACGGCGCCTCGTCGCGAAGCCGGGCGGGTTTCTTCTGCACCGGTGTCGGGGTTGGTGCCCTTGGCTGCCGGCATGATCGAGCGGCGACGGGAGATAATCGACGACCGCGTCGAGCACGAGCTGCACGCCCTTGTTCTTGAGCGAGCTGCCGGTAAGTACCGGGAAGATCTTGTTGGCGATGACGCCCTTGCGCAGGGTCTTCTTTAAGACGTCGTACGGAGATCTCCTTGCCTTCGAGGAATTCGTTCATCGATGGCGTCGTCGATCTTCGACGATGCGCTCGATGAGCTCCGCGCGATATTTCTTCGCCTCGGCCATCATGTTCTCGGGAATTTCGTAGGCAATGACATTCTTGCCCATCTCGCCTTCGAAGCTGATATGCCTTCATGTGCAAGAGATCGATGACGCCTTCGAATTGGTCCTCGAGCACCGATCGGGAGCTGCAAGCGCACGGCTTTGTTGGAAAGCCGGTCGAGGATGGATGCGTAGGATTTTTCAAACGACGCGCCCGTGCGGTCGAGCTTGTTGATGTAGCAGATGCGCGGCACGTTGGCCTCTTCGGCATAGCGCCAGTTGGTCTCGGACTGCGGCTCGACGCCTGCGACGCCGTCGAAGACGACGACCGCGCCGTCGAGCACGCGCATCGAGCGCTTCACTTCAGAAGTGAAGTCGATGTGCCCCGGCGTGTCGATGATATTGAAGCGGACCTTTTGCGAAGTGTCGGCGCCCATGTAGGTCGGGTTCCAGAAGCAGGTGATGGCGGCGGCGGTGATGGTGATGCCGCGCTCGCGCTCCTGTTCCATCCAGTCGGTGACCGTGTTGCCGTCGTGCACTTCGCCGATCTTGTGGCTCTCGCCGGTGTAGAAAAGGATGCGCTCCGACGTGGTGGTCTTCCCTGCGTCGACGTGCGCGACGATGCCGAAGTTGCGGACTTTCTCCAATGGATAATCACGAGACATACTATAAGATAATTACAAAATAAAAAACGCCTGTGGCGTGGCATTACTGTATCCGAAATTCCGGGAATTGCAAAGATTTTTAAGGTCCACCACTATTGAAACAGTTAAGAAGTGACGGTACTGCGACGGTACTTTCGAATTGACCATTGATTCCGTAAGGATAGGTACCACCATAGAATCTCGACAAACAAGCTTGTCGGGCGCTTTCGGGTAAAGTGACAATACGAACAGCTTGTAGGATAACTAAGATACCGACCAAAATTCCTAACCTCACCCACGTGTTTTTGAGTGAAAACATAACCACAGTTTACCATTGCGCCTGCAAGGTCAATACTCGCTCTATTGCTCAGCCGTCTCCAAGCAAAAGGTCGAGTATATCGCGATGCGTGTGCAGCACGCGCACGAGGTCGATATGATCTTCGCGCTCCAGATAGAGTAAAACGTATGGGAAACCCTGGACCAAATACATCCGCAATCCGCGCATGCCGAGTTCACTTGCAAATCGCAACGAACCAAGACTGGGCATGGCTTCGATTCGAGCACTAGCCTTATGTATTTCTTCGACGAATCTGACTGCAAGCACGGGGCTTTCGTCTCTGTAAAACTCTATAATGTGATAAATATCCTGCTGTACCTTCTTGCGACCCCGAATATGTTTCATGTACTATTTCGCAGTTTTCTTGCGTTGGGCAACGGTTTTTAGTTTTTTCCAATACGCCGCGTCCATCGGTTTGCCCGGACCACTCTCAATCCCCTCGCGCAACATGGCTCGCAGACGCTCGCGTGCTTTTTCGACAGCTGCGTTGGTTTTCAACCGTTCTTTAAGCGTGTCTATATCGGCCTGCATGCGCGCAAGCCGCTTCTGTAGTGCCGCGTCAGTCATATCGTAATGATAAACACTCGAAGGCAAAGGTCAAATGAACTATTGAAGTGAGTTTGAACTTCGCTTTACGACTTCATGCGAAATGACGGCACCTCATGAAAGAATTGGCGCCGACGAGGAGTATTACAGACGATTACCCAATCTAATCATCCCACCTATGAATAATTACCCTTACGGCTACGGAGACCCCTGGTCCGGCCTGATCCATATCGCAGGCGACATCCTTATCATCGCTATCGTGGTCTGGCTTTTCATGTGGATGTTTGGCGGACGCCGGCACGGACGCCATGGCATGATGCACGGCCCCGGCATGTGGCACACACACGATGCGATAGGCATACTCAACGAGCGCTACGCAAAAGGCGAGATCAATAAGGAAGAATACGAGGAGCGCAAGAAGACCCTGCTTACTTAATAAGCAGATCTCAAAGTTCAAATCTAAAATCTACCTGATATACTTTTTGCATATCAGGTAAATTTTGAACTGCTATGGGGTCAGCAGACAAGAAAATGTTTGAGAAGCGCTTTTACGATTATTCGCTTGGTGTCGTACGATTTGTGAGCAAACTCCCGAACGATACTGCTTCGAGGGAGTTAGGAAAACAACTTGTTCGCAGTGGTACATCGGTCGCAGCGAACGTGACGGAGGCGCGAGCGGCAAGTTCTAGAAAAGACTACATTAACTTTTATACACATGCCCTCAAGTCAGCCAATGAATCAACTTTTTGGCTCGCATTACTATGTGATTCAAATCCTTCGATTAAAGATGCTGACAAACTCAAGCAGGAAAGTCGTGAGATAGCCAACATCTTAGGAGCAAGCGTCCGCACAATGAAAAAATCTCAAACCTAGTCACCTAGATTTGAGATTTGATCTTTGAGATTTAATTTTGAAACCTACCAAGCAAAGTGGGCAAATGCCTTGTTGGCATCAGCCATACGATGGGTAGTCTCTTTCTTGGAGACGGCAGTACCCTCGCCCTTCTTGGCGGCAAGGATCTCAGCGGCGAGCGATTCGTGCATCGGCTTGCCCTTCGTGCCTTCGGCCGCTTCTACCATCCAGCGCATACCTAAGCTAAGGCGGCGTTCCGGACGCACCTCGCGCGGTACCTGGTAGTTGGCGCCACCGACGCGGCGGGAGCGTACTTCCACAGTTGGTCCTGCGTTTTCGAGTGCTTCTTCGAAGATAACGAGCGGATCACCCTCCTTCTTGAGCTCTTCAAATGCCTTGTAGACCACCTTACGAGCAGTGTCCTTCTTGCCGCGTTCCATGACGTAGTTGATGAGCTTCGACACCTTGGTCGAGCTATACACCTCGTCGGGCTGCACCATGTTGCGGTTTTTAACTGGTCGTCGCATAAGATTTGAGATTTTAGATTTGAACTTTGAGATTATTTGGCTGCCTTCGGGCGCTTCGCGCCATAGCGTGAACGGCCGCGGCGGCGCTTGTCGACACCGGTCGCATCAAGCTTGCCGCGCACGATCGTGTAACGGATACCGATGTCCTTCACGCGGCCACCGCGCACCAAGACGACCGAGTGCTCCTGGAGGTTGTGTCCCTCTCCCGGGATGTAGGCGGTGATTTCCATGCCGTTGGTCAGGCGTACGCGGGCGATCTTTCGGATAGCGGAGTTTGGCTTGCGGGGAGTCTTGGTGGTCACGCGCGTGCAGACGCCGCGCTTGAAAGGCGAAGGATAGAAGCTCGGGCGATTTTTCAATGAATTGAAGCCACGCGCGAGTGCGAGGGTCTTCGTCTTGCGCACAGGGTTAGTGCGTCCTTTGCGCGTGAGCTGGTTGATGGTAGCCATGAGACTGTCAGCGACAATTAAAAATCCCCGAAGGGGTGCTAGGAATATACTACTGGGACTGCTAAAGCGCAAGTATCAGAGTCGACCTTGCGGCCTCGGGTCGACTGCAAGATGTTTTGGTGATACCCTGCCGGCCAGCAGGAGGAGTGAGCGATGAAAGAACAAGAACTCTCGGTAAGACCGTGGATTTTACCCCTCATCGAATCGGGGCTGAAATCCTTGGAAGTACGGCTCAATTCATCGTTCATGAGAACTATTGAGATGGGCGATACAATCATCTTTAACCAAACGATTCACCGGCGGGTTGTTGCCATCCGCACATACCCAAATATACCTGCGCTCCTTGCAAACGAGCCGCTTCAACGCATACTGCCGAACAAAACAACATTTGAGATCGAGAGGCTCTTCGTAAGAATTTGGGGTGCTGGGATTTACCGCAAAAAATGCCTCGTATTCGAACTCGCAAAATTAGATGGATCCTGACCGACCGCCCAAGTGATTGGGCGGTCTTTACTATAAATAACCAGCCAAATTTGGTACGACGTTGGAACCTTTTGAGATTGAACTGCGATTCGATGGAGGCATGCGAATTTGTACGACGAATCCAGTTAGGGGAAAACACCCTTGTCATACGTCCCGAAGCCTGAAAGCTAAGCGCCGCTGTGAAGCGGCGCTTGCGGGATAAAGAGCGTCATTCCCTATGTACTGGGCTATAATCCCATCGATACCACGTATTCTTTCCATCTGAATACTCTTCGTACGCGACCGTGAAAAGGTCACCAACGGTGAGGCCGGACACCTTAACGAATTCAAGGTCGTTTCGAGACCACATCTTGCACGTTATCCCCGGATTGAGCTTGAGAGTTAACATTGCAGTCGTGTCTGACATTTCGACCTTATTCTCGATGATTGCCGTAAGCACTTCGTCCCCCATGCAATAGAGGCGGGGCGGAGCCGAACTTCTCTCTGGTGTCGACTTGACGGCGGCGTGCGTCGGGACCGAGAGCAACGCCAACGAAAGAAAGACTGGTCCGAGAACTCGCGAAAGCATGAGAACCTCCGTTCATGCGAATTGTGTCGGCACAGTGCCGGTCACTCAATTCACTGGAGACACTATGGACTTTTCGGTCCTCGGCTGTCAAATAGGAGCCTTGTGTCACTGCCCGCCGGCGAGGAAGCCTGCGATATCGTAGATGAAGTTGCTCCATACTGAGCCGAGACTATATACGATGAGAACGACGATGATCATGCCGATCAAAGGATTGCGCTCAAGCGCGTAGCGGATCTTCCCGTATCCCCTCTCAAGGGGCCCGGGCAGGATCGAGGCCAGTACTTTGGAGCCGTCGAGTGGCGGGATCGGGATGAGGTTGAAGAAACAGAGCATGATGTTGATGACGACGATGAGAAATACGACTTCGTTTACCGTCTCGCCAAAGAAATTGAGCCGTATGACGAGCGCGCCGATAAGCGCGATGACGGCGTTGGACGCGGGACCTGCTATGGCAACGATCGCTTCCGAGAAGCGGCCGGGGCGCAGGTTGTAGGGGTTGTACGGTACGGGCTTCGCATAGCCGAAGAAGATCGGCGAGCCCGAGAAGACGAGAAGAAACGGCAGTATTACCGAGCCAAAAGGATCAAGATGCACGAGTGGGTTCAAGGTGAGTCTGCCTGCATAGCGCGCGGTCGGGTCACCGAGCTTGTCCGCCGCGACCCCGTGCATCACCTCATGAATGATCGAGGAGATGATGACTATCGCGACGACAAAAATAGTAGTGCCGATGTCCATCGCACTACTATACCAAACTGGGAGCTTTTATGGCGAAGGAGCCATCATGCACACGCTATAGAGAAACACTTCGCCGATTGGGCACATTGAATCGTTGTTTATAGGCGGCGCTACCGACGTCGTGGTGGTAGCGGTCGTGGTTGCCGCAACAGGAACAGCAGATGGCACGAGAAAACCAGTCGGGCTCTGCAGCGCCTGCAGGAGATTCTGTGCGGCCGTGCCTACATCATCACCATAGCTGCCATAATTACTATACGCGGAGGAGTTATCGTTCACCGGCGCGAAGATATTGGGTAATGATGATGACGAACCAGTGATCTGTGCCGGCTGGGAGTCGGTGCCGCCGCCCCCAGTGAGCGTATTGATCTGCGCTTCGAGTTGGCTGATCTGTTGCTGGAGCGAATCGACGAGCTGCTGTAATGACAATACCTGATCGAGAATTGAACCTGATGAGGTTGCAACGGTTTGCGCTTGGGCGGCAAACGGCAAGAAGATTAGAATGGCGGCAAAGGCACCCGTATACATCTTTTTTGTATAAATGCGCATATGATTTGAGCGGTTATCGGGGCGCGATGCCTGCGTGTTTTTCGAGAGCGGTAATGCGCCTGCCATGGTCGATAATGGTCTCGGCATCCGTATCGACCGCCCTATGGAGCGGTCGTACTTCCTTAAGGATCTCATCCCTGAATCGTTCAAGATCATTCTTGGTGGCGTACTCGCGAAGATCGGCCTTGGTTGCCATCCGCTCATCAATGGAATTAACGTGTCCATCTATAGATATAATGCGCTCGTCCATAGATGTAATGCGCTCGTCCATTGAGGCAATGCGCTCGTCCATTGACGTGATACGTTCATCCATATCCAAGAGGAGACCGAATATTTTCTCGTTGGTAACCGAATCCTTCTTGCTTTGCATACTGCGTAATATACCACGACGACCGTTGTGAAGTTGCTTTTTGTGCAAAATGCCGTATTATCTGACCACTATGGCACGCGTTTGCGACATCACAGGCAAGACTTCGCAGGTAGGAGGCGGGTACTCCAACCGTGTCCGCGCTACGAAGTTCAACCCGACGGGCAAGCGCCGCCGCCAAGTCAACCTCCAAAAGAAGACGCTTTTTGTGCCTGAAATAGGCAAGAAAATCACGATCAAGGTCTCGGCAAAGGGCCTCAAGACCATGAAGAAGCGTGGCGCTTTCATCACACTCCAAAAGGCGGGATTGGTCTAAATCAAGAAACGTATTAATAAAAACGAGGCGCCACGCAGAGATAAAGTCCGCGTGGCGCTTTCTTATGGGCAAGTGAATCCTTCGAATCGTGAAATGGACATGTGCCCGCCCCCGAGCGCTATCCAGTAGAAACCAATGCGGGGTGAACATCTGTTACGCAGCTCTTCCTCGCCGATACGATTTAATTCGGCAAAGAAATTGTCACGTTGAAGAGCCGTATTAAATGCATCACCCCAGTCGTCTCTGACCACAAGTCTGTCCAGTATCTCGGGCCAATGCTCCCGGATAACCCGATCACGCGTGGCAAATTGCCGGCCCTGGCACACGGAATTCTTTTCGCCGCAAGGAGGCAAAAGTAATGACTTACAACAGCATCACCATCCTTTGTTATACTTGCGCGATGAAATCCAAGATTGATCCGCAAAAAGTACTGGAGTTTCAGGCTCTTTTGCACCGATTCGCGCTTGTCGAGCGCGTGGCAGATATCCCTGAGCGCGATAACCCCGAGAATGATGTCGAACACAGCTACAAGATCGCGATGCTCGCGTGGTATGTCGTCGATGCGTTCAAGCTCCCGCTCGACAAAGGTTTGGTCATGCGTTATGCGCTTGCGCACGATCTCGTCGAGGCATATGCCGGCGATACATACATTCTCGATGAGGAAGCGAAAAAGACCAAGGCAAAGCGCGAGAAAGATGCACAAAAACGGATCGCCTCGGAATTTCCTGAATTCGAGGAATTACAAGAGACCATTGAAGCATACGAGCGACAAGAAGATGCCGAGAGTCGATTCATCAAGGCGTTCGATAAGGTAGAGCCGGTATTGTCGAACTTTGCGCAAAACGGCCGCACTTGGAAGCGCATGAATGTCGCAGCGAATCACCTCTATGCCAACAAACGCGAAAAGACGGCTCCAGATCAAGACGTTCGCGACTTACTTGAAGAAATTATCGCTCTGATCGGTGACAAAACGACAAGCTACTTCGTTCGATAATTCTCGCATTCGATACAACGCACGACCCTCCTTTGTGCTATCATGAAGAGATATAAGCGGTTAATCGCATAAGTAACCCTATGACATCGCTCCAAGAGCAATACCCCCTAAGCCCGAAGAAGTTTTGGAAAAAGTATCTCTTCAGCCTTATCGCATGGGTTATCATTTGGGCGTTCGTCTCCGGTGTGAGCTCTTTGCTCATGAGCGGGGTATACGACCCGTCGCTACGGATCGATTTCACGCTTGCGCTCATGGGCTGGACGATAGTCGTCGGCGGCGGGCTCTTGCTCTATGCGTGGTACATCAGCACCTATATCAAGCGCTATTTCTATGATGCCAACGACGCTTTTGTGACCATCAAGAAAGGCGTCTTTGCCCCCACTGAGATACACGTGCAGTACACGAAGATCCAAGACGTATATGTCGATCAGGATATTCTCGATCGCATCATGGGTCTCTACGACGTGCACATCGCGAGCGCTACGGCGACCTCCGGTATCGAAGCGCATATCGACGGCGTGGAGCAGCCGGCCGCGGAAGGACTCAAGGAATTCTTGCTCGCTAAGATCCAGGGGCATCCGACAGGCCCCGCAAATTCCGCAGCGGGAGTTTCAAGCTCTTCCACTTCCCCTATGCCTCCCGTGCAATTGAGCGAAGAGATTTCGAGCAAGACGTACCCGCTCAATAGCTCATGGATGGCACAGCAAATCGTGATGTACTTCTTTTCTTCCGCATTTCTTGCGGCTCTTTTGTCTTTTTACGCTTCCGCTCCGCGCGACGATTCGACGACAACGATCGCGAACACTTTTGGATTTTCATTCGCAAGCGCATGTATCGTTTTGTTCATTGTGATCTATGTCTTCCATATCGTGTATGCAATTCTTTGGCGTAGTACTTATTCTTTTGCATTCCTGCCGGAATACATCGTCATGAGAACGGGCGTCATTGGCCGCTCCGAAGTGCATGTGCCGTATCACACCATCCAAGACGTCGTCGTATCGCAAGGTATCGTCGAGCGTGTCTTTGGACTGGCGACCACGAAGATTCAGAACGCTGCAGGCTCACAAGTGGTTGGTCGTAACAAGATCGCCCAAAGTGGAATAAATATCCCCGGACAAAGCTTGGATCGGGCGAATCACTTAAGCAACGTCGTGAAAAACATTCTCGGCACGAGAGATGCCACACAAACCGGTCTTTGAGCAGGGGTGGAGATTACAGAAGTCCGTAAAATACCCAATTGGGAAAATCGCGGACTTTTGATTGATTCTGTGGTGCTCCAGTAATTTACCCAATTGGTGAATTTGCAGGAGTGATTGTTTTACTGTCTTTCTGATACGGTTTGGCCATCACTCACGAATGTGACCGTCCCGTCGAGGCAGGTGTCGAGGGTCGGAATACCGAATGACTTGAATGTGGCGACGGTCGAGGTCGCCGGGAAACCGTACTTATTGTTGCAGCCGCGGGAATAGACTGCGTATTGTGGATCGACGAAGCCGACGAAGAGAGGTGATGACGAGTAAGCAGAGCCGTGATGCCCTGCCTTGAGCACGGTCGAGGAGAGGCCCGGGCCGTCGAGATAGACGAGATACTGCTCGATATCGCTCGGCGCGTCACATGGCAGCAGGAAGGATGTCTTGCCATAGACGAGCCTCGTGACGACACAGCCTTCGTTGGTCGCGACATTTGGAACACTTCGATCGGGTGACAAAACCTCGAGATACGCGCCGTCACCAAGGTCGATCACCTGCCCGCGAAGCGCGGTGACCAGCTTTGTCCCCTCTTTTTGATCATCAGCAATCACATTCTCAAGCGAATCCCAGACCGGCGTATCGCCCAAGACGCTCGACTGCACTACATAGGTGACCTTATAGCGCTCAAGTACGTCGATAAGGCCGGTGATGTGGTCGCTGTCAGGGTGGGTCGCGATCACGACGTCTAAAAAACGGCTCAATAGAGGCATTTCTTGAGATAGTTGTCGCAGCACACTGTCGTCGGGGCCGCCGTCTATGAGCACCGTCCGGCCCGAGGGCGATCGTATGAATATCGAGTCGCCTTGGCCGACGTCGAGAAAAGATACGCTCAGGACGCCTTGCCTCACGTCAAAAGCCGCTGTCCAAACGACAACGCATGCGAAAAGGAGTATCGCGATCGCGACCCCCACGATCCGTGCGCTCATGCGCATGCCTTCATTTTAGCACCACCTGAGGGTGGTATGATGCTTTCATTAATTAATGGGTGCTAACAAATTACCTATGGAATACACAGCCAAAACATTCAATATCCCGACACTCGACGGCATCTCGCAGAAATCAATCGATGAACACGTAGGCCTGTACCAGGGATACGTGAAGAATTTCAACGCGATGTCGGCTCTCATGCCGGAGTACGCGAAAGACGATAAAAATACACTCGCGCTCGCCGAGATCTTCCGCCGGAGAGCGTTCGAATTTGACGGTATGCGCCTCCACGAGCTGTACTTTGAACAGCTCGAAGGGAGTGCCTCTGGCATGCCCACGAGCGGCGCCCTCTTTGACGCTCTCACCAAGGAGTACGGCGACCCGAGCCACGTGATGCCGTACCTGAAGGCTATCGCGGGCACGCGCGGCCCCGGCTGGGCGATCCTCTATTGGGATACTATCGCAAAGACTTTCCTCGCGGGCTTCGTCGGTGAGCAGCATCAGGGACATTTCGCAACGCTCCCGATCGTGCTTGCCCTCGACGTATGGGAACACGCCTTCATCCTCGACCAAGGCGCTCAGGGCAAGGGCAAATACATAGACGCTTTCTTCAAAAACCTCAATTGGGCAGCAGTGGACAACCGGTTTGCCAAGCTCCTAGGGTAAGGTACCATTACGGGGTCGTAGACAATTACATTATCCGCTATTTATTTAATATCCAATTAATTATGAAATGGGAACGGTGGTTTCTTATCGCGTTTTTCGGTAATTATGTTATCAACAATGTAGTCGCAGGTATCGCCTCGCTTCTGCCGGCAGGAGCGGCGGGCTCGGTGATCACGGTGCAGTACGTCACGTTCATCGTCCTTGCGGCGATCGTCGTGGCATTGCTTACGATGTGGTACTTCCGCCCGCTCTCCAAAGCAATGGCTCTCAAATGGGCAGTGGTCTTTGGCATCGGCGGATTTGTGATCTCGGTCCTTACAACCTTCGTCTCAGGCATCTCGGGAGTCCTTGCACAGACCGGCTCAGTCTCGACACTCATGTCGGTCTTGCCGAATTTCGGCCCGTACCTCTGGAGCTGGTCGACCTTGGTCCTCTTGGGCTACTGGGTCATACCAGCAGCTCTCATTGGTTGGTGGCTCCAGCCCAAAGGTGGCATGATGCACTCGGGAAGCGCCGGGAGTCATCAAATGTAATCTTCGCAATTTCTTTCTCGCAAACAAAAAAGCCGCTTCAAACGCGGCTTTTTTGTTTGTTGATAAGCCATGTACCGCCTGCGATAAATGAATACATGAAGGCCATCGGTACTGCCCCTATCGTGCCGAGCGGAACCGATGCAAACGGAAGCGACGCGAAAAAGTGGCCCGTGATTACGATGTAATGAAGGAGCACATATGCGGGAAGAGCAGGAGGCGTAGCAATTCTTCCGTATATCATCGCGGCGACGGCCGCGATAAAAGACGCGAGCATCGCGAGCGGGACCGGGAGCATTGCGAGTATATTGGCAGGAAGCGAAAGTATCGAGAGTGCGCCGTCTTGATGCAAAATGAGTGGTGTGACAGCAATCTGCGTCGCTAGAGTCGATACGATAATCTCGCGCAGGCCGAGCCGTGAGGGAATCCATTGCATGTAAGGGTCTAAGAGCGGCGCGAGTGTCGTAAGCCCCAGCATTGCAATCGAAGAGAGCTGGAAGCCGGGATCGTATGCGAGGATAAACGGGTCGACCAGTACCATCAAGAAGGCGGCGCTCAGAAGCGCACGCAGTGCGTCAAACGAACGCCCGCTCATACGAGCATACATTGCGATCACCGCCATGATCGCGGCACGCAGTGCGCTCGAGCCGCCGCCGGAGATCGCAACGAAGAAGCCAGCGATCATGATACCTACGCAGAAGCGTAATCTTTGTGGCGCCCAAGCGAAGATATATGAGATGAAATCGACAACGACCGTGATATTGTATCCAGAAAGCACGACTATCTGCAGCAAGCCTACTTTTTGGAAATCACTTGAAAGCTCGGGCCCGATCGAGCGCTTGTCACCGACCGTGATGCCCGCAGCGAGTCCGGCTTCCGGCTCGGGTAAGACAGCCTCGAGCGCGTCCACATATTTCTCTTTGATCGCGATCGCTTCGGCAAGAAGCGGATTGCCGTAGCGCTCACCGGTACTCGAACCCTGCGCGAATGAGAGCTCATAACCAATGCCACTCACCGCGAGATAGTCGGGATAATCAAACGGCTCACCACCCCCAACACTAAATGACTGCGGCAGACCGAGTGCGCCACGGACTCGCACGAGATCGCCGTAGTGTAGATCTGCATGAGGTGGAAGCTCTGCGAGCACGCCGGCATCAATCGGAATCGTCGTCGAACCTTCGACGATCTGCGTTGCGTCAAGATCGACGCGCACCTCACTCTCGCGCACATCGGGCTCCGCAGATACGGCGCCGATGAGCGTCACCTCCGTGCCGATTGTTGCAGTGAGATGCGGATCGCCGGTGAGTACGGCCGCGTTCATTCGCATGATCCCGCCCACGCATGAGGCAAGCGCGAGCGCTACCACGATGAGCGACCGCGCACGCGCGGGGTCGAAGCGCGCGCAACCGAGCACCACGAGCGCGAGCATGACCATGTAGAGCGTAAAAGAAAATCCAACCAAGCAAAATGATCGGATAAAGACGCCGCACAAAAATCCAAGTGTAATTGCCTTGAGGACCCCCGACCCCATATGTGATTACTCTAACATATGCGGCAGAAACGTAAGCAGTGCGGTGTTTGCGAACATACCGCGATGAGTCATGTGAAAACCCTCAAAACAAAAAGCGCCCTGCTGGGCGGTTTTTGTTTTCCACTACTGTATGACGTGGGGATGTGACATCTACTGCGCGAGGTTCGCAAACACCGCACTGCTTACGTTTCTGTCGACATTCTAATGTCCCGCTTCGTCGAGTGCCTCGTTGACCAAGCGGTCGGCATGCGCGTTTTGGGCGCGGGGCACATAGACGCAACGTACTGCTTTGAAATCTGCCATCAATGAACGGACTTTCATCCATTGCGGTTTGAGAGTCGGCTCTTTCACTTTCCAATTGCCCATTAATTGTTCGGCAACAAGTTTCGAATCAAGCCGCACTTCTGTCGAGTCAACATTGAGGCCGAGTTCTTTGGCATGTGTGAGCGCAAGAAAGACGGCTTCGTATTCTGCCCAATTGTTGGTCTGCATCGCTCCTAAGAATTTTTTTATTTCTGCAACAACAACATCACCCTTGATGATCACGGCACCAGCCCCGGCGGGCCCAGGGTTGCCACGGGCACCGCCGTCGGTATAGATGACAACTTCAGACATGCGCTATGCGGTTGTCGCGGCGGGGATACTCGTGCCACCTGAGAGAGTACGATACGCGTGCGTCATCGCGAGCGCTGTGACAGGAATGGTCACGAGCAGGCCAACAAGGAGCAGTATCGCGCCGCAGACATTGAGAAGAATGACCGCGAAAAGAAAGAGCAGGAGTTCCCAGCGCTTGCCCCCGCCGATACGAGCGCTGTATTGCATCGCCTCGATCGGGCCGAGGTTTTTATCGATCACGGAATATTTTACGAACATCCACATGAGAATAAAAAAGATGCCGGGAACGACGAAGAGAAAGAGTCCGGCAACGATCGCTATCGCGCTCAGTATGACGGCGCCGAGATAGTTGAGAAACGGATGCGGATGCCAGAGATCGGAGACTTTGGCCGAAGCCGCATCGTCGTGCGCGTGCAGCATGAGTGCCGTCGAGCCCATGTCGAGGAGGATGAGCAGAACGAAAGAAACGACATGCCACACGTCCCATGCCGCGCTCCCCTGCTGTCCGGCAGCCGGTTTCACGATCACTGAAATAAGCATCACGAGAAACGTGACGCCGATGAAAAACCATGGACGCTTCTTGAAGGTCTCCCAGCCGAAACGCAATGACGAACCCGTTGAAAATGTATTCATACGGAAACGGTAGCATGAAGGCTAGAAAACGCCATCGCCGTATCCACCGCGGTTACATACATGGCGCGAAACATAACAACCCCGTATTGCAGAGGTCTGACCTCTGTAGTCAAAATGGGGATAAGTCGGTGTCTGCCCCGTCCCGACCCCATTATGCCGTCGCTATCTGGGCGTGCTCGCCCAGCGCTCGGACTCGGCCCCGCCGGGCCTGCGTAGCCGGCATAATGGGGTTGGGACGGGGCAGTCCTGTTCACGAAGATGTGATATCGACGAGGCGCAGGGCGAGGCGCGCCGGAGAGCGGAAGGAGTCGCGCTCGAGCGTTGCCAATACCGCCGCGGTTTCACGCTCGCGCGGTTGATGCGTGAAATCATCGATCCTCCGGAAGAAGTCGAACGCGCGCATCGATGCCGCGCCCGCGCTATCCGTAAGAATGACTTCGATATGGTTCTTCTCCTTGCCGAAACTCCGCACGCTCGCGATCTGTGCTCGCGCGATTTTGAAAACAGGCTTCGGGTTCCCTATGCCGAAGGGCGCGAGTCGCGCGACCTCGCCAAGAAGCGGCCACGAGATTTCATTCAGCGTGATGACGGCATCGTCGCTGCGCGCCGGCGCTTGCCCTGTCGCGTGCGGCACACTTGCAGCTGCCGCTTGGAGCGCCTCCCGAAGCAGGTGCACTTTTTCGTGCGAGACTGAGAATCCGCCCGAAGCGTTGTGGCCGCCGCATTCGATAAACGCATCGCGCGCGGATGCAAAGAGATCAGGCAGGGCGATCGCGCCGTCGGAGCGGCACGAGCCTTTGAGCACGCCGTTTGCATCGCGGCCCCACAAGCACACGACGCCGCCGCGGTCTCCCATGATGGAGTTGGCAGCAAGTCCGAGAAGCGCGGGCTTCCATTCGGTGTTGCCCAAAACGACTACGCGATCAGCATCATTGTATCGCTCGTGTACCGACTTGCGCGCAGCGCGTACGATGCCACTCACGATCCCCTTGCGTGAAGCGTTGAGCTCTTCAAGACGCGCCGCGATCTGGTCTGCTTCTATTTCTGAATGAGTGGTCAACAATGTAAGCGCGAGGTCGGGCTCATCCATTCTCGAAGCGGCATTGATGCGCGGAGCGATCGAGAAACCGATGTCATCTTCAGTGATCTCCGACCTCTTGAGCCGCACGCGATTGCACAGCGCGATGATCCCCGCACGCTTCGATTTGCGAAGAACGCGCATGCCCCAATATGCGAGCGCGCGGTTCTCACCAACTAAAGGCACCATGTCGGCGACCGTCGCGATCGCGACGAGGTCGAGCAGCCACTTCTCCCAGCCTTCGGGGATACTTGAAAAAGCATTCATATTTCTGCGCCGTCCTTCGACAAGGAGCGCGCAAACCAATTTAAAAGCGACACCTGCGCCGCAAAGATCGGGGAATGGATAGGGCGCAATCTTCGGATTCAGCAGCGCGAATGCCTCCGGTTCAGCTGATGCCTGCCCGCCTCCGGGCGGGATCTCATGATGATCGGTGACGATGACATCTATTCCCTTTTCTCTGGCATGCGCGATCCCTTCGTACGCGACCGTGCCCACATCGACCGTGATGATGAGCGAGACGCCGCTTGATGCGAGCACGTCGATCGCGCTCGTGTGGAAACCGTACCCTTCGCGATCGCGATGCGGCAGATATATCTCGAAGTTCGAGTAACCGATCTTGTTGAAGAAATCAGATAAAATTGAAGCGCCGGGAATCCCATCACAATCAAAGTCCGCATACACCGCGATGCGCTCGCTTTTCTCGATCGCCGCGAAGATTCGATCGACCGCTTTATGCATATCACGCATGAGAAACGGATCGTGCGTATGCGCGACATAGTCCGGCGCGAGAAATGCTGCAATGTCTTCATCCGAGGTGACGTTGCGGCGCGCGAGCAAAGTGCGGATCAAATCAGAAATTACGGCCGTTTCCATCCGGTAGATTCTATCCTATACTCCGCATATGCAAGATTGCATCTTTTGCAAAATCGTTGCCGGAGAGTTGCCTTCGTACAAAGTCTACGAAGACGGCGCGACGCTCGCCTTTCTGGACATCCACCCAGTCGCTCCGGGACATACGCTGATAATTCCAAAGAGCAGGAACTGCTCAAACATCTTCGACATAGCGAGCGAAGACTGGGCTGCGACCTGTGAAGCAGCACGCAAAGTCGCTATCGGCCTCGAGAAAGCGCTCGATGCCGATGGCGTCAACCTCATGATGAACAACCGCGAGCACGCAGGCCAAGTCGTCGACCATCCGCACATCCATCTCATCCCCCGCTTCAAGGGCGACGGTCTCAAGCTCTGGCCGCATGGCGTGTATAAGGAGGGTGAAGCAGAGGCAGTAAAGGAAAAGATTCGTGCGCAACTCTCCTAGACCCAAAACTGTCGAGGCTCTCAATCCAGAGGTGCTCGCGCATAGCGACGCTCATTTTTATGTGCTTAAATGGCTTCGGACTATACCGTTCAAGAGTACTAGTGGAGGATGTAATGAGCACACTGCACGTTGATACTACAGATACTGGCAGGAGACCGGCTAGCAAGGCTATACAGGTTAGTACTGACGTGGTGCCGCTATCAAAGATCGTTAGTGAGGCATGGGACCGCGCAAGCGGGAGACTACGCCAGATCCTGGGCGACGACGTATATACCAGTTGGTTCGGGAGCTTACGACTCGACGAGTATGTCGACGGCCGCGCTCGTTTCTCAGTCTCGACACGCTTCCTCAAGAGCTGGCTCGAGGGCCATTATGCAGCCAAGATCATCGCTGCATTCGAGGCAGAGTACGAAGGAGTAACAGCGATCGAGATCTCGGCCCGATCACTGCATGGTGTCGCACATCGTGAGACACCAGCACGCGAAAAGCCGAATATTGTTGGGCCAAGGCCCGCTGCACAGGCCGCACACCCGAGCACTGCCCAGAGCGGAGCACGAGTGCAGGTCAACACAGGTCTCGGATCACCACTCGATCGGCGGCTGACCTTCTCGACTTTTGTAGTAGGGCAAGCGAACCAGCTGGCGTTGTCACTCGCCCAAAAATTGGCGGAAGGAGAGCGCAACGATGCCGTCATGACACCCCTCTACATCCATGCGCCAGTCGGCCATGGCAAGACGCACTTGCTGCAGGCGATCGCACACGCAGTGCTAGCACGTTGGCGAGCAGTCGTTTACTTGACCGCCGAGACTTTCATGTACAGTTTCGTGACGGCGCTCCGCAGCCAAACGGCACATGCCTTCAAGGAGTCGTTGCGCTCGATAGAGGTACTGATTTTCGACGACGTGCAGTTCCTGCAAGGCCGCGTGATACAGAGTGAGTTTGGCAAAGTACTTCACTCACTCATTGAGGCAGGCAAACAGGTGGTGATCGGTGCGGACCGGCCGCCATCGGAGCTTGAAAGTGTCGACGAGCGCGTACGTTCGTGGCTCGCTGGAGGTCTGTGTGTCGAGATGCACGGCTTTGACGAGACTCTGCGTCTCAAGATCCTCAAGGCTCGGTATGCGGCGGCAAAATCAACGCATCCCGATCTTGAGGTGAGCCCTGAAGCCCTTGCGTATGTCGCAAACGTGATTGATTCAAATGGTCGCGATCTCGAGGGCGCGATGAATCGGCTCATCGCGCATACTCAATACAACGGTACGGCACTCACAGTCTCGGCCGCAGAGAACGCGATCAGGGACCTGATCCGCCAGCGAGAGCCCAAGCGGGTGAAGTTCGAAGAGATACAGAAACTCGTCGCGAATCATTACAATGTCTCACGTACTGATCTCCTCTCATCGAGAAGGACTGCCGCGGTCGTCTTGCCGCGTCAGATCGCCATGTATCTCTGCAAGATCCTGACCCTGCGCTCGCTTCCGGAGATCGGGATGCGCTTCGGCAGGAGGGATCACACGACAGTGCTCCATGCGGTGCGTAAGATCGACGGGCTCTGTCAAACCAATACAGAGCTGCGTGACGAACTTGAAATGCTCAAACGAATGCTTCAAAACTGAGGCAACGGCGGCGCGAAATGCGCCGCCGCTTTTTATTACCCGAGCGCGGTTATGCCGGGGAGCGTGCCGTCGATGAGATAGTCGAGCATCGCGCCGCCGCCGGTGGAGTAGAAAATGTTGGGGCTAACTTGCCCGCCTGCTTCGTCTATCGAGGCGATCGTGTCGGCGCCGCCGATCACGGTCTGTGCGCCGCTTTTGCCAGCGAGCTCCGCGATCGCGTGCGTATACTGTGTGAATCCGTGTTCATATAATCCGGTAGGACCGTTCCACAGTATGTATTTGGCGCTCATGATAAGCGGCGCGATGAGGGCGATGGAGTCAGGGCCGATGTCGACAATGCGCTCGTCTACAGCGACTTCTGCGGGCTTCTTCACGCGGGCCTGACCGTCAGCGCTCTCTACGGTGATGTCGACAGGTACTACGAGACGCGGATGATTGAGGATCTCCGGTGTCGGAATTTCTTTGGATATCAACGAGACACCGACAGGGAACCCTTTTGCTTTCAATACATCATTAACCAAAGCACCGGCGATGAAAAGATGATCGTACTTCTCGAGGAGTACTTTGATGAGCGGCGACTTGGTCTCAAACTTCGCACCCCCAAGGATTGCTAATGACGGTGACTCCGGCGCGAGTGCCTTCTGTAGACTATTGATCTCTTCGCGCATGAGGATGCCCGCATAGCTTGGCAGATACTTCGGCATACTGACGATAGAGGCATGTGCGCGGTGCGCCACGGAGAATGCGTCGTCGACATAGATATCGCCGAGAGCGGCGAGCTCGCGGGCGAAGCCATCGTCGTTTGCCGCTTCGCGCTCGTCGCTGCGGAAGTTGCCCAAGAGGAGCACTTCGCCTTCGCGCATCGCCCCTATCGCGCCAGTGACAGCGGGGCCCGTTACCTCGGGCATGTAGGTTACCGGCAATTCTTTATTCAAGGCACGCGAAACCGGCTCGTTGGTCTCGGAGGGGTCGCGGCCGATATGCGAGAGTACGATGACCTTCGCACCCTGCGCACTAAGGAAACGAAGCGTCTCTGCCGCGCGTTTGACCCTAAAAATATCGGCGACTTCGCCGTGCGCATCAAGCGGTACGTCAAGCCCCGCGCGCACCAAGACGCACTTGCCGCGCAACTCTGCTTCTGGTACGTCGTTGATGAATTTCATAGTCAGGCGTTTTGCATCGCACGCACGAGTGCGAGCATTCTTTTGCCTTCAGCGCTCGCGCGCCCCGCGAGCAGCCCGTCGACGTCTCCTTGTTGGAGCATTGCCGGAGCGCTGACCTCGTCAATCGAACCGCCGTAGAGAATCTTCACTGACATACCGACCTTGCCGTAGAGCTCCACGATCGTCTTGCGTATGAAAATGGCAGTCTCGTGCATGTCGCGCGGACCCATGGGTGTCGTGGCACCAATCGCCCACACCGGTTCATACGCGACGATCACGCGTGCGATCTTCGCTACAGGAACATCGGCAAACCCTGCACGGAGCTGTTCTTTGACGAAGCTCAAATGCTCGCCGTCGCTTCCGCGCTTGAGCTCTCCGACACACAAGACCGGTGTGATCGAAAGCGCGAGTGATGCGGCGACTTTCTTGCGCGTGTCGTCGTCGGTCTCACCCATCGCACGACGCTCGGCGTGGCCCACGATCACGTAGCCGACGCCAGCGTCCTTGAGCTGGACGAGCGAGGTCTCGCCAGTATAGGCACCGCTCTTTTCGTAGTGCGCGTTTTGCGCGGCGAAGGCGAGCCTTTTGCCGCGATAGCTCGCGCGCAGATCGCGCAAGTAGATCGCAGGAGGCGCCACAACGATCGAGATGCTTTTGCCGACATCGGCGGCCTTCTTGGTGGCCTCAAGAAGTGCCTTCGCTTCCCTGAACGTCGGCGGATTCATCTTCCAGTTCGCGACGATCATCGATTTCATGCGTCGATTGTATCACACCGATTTTTTCGCGGTTAATTTATCTCCTTCCACTCGATGAATCCGAAGTTGTCGGAGGCAGCCGGTGTAAAAGGAGGCGGGTTCAAGGCTTGCAACTCGTCATAAGAAGTCGTGCGGTTTTGATACCCTGAGCAGAACGTGCCGGGTGAGCCGCATAACCATGCGGTCCCCGTGCGGCCATTTGAGACGATAGTGCCGTCGATCAAGAGGTCGTTCTCCATCACGTCGGCGTTGTATGAGGACGGCACCGGTGTACCCAGTGACGAATTGTTGGTGTAGAAATCACGACCGAAGCTCCCGCCGTCAGCTACGAAGATGCCGTGGATCTCGAGGTTGTTCGGTGAATTGAGCGGGATCAAGACGTTGCCCTCGCCTATCACCGTGAGACCGACACTTCCGTCGTAGGCACCATAGTAGATGTTGTTGGCAATATATACATCGGGGCTGTAATTGGAATCGACGAAGTCAGCCGCCGCGACGGTTACCTTGCCCGCGACAGTTCCCTCGACCCATGCGCGATCTTCGACGAAGATCACCGAGCAGTTGGTGGGAATCGTGTAATTGCCCAGATAGGTTTGCGCGTTGATGATATTGTAATCGGTCTGTGCGACGCCGGTACCCGAGACAGGATAGGCGGGGACGCCGACCGTCGAGGTGACGCGGTACACGTCGACCGTGCCGTTTGACCTGAAGATAAGATGGTAGCCGCGCTGGTTGGCAACACCGGACGCTTTCGGAAAATACAGGCCGCCGTTGTTCATCGCATAAGTCTTGATACTGGAGAGGTTGGAAGTAATGCCGTTGAAATCAATCGACGAGGCGGGATACTGCCAGAGTGACGAGCCGCTGCCGCTGCCCACGACGCCCGGCGCGCTGTTTTGGGCCGGCGAACAACCGTAGCTCGTGCTGCACACCCAAGTCGATACGGCACTCTGTACGGTCGAGTTGTTGGTCGCGTCCATGCGTATGCCGCCGTTGCTGAAGTACGGTCCGGTGATCGAGAGCGTGCTGCCAGCCCATACATTGCTGTTGAGAAGATAGGCGTAGGCCGCTACACTCTGCTGCATGTAGCGCGCGAAAAGCGTGCGCGGGAAGCCGGGGTAGTTTGTGGAGTTGCCTGTCGAGGTAATGTCGATCGACTGGATCTGTCCGCACTGCAGGTTGCCCGTTATCGCAATCGAAGCAGTGCCGATCGACCCACCAGTCTCAGGGTCGCTCACGGTGTACGAATACGGGCCGCTTCCCCCGGTGCCGTTGGTGAGATTACCGGGGAAATGCGCAAGAAACCACCGGTAGTATTCGAGACCGCTCTCGGCGACGTCGAGCGCCTGCTCGCGGCCGATGAGCGCGCGACCGTACTTGCCCTCCTCAAGAGCGAAGCCTGTCACACTCGCGAGAATGAGTAGGAATATTCCCATGAAAATAATGACCATGAGTGTCGTGACACCCCGGGAACGAGCTTCGGTAGCTGAAGTAGTTTCTAGCTTCTAGAAAATACAAAGAACGCCGACGTATTTTTCCTAGAAGCTGCGAGCTAGAAGCTAAAAGCTGTTTTCTCATATATTGAGATTGAGCAAGTTGCGCAGCGCCGCGGAAGAAACGAGCGTGAGCTGCGACGGCAAGGACGAGGTAGAGACATCGACAACGAGGTTCACCACTACGAAGCGTACTTGGTCAGACTGCGAATCGTCGGTTATTTGATTGCCGTTTTGATCGTAATAGTAGAACGTCGATGTCGCGAGTGTCGCATTGAGGACGTAATTGCCGAGGTCAGTAATGCTCTCCGACGACGAGGCGTAGGTGAGCGGGTCTCCTTGCGGCTCGATGATACCTTCTTCGATAGAGTTGCCGGAGACGAAGAAGCGCACCTGTTGTATCAGAGGATCGTTGGGCAACACACTCGCATAAAAAGAGATCTGGTCGGGCGCGATCGACAGGATGGGATACGCGCCGTTGTTGGAAAACGCGGCCGTGCGCAGCGCGCGGACCATCGCATCCATCGCATGCTGTGCCGTCGAGACGGCGTACTCTTCCTGTATTTCGTACCGATCGGTCCGGTAGAAATACAGAAGCGAGGTAGTGAGCGCGAGCATGGCGAAGGAAAGCACCGCGATCCACACTACCGTTTCGATGAGGGTCATGCCCCGAGAACGAGCTTCTAGTGAAGAGCTTCTAGCTTCTAGAAAATACAAAGAACGCCGACGTATTTTTCCTAGAAGCTGTGAGCTAGAAGCTAAAAGCTGTTTTCTCATATTAATTCAACGACACTGAGAGTCTCGAAGTGCCGTTCACGCTCACCGCACTTCCATTGTATGTCGAATATCCTGGCGCAGACACACTGATCGAATAATTACTTGATGCGGAGACACCCGAGAAGAACGCCTGTCCGCAGTTATCAGTCGGTATCGTCTTATTGTAGCCCGCGATCGAGAGCTGTACCGAGGCGTTCGGGATCAGGGCGCCACTTGTCGCACCGCGCACGTCTACTAGAAGCGAGTTCCCCGTATGCGCCGCGAGATAGAAGTTGCTGGTCATGGTAGATCCCGGCGAAAGACTCTCGGGCTGCGGGTTGCAAGCTGAAGCCACATCGTAGCCGCTTGAGCCGCTGATCGTGACCGTGTAATTGTCCCACTCAAGACCTGGGATGGTGATGCTCCCGTTGCCCGCGGTGCTGAAGTTCTGACTGTATTTGTAAAGCGTACCGCCGGGGCCGCTGCCGATTGTCTTGCCGCCTTGGAGATTGAAGGCGATGTTGGGAAGCGGCACAGGGCCGTACGAGTCGGTGATACTCCAGAGCGTGAGCGATGGTGTCGTCGTAGTACTTGCCGAAGAGAAGACCGCATCAAGGCGCAGTGAAGGATAGGTGCTGGTTGGAACACCGGAAAGACTCACGCTGCCGCTCACAAAACCCGCGGCATTTCCTGGCACATATGAATCAGGAACGAGGGTCGTGCCGTCGCCGCTGTAGAGTCGATAGCGGATCGAGGTGCTCGCAGGCTGAGTATCGCTCCAGGTGAAGGTCCCCCAATCGGCAAGATATGAAGGACTAAACGCGACCGATTGTACTTCGCCAGTAGTCGAGCCTACGGCAAGTTGTGCCGCGCCACCAGTCACAGAAATGCCGGTTGATGTTGCTATCTCGCTTGTGTTGTTGAAGGGGTCGGTCGATGTGCCACTGAGTACCTGTGTCCAAGTGTTAACGGTCTTGGTGCCGAGGAGATCGATCGCGAAAGTTGCGGATGTCGTATGGTTCTTGGTGACCGAAAGATTGCCGGGATTGGGGTTGGTGTTTTGGCTCGTCACGCTGTAGGTGCTTGCGGTCGAATAGCCGGAAGCAGTCACCGTGACCTGATAGCCCGAGTACGCGGGCGCGCCGAGTACGGTCGCGGTGCCGCTCGCATTGGTGAAGGTATTTATGTTGACCGTGGGCGAGGCAGAGGTTGCCACGATTGCTACAGACGCGCCGGAGATCGGCGCTCCGACAGAATTGACTGCATTGATTATGAGCGTGCCGCCGGGCACCGCTGATTCCATACCAGTCGTCGGAGAGAAGCGTGCGACAAGCACGACGCTGTGCGTGATCCCCTTCAAGCTCCAGAGCACTTCTACCTTGGCGGATTTGTAATCTTCGATGATGCCGTTGGTATCGCTACTACCCAGACCATCTGCCGGATCATCGTCGTATTCGATATAGGTACGTCGCGTGTAACTAATCCCGTTGAGCGAGAGACTCTCCGTCTGCGGGAGATTCCCCGAGGGCACACCGCCTACCGTGCCGACAGCGCTGTAGCCGAGCGAGCGCAGGTATTCCATCCGCTCATCGGCAAGCCCGAGCGCACCGGCTTGTGCCTTTTCGTTGGTCACTACATCGACAGTCAGCTGGAAGGTGCCGTAGATCCCGACGAAGACCAGCACCATAAGCGCGATGCCGACCATCGTATCGATGAGCGTGAGGCCGCGTGGGACAGTTGAAAGCTGTTTTTTCATGATTTCACTAGAAGCTAGCGACTAGTCCCGAGAAGCTCGTTAATTTATATTAGACGAGAGCTGATAGATCGGCGTGATCATAGAGACCGCAAAGAAGCCGACAGCGCACCCGATGATGATCATGAGGAAGGGTTCGATGATCGTCGACATGTCTTTGGTGGAACGGTCGACATTGTCTTCGTAGTACACGGCGATGCGCTTGAGCATCTCGGTCGTGGCGCCGGTCTCCTCGCCCACCGCGATCATCTCTCCTACAAAGGGCGGGTAGAGATCGACGCGCTTCTCGAAGACCGTCGAGAGCTGCTCGCCGGCGCGTACCGCGGCCTGCGCTTCGTCGATCACTTGCTTGAAATACGAATTTTGCAAGACCTCGTGCACGATCGTGAGTGAGGTAAGCACGTCGACGCCGGAGGCAAGCAGCGAGCCGAGCGTGCGCGCGGTACGAGCTGCGTTCACCTCGCGCATGAGATTGCCGACAACCGGTGTATGCAAAAAGAGAAACTCAAAAGCGCGACCCCCCACCTTAGTCTTGCTAGCAAGATACACAAGCACCACGGACCCGATCATGCCACCTATCGCAAGCACGGTGTAATGCACGAGGAAGTTGCTTACGTTGATGACAAACTGCGTCGAGGCCGGTAATGTCTCATGACTCTGTTCAAAGGTAGCTGCGAGAGTCGGCACGACCACGATCATCATTACGATACCGATGCCAACGATCGCGACCACGATTATCGAAGGGTAGATCAGGGCGCCTTTCACTTTCTTCTTGAGGTCGTACATGCGCTCCATCTGGTCGCCTACCAGCGTGAGCGAAGCGGGCAGGTCGCCGCCCTCCTGGCCCGCGCGCACCATCGCGACGAAGAGCTTCGGGAATACCTTCGGAAACTTCTCGAGCCCCGCGTGGAGCGGATTGCCCCGGCGCACTTCGCTGCCAATGTCCGCGATGATCGCCTTGAGCTTGATGTTCTTGGTCTGGCGCTCCATGACCGAGAGCGCGCGGGAGAGCGCGAGACCGGCGGAGAGCATGGCGCCCAAGTTTCTCGCGAAGAGTATCTTCTCGTACTCCTTCACGCGCGTCATCTTCTGGTTCCAATAGTCGGCGCTCCACACGCCGGTATGCTTTTGCTCGTCGACCGAGATCACCTTGCCGCCTTCGCGCCGGATGATCTCGTAGAGCTGGAAACGATCGGGAGCCTCGGCGACGCCCTGGTACGTCTCGCCGTCGGTCTTCTGTGCCGTGTAAGAAAAGTGCGCCATCGCGATTAATTATATATGAAAAAAGCGCGCTCGATCCCGAGCGCGCCGATACGCGATGCGTTGTACAAAAATTTTCTCCTAATGCAGGGTCGAATATACTCTACATGTGAACAACCATTGGAGATTCGATCGCCCTCTTCAGTTTTCCTGCCCAAAAACCATTCATATAACTCGCGTCGTCGCTAGCAGATTCCCTCCCGTTTTTACCGTCGAGAAATCCGTCTTCCCATCTTGAACGTTTAGTCGCTTCGATGATGACCGACGGTGGTACTTCGTACCTCGAATCATTGCGTCTCCGTAACATGAGCGGCCTCCTTTTTGCCGGCTTCAGACACTATTACACACCTCACCTTGTCCGCGCAACAACCGGAGTGCATAAACAAGAAAATACGCCCGCATTCCTTCCGAAAACGCGGGCTTTTCTTGTTGCGCTGAATCAGCCGACGGTCACGGAAAGAAAGATGATATCGCCCCATAGTGGACGAACTGCTTCTTACGGTCACGCTCAAGCAGGACGCCAACGCCATCAAATTCGGTGATACACCCTTGCAGCTTGACCCCGTTCATAAGGAATAGCGTCAAGTGAGTACGATTTTCGACGCAGTGGGATAGAAAAGAGTCTCTGACCGTGGATTTGACTTCGTTTTCTCTTGTCATTAGAACCAACCTTCTTGTTTTGGCCAACTGGTCGTGACCGCCGGCACGTTAGCATATTTTGGCAGAAAAAGCACAGAACATGAGAGAAACGGTTCTTATATATGGTAGGTTTTGCCTAGTCTTCTATGGAGATGAGAGGTACTATGTTCTATCGAGGAACCATCACAGCGCTCCGGGCTGCGATAGAGGAGCACTACCCCGGTACGCAGGCCGCATGCTCAGAGATTATAGAGGGACAGCTTGCTCCGCTTCCGTATCTCCTCTGGATGTGCGACGAGGTCGGGCGAATGGACACCACATCCATCGATGAAGCTCTTAAGGCCGCGCGATGGATGGGTTGGGTATTCGCCTATATTGAGCTACATAGTGTCTGGAATAATACGATGACCAGAAACCACGTCCGCGCAGACCACGAAGCCGGATTCGATAAGCCGCATCATGACTGATGCGGCTTACTTTTTGAGCATGAGAGAAACTGTTTCTCTCAGGTGGCACAAACGAAAAGAAATCTTTGTTATCTGGATTTTTGCGCGAAGAAAAGACTTTGACCTGCAAGTCTGGAAAGCGCTCTCTAGCAAGCGTAAAAAGAAACTGGCCGAAGTCGCCAAAGCCTATTATTCCGACGCTTTTTATTTGCATATGTCAGTCTCAAAGATATGCTCTTATCGCTGAAAAGACCTCCTGAGCACTGTTTTGTGCGTCGATCACAATCTCTCCTGGGTATTCCTCAAGAGGATTTGAGCTAACCCACTTATGCAACGCATCGGGCCTCGTCGTCGGATTAAAGTCAGACTTTCGTTCATCATTTTCTACTCTTTTCTCTAGCAGATTCATGGGAACTGAAAGTCTGAAGACGAGTGCCTCAACGTTGAGATGTTTCGCAATATCAACGTATTCGTTAATTCTGCGTTCGCTACTAAAACCTCTCGCGACGATCACTGATCTTTTATCAAGTAAAAGCTTACGAACCATCGCTTTTTCCAAATCGTGTATTTCTTTCTGGATATCTTCATCATCACCAATAATTCCTGCAATAAAATTCAGAATCGCATTGTGATCGATAAAAGTCCCGCAGCCATTCTGCTCTAAGAGCTTGCCGGCAGTTGTCTTACCTGAACCCGGATATCCCCGGATAATTATCAGTCTTTGCATCACCAAATCTTATCAGAAGAGCTACGTGAGCCACAATAATTTTCTCGTCGACACTCGAAAATTTTCCAGCCCCGGACTCGCGGCTCGCTCTGCTGAGCTCACATCGCTCCGTCTTCACAAAAGCGGAAAAGACTGAAGCAGTTCAGTCTTTTCACACTCGCGCTTTTGTGACCCAAGTGGGACAAAACTGGAACAAGTTGGTTTTTGAATTGAATGGTTGGTTACAATTCGGGAGAGAAATAGATCGGATAATGATAATTTGACAAAATTATATAACGATGTAATATACTTATGGACGATGTCCCTGCAAGGCGTTACGGCAGGTCCAGTAGCGCAGGAAGGGTGATGCTCTTCCATACGGAGAAAAAGACGATGTCTTCTTGGAAACTTACCTACAAGGCCAAGAGCAATGTTATCACTGCATCACTTGGCCTCTATGACGAAGTCGAGCTGCTCGGAGCAACATGCCCCGTAACACTGCGGGTCGGAGCGACCTCACTGGCTCGCACCTTCCGCATTCTCCCACCGGAAAATGAGAAGGCGCACATCATAGTCCTCATGGCGAGGACCACACATATGAGGGATCTTAAGGTGATCCATGTCATCCGTGATGGCGATAAGCTGATCGCAGTGGAAGATCCCGAAGACCCTGATAAGGCAGTCGGCGCGGATAAAGACTTCGTCGTCTATGGCGACAGAATCGAGGCAACATCGCTGGACGTCCGATTCACCTCGTCGAAGAGTGCGTCGCCGAATGTGCGCGTCGCTGACGCATCGAGCATCTTGAAGTTCGTTGCGGGAATAATTACGCACGAGCAACTCATCAAGATTTCTTCGGCGGCTCGACGCGAAATCAAACTTGCTGCTCGCTGCCGCCACTTTGAGCAAGTCGCGAATGATCTCGAGCAGCAACTGAAAGAAGCTCAAGGGCGCTTGGCGCAAATTCACCAAGTCTCTGGGGTATAAAGTTTCAGCATCGAATTGTTCCTAACCAGAAAGGCCAGAGCGCTAAAAACGCTCTGGCCTTTTCTTTTGGTTCCAATTATCCCTTTAGTACGAGGGAAACAGTTTCTCTCAAATCAAAACGCGCGTCTTTCGGACGCGCGTGATGTACTTCGGTCAACATGGCCTACTGGTGACTTTCGTAAGCTATCTTGCCGCGAGAGTGCAAGCGTCCCGCTCATCTGCCGAATCAATCACTGTTACCGATCTGTGTTGTTTTCCTCGCTCAGCATTTGTTGCTGCCGCTGAGTGAGAGCGATACCATCGCCCGACTCGCGCTAATGCTTTTCGCCACCAAGGCCGCTGCGCATCCTCAAGACGTTCGAGCAGGTACGCGATGAAGAAGGGTGCGTTGTACGCGTCTCCGATCTCCATATGCAAGACACTTTACCCCGGAGGATTTACCTTGAGATTCCTTCGAACCATTTCAAGGGTGATCGTCGTGCCGTCCGGCAATTCTCTCATCACTGGTACCTCCGAGCTCAGATTACCCGTTCGCCTGAACGGGTTTCTATAAGTAGTCCGATTACAAGACTACAATGGGCACTTATAAAAGTCACGATTTGCGTCGAGCAACAGTTTCTCCGGACATGAGTCGATATGCTTATGTTGCCGAATTTCAGATGCGTCACCTCCGAATATTGACTGATTTACTATACTATTCCGTGATTACACGCAGCACTTCCTCAATAGTAGTGACACCTTGAGCGGCTTTGAAGATTCCGTCTTCGCTCATGGAGAGCATACCTTCCTTGCGCGCTTGCGCCTCGATCATATCGCCGGTGCCGTTACTCATGATCAGTTCCTTGATGGTCGAGGTGACGGGTAATACTTCGTAGATGCCGACGCGGCCGGTGTATCCCGACGGGTGTTCTTCGCTTACCTTAGGGTGAAAGAACGGCACGTTTTTCCAAGTGGCGGTTGCGGGCACGATCTTCTCATCCTTGAGCGCTTTCAAGACGACACCTTGATCGACTACGCGCTCCAAGCTCCCCTGCTCGTCGCGCGAGAGTTCGTATTTCTCCTTGGTGGCATCAAGCTTGCGCACGAGGCGCTGGCCGATGATGATCCGCAAGGTCGAGACGAGCAAGAAGGGCTCGATACCCATGTCGAGCAAGCGCGCCACAGCACCCGCCGCAGAGTTGGTGTGAAGAGTAGAGAGCACCAAGTGCCCGGTGAGTGCGGCGTTGACCGCGAGGCTTGCCGTCTCTTTGTCGCGGATCTCGCCGACCATGACGATGTCTGGGTCTTGGCGTACGAGCGCGCGCAAGCCTTGTGCGAAGGTGAAGCCGATCTCGGGGCGCACCTGCGTCTGGTTGACGCGCGCCATTTGGTATTCGATCGGGTCTTCGATGGTGGAGATGTTCACGTTCGGCGTGTTGACGATGTCGAGGAGCGTGTAGAGTGTCGTCGATTTGCCCGCGCCGGTGGGGCCCGTGGTGAGTATCAGGCCGGTCGTTTTCTTGCACCGCTTCATGCATGCGCTCGAGCGCGAGTGCCATGGAAGCCGACCGACTCGAGCGTGAAGCCCGAGACGTTGTCGCGCAGCAAGCGCATGACGATCTTCTCTCCGAAGTACGTCGGCAAGATCGAGACGCGGAAAGAGACTTTCTCTCCGTCACCCTCGGCGGTGAAGCGGCCATCTTGCGGGAAGACGCTTCTCGTCGAGCTTCATGCTCGCGAGTACCTTGATGCGCGCAGTCATCAGCAGCGGCGGCGTGCTTGGGCAGCTCCATCGCGTCATGCAGGATGCCGTCGATGCGATACCGGATGAGGAGTGAGCCCTCCAATGGCTCGATGTGGATGTCGGAGGCGCCCTGCGCGTTGGCGTGGCGCAGCAACGTGTCGACGATACGCACCGCGGGCACGCCCTCGGCGAGCTTGAGCTCCTCTTCCTTTGCCTCGCCGGAGCCCGCAGCGGCGGCAGACTGCGCGAGCGCTGCCGTCTCACGCTCGATCACGTCGCCAAGGTTGTCCTTGAGTCCCTGCTGGTAGAGCTTGAGCGCCGTCTTGATCGAGGCGGCGTCGGTGAGCCTCGGGAGCACCTTGAGCCGCGTCTTCTTCTTGATGAAGTCGATCGCGGCGAGGTCGTCGGTGTCGAGCATCGCTACTTCGAGCTCGTCGGCCTTCTTGCTATAGGCGATGATGTTGTTGCGACGCGCGACCGGCTCGGGGATCAGCGAGAGCGTGTCGTATTTGATCATCGTGCCAGAGAGCGAGACGAACGGGATGCCGAGGATGTATGCGTACGTGCGGCGCAGTTCGTCTTCGCCGATCACGTTCTTGGCGGTCAAGACATCGCCGACTGTCTTGCCGCCGTCTTTCGCTTCTTTTTCTGCGGCGTCGAAGTCTTTTGCGGAGACAAGACCCGCGTCAGCGAGAAAGGATTTGAGATGCGTGTCAGAAATGTACATACGCGCTTCTATTATATATCAATATGTGAGAATATCTTGGGAGAAAGGAGCCCTACACATGCAAGTGTCGTATACACACATCGTCGGCTGTGCAGCTGACGCTCTCTTGGAAGTTGCGTGCAAAAAAGAAGATCAGCCGTACAACCCTGACGGCTTGCGACCTCTGATCACAGCCCTGGAATCCGCGGGTGAGAGAGACGTAAGATTCTTTCGATTCGTGTTAAGTCGACTCGGACATGAAGAAATACGGCCATGGAGCGAAATAGGGCCTCAAATACGCGAGATAGTCGAGAGCCTGCGGAGCATCGAAGCATGTGGGCATGAAATACTCGTGCGCGTACACAAGTTCTGCGTTGCCCTCGGCCAAGAAGCGTGTTGTTGGATTCACGGCGATCCGACCAGGCGCTTGCATGCCGCCTAACCGATGGCGCCCGCTGACCGCGGGCGCCTTTACATTTCACCGAAGTCATATATACTCTACCCATCGATCCGGCACCTGCCGGAATTTTTATTGGCAAATTATTGTATTAGAGCCAAGAAATTAACACAAATAATTAACAATTGACAACACAATCCATATGGCACTTTTTGACCTCAAGACACTAAACGGCGCGCTCGACGAGCTGCAGGCCGAGCGCGGCATCAGCCGCGAAAGCGTGGTTGAAGCGCTCGCTACGGCGCTCGCCGCCGCCTACCGCCGCGAATACGGCAAGCGCGGACAAATTGTCAGCGCAACGTTTAACCCCGAGACCGGCGACATGGAGTTCCGCCAGGCCAAGATCGTCGTCGACGACACGCTCGTGCGCCGCGAAGACGAAGAGCAGAAGAGCGACGAAGACCACCGCTCCCGCTTCAACCCCGAGCAGCACATCATGATCGAGGACGCACGTCGCATCAAGCGCGACGCGCAGCTCGACGAGGAGATCTCCTTCCCCCTCGAGACGCGAGACGATTTCGGCCGCATCGCCGCGCAAGCGGCGAAGCAAGTGATCATGCAGAAGATCCGCGAAGCCGAGCGCGCTTCTATCATCGAGGAGTACGGCGATGCGCGAAGGCGAGATCGTCACCGGCCATGTGCAGCGCTTCGAGCGCGGCAATCTCTTCATCGACCTCGGCCGCGCGACCGCCATCCTCCCCTACGACGAGCAGATCCCCGGCGAGCGGTATCGCCAAGGAGAGCGCGTCCGCGCGCTGCTCTTGCGCGTCGACGAAGGCGCTCGCGGCACCTTCATCCGTCTTTCTCGCTCGCATCCCGCGCTTCTTGGCGAAACTCTTCGAGACCGAAGTGCCCGAAATGGCAAGTGGCGTCGTCGAGGTCAAGGGCATCGTACGCGAGCCGGGAAGTCGCGCCAAGATCGCGGTCAAGAGCTCACGATGAGCACGTCGACCCGGTCGGCGCCTTGGTCGGCCAGCGCGGCGTGCGCGTCGCGGTCGTCACCTCGGAGCTCGGCGGCGAGAAGATCGACGTCGTGGAATGGAGCGAAAACGCGGGCGATTATCGTCAAAGAAGCGCTCAAGCCCGCACAGATTCTCGACATCGAGCTCTTTGAAGATGAAAGCCGCGCGATCGTACAGGTCGACGAAGACCAGCAGTCGCTCGCAATCGGCCGCGGCGGGCAGAACGTCCGCTTGGCGGCACGGCTTACCGGCTGGAAGATCGACATTCGCGGCGTCGGCGGCGAATCAGTCGCTACTGTCGCGCCGAAGGCCGAGACTCCCGTTGAAAGCACCGTGCCCGTACTGGAAATAACCGATGAAGGTTCGATCAACACGCAGGACGCGTTCGCCGAAGCGAAGTCGGATATTTCCGGTGACGATGACGAAGCAGCTGACACTGGTGTCGAGAACGCCGAAGCCATCAACCAAGACCGCGACGTCCCGTCGGATGCCGTCAACGCAGAGACCGACCAGGGTGGCGGCGAAGAGCCTTCTGAGGTCGATGTCGAACCGAAGACAGAGACTGAATAACCCCTAAGAATACAAAAGATTCAGCCGGGCGCAGTGATGCGCCCGGCTGTTTTTAAATGCGTATCTTGCTCAAGAAAGAATACTTCTCTGGAATTATGACGATCGCTAGTATTCCGACCACTAATGGAACAAATGCAATACCCTTAATACCAGAGGCTATGCGCAGGAACAATTTGCCACGCAAGTTGTTTAACCAACGGAATAAATACACCAAGTGCAAAACCGAGATATAAGATGCATCCAATGAGGATGTCTAACTTATTTTCTTGGATCGTGACCAGTCCAGTCGTTGCCATGGTTGCCCCCGTTTTTAGAAAGATCTTCATTTGATGTACATAAACAAAAACAATATGTGCACATTATGCGTGTGAACTATTTTCTTGCTAGAATTTCCTTACTTATTTATAATATTTCATATCTATAACACTATGAACCTCTGGCACGACGTTCCCCTTGGCGATGATGCGCCCGAAGAAATCAACGTGATCGTCGAGATCCCGAAAGGATCGCATAACAAATACGAGATCGACAAAGAGACTGGTCTCATCAAGCTCGACCGCGCTAATTATTCCGACGCGCCGTATCCGATGGAGTATGGTTTCGCACCGCAAACCTTATGGGAAGACGGTGACGCCCTCGACATCTTGATACTGGCAACGTTCCCCATCGCGACCGGCATTCTTGTCACGGTTCGTCCGATCGCCATAATGGATATGGTTGACAGCGGTGAATCTGACGCAAAAATAATCTGCGTTCCGGTAAATGATAAGCGCTGGGAAGACGTGAAGGACCTAGCCGATATAAACAAGCATACCCTGAAAGAATGGCAGCACTTCTTCGAGACCTACAAGGCGCTCAAGGGTAAGCCCGCGCCGGTCAAGATCAACGGCATCCGTGATCGCGCTGCCGCGCTCGAAGCGGTCAAGAAATCCGTCGAGCTCTACAAAGAGAAATTCGCCCGCTAATTGAATCGGGGTTGTCCCCTATCATTGAAAGCTGACAACTGAAACCTGAAAGCTATACTGTCGGCATGAGTGATCTCAAACCTATCAAAGACCCTGATCATCTGCTCCCCGCACCTCCAAAAAAGGCCGGGCCAACTATCGGTATCGTGATCATTTTGCTCGTATTGATAGTAGGTGATCTGTGCTTTGTCTGGCACAAGGCTTTCTATAGTGTCAGCAATCCGATCGACCAAGTGCCATACATTCCTGCTGGTACGACCACTCTACCTGTGCGGACCAGTACTTCATCGGCGTTGCCGTAGACCCAACAACCTAGACGCAAGTGCTTCCACAGGGTAAACTCGCGCAATGTCATATAGCGATGTGAGAGTTACAAAGGACGAGAAAAACTGGGAAGCGGAAATCTCCACGCAGATCGACGCTGCCTCGCTTGAGAAATATCGCGCCGATGTCTTGAAGGACATGCAGAAGACCGCGAAGATCGACGGCTTCCGCCCCGGCAAGGCGCCGGTCGATAAGATCCTCGCTATATACGGCGAGGATCAGATCATGCGCCGCGCCGCTGAGCGCGCCATCCAAGAAGAGTTGCCCGAAATTCTCGCCAAGGAAAGCATCGCCATAGTCGAGACGCCGCGTGTGTCGACCGACGAACCGCAAAGCGGCAAGCCGCTTCATTTCACCGCGCGTGCAGGCCTAGCGCCGCAGATCGAGCTTGGCGACTACGCGAAGATCGCCAAGAAACAGCGTGAAAGCAAAGAAGAGATCACCGTGACCGACGCGGAGCACGACGAAGCCCTCTTACACCTGCGCCGCGAGCGAGCACGCATCGACAAGATCGAGAACGGCGTCGAGCCGCCGAAGGCCGCTGAGGAATCCCGCGAGATGAAAGCGGACGAGCTGCCCGAGCTTGACGATGCATTCGCGCAATCGGTCGGCTACGAGAGCGCTTCGAAGTTCTCCGAGGCGTTGCATGACAATATAATGAACGAAAAGACGATGCAGGCGCAGCAGAAGCTTCGCAACGCGATTCTCGACGAGATAGTTAAGGCCTCGACCGTCCGCTACCCAGCGTCACTCCTCAGCTACGAGCTCGATGAGATCGAGTCGCGCCTCAAGGACGATCTGCAGCGCATGCGCATGACCTACGAGAAGTACCTCATCGATACCAAGAAGACCCGCGAGGAGCTCCGCGAGGAATGGCGTCCCGCTGCTGACAACCGCGCCAAAGTGCGGCTACTACTTGCCGAAATAGCTCGCAAAGAGAACATCGAGCCGGAAACCGACGTCGTCGAACACGAGCTCGACCACGCCCAAGAGCACTACCCGCAAGCCGACCGTGAATCCCTCCGCGCCCACGTCCGTCATGCCCTTCGCAACGAAATGACCCTCCGCTTCCTCGAGGGCAACACCGAGCCGGTAGGCCACACCACCCACCAGCACAGCACATAGCTTGCATTTCGAAAGTAAGATGATTATAATTGCATTATAATCACTTGGAAGTCTAAATATATGGCTCAAAAGATAATCAATATCGGCAGCTCAATCGGCGTCGTATTCCCCAAGCCTCTGGCGGAAGAGTTCGGTTTTGAGCTTGGACAAGCAGTGGATGTGCGCGCGGAAGGTCCCGATCGCGTGGTAGTTGAACGCGTGCGTGAAGGCAAGAACCCCAAGATTGCCGATGCAGTCACTTGGGCAACCGCTTACGTAGAAAAATATCGCAAGGATTTCGAGGCACTTTCCGACAAATGACAATTTTATGGGGTCAATAAGATACATACACATCGAGGAAGCACTCGCGCTTCATGCAACCGTTCTGGGACTTACCAATGGTACGCTCGGCGTGCGCGACATGAATAGTTTATTGAGGTGCTTAGAGCGACCAAAAACATCAAACGGCGGCGAAGAAATGTTTGCCGGGCCGTTTGCAAAAGCAGCAGCGCTCATCGATAGTATCGCGCGCAACCACACATTCGTCGACGGGAACAAACGCACCTCCTATCTCATTGGCGCATATTTTTTGAAACTCAATGAATACGACCTAGCGCCGCAATCGGGCGAGATAGAGACATTTATGATCTGGATTGTTACTCAAAAGCCTCACATCGACGAGATTGCCAGATGGCTTGAGGAAGGAAGTACCGCATTATAGACGCGGCATGTCTACACTGCACGAAGACAGCTCCGAGCCCATCGGGAACACAGGTCTTTTCAATGCCGAGTTTCCTCTTTAGCTCTTGGATACTCTGCAAAAAATAGCTCGAGTAGTGCCTCGATCGATTGCCTATTTTTTAGGTCGGCGTTTAGGTATTCTGCACGAGCAGGTTCCCCTATAAATTTTTCAAAATCTTCTGAATCCTGTTGCGTCCAAGAAGCACCAATGGCAAGTCTCAACTCTTTCGGATTTCCAGTACGATTGTCTAGATCTACCTTTTGTTCCGGGTGGCGCTTAGCATAGCGAAGCTGTGCAAACATTGTTTGTACACTATAGAACTTTCTCGGATCCGAAATATGGGGATCTTTTTCCCAAGCTTCTTCGATTTTGATTGGTGGTTGCTGTCTACCTTCTAGGTGTTCCATACGGGAAGTATATATAAGATTCTCACATTTTCCAGATAGCATTCCCATCGATTAACATGGGAGGATTTGCTCGCGTATCTTTTCTTTGATACCCTTTCGACATGCAAAACATCCCTCAGATCAAAGCACAAATGCTCGTACCCATGGTCGTCGAGAAGACTTCGATGGGCGAACGCGCATACGACATCTTCAGCCGCTTGCTCCGCGAGCGCATCATCTTCCTCGGTGGCCCGATCAACGACGAAGTGGCCAACCTCGTGATAGCCCAGTTGCTCTTCTTGCAGTCTGAAGACCCGAAGAAAGAGATTTCCCTCTATATCAACTCCCCCGGCGGCGTAGTCACGGCCGGCCTTGCTATCATCGACACCATGCGCCATATGCAACCGCCCGTCTCTACCGTATGCGTCGGCATGGCAGCAAGTATGGCAGCGGTAATGCTCGCTGCGGGCGAGAAGGGCAAGCGTTATATCTTGCCAAACGCCGAGGTCATGATCCATCAGCCACACGGAGGAGCAGAAGGTCAGGCTGCCGATATCGAAATCACAGCTAAGCAGATCTTGAAGCTCCGTGAGCGTCTCAACAAGATTCTCTCCGCATCCACCGGCCAAGCCCTCAAAAAGATCGAGAACGACGTCGACCGCGACTTCTTCATGACGGCCGAGGAGGCCCTGAAGTACGGTATTGTCGATAAGGTGTTGAGTTAGTTGCTGCCGCCGCTCTGGTTAGGTGTTTGCGAACATACCGCAATAGCTTAGATACCGACCCTCAAAACAGAAAGCGCCCTGCTGGGCGGTTTTTGTTTTCCACTACTATATGACGTGGGGATGTGACATCTGCTGCGCGAGGTTCGCAAACACCTAACCAGAGCGGCGGCGCACTACTAGTAGCTTTTAGTCTGCGTGCTATACTCATCTGCGTACCATCCATTAATTAATTTTCATTCTCCGCGATCGAGCATATGCGTCCACTTACTGCAGTAGATAAAATAGTTATATTTACAGCCGTTTTTTAGCGCTCAATGCCCGCGCGGTTTAGCCGCGTATGATTTCAGTCAAACTTTTGCTCGCTCTTCTCGCCCTTGTGGGTTTGGCGGGCGTCGGAATAGGCTACTTTCTCCGATATATTATTAGTCTCGGCAAACGCGGCTCGATGGAGCTGCAAGTCCGCAAGATGATGCTTGACGCCGAAGAAAAGGCAAAGCAGATCACCGAAGATTCACAGGCCCGTGCCGAAGAAAAAGCCCGTGAGATCGGCGACGAATTCAAAGAGCGCGAGCGCGGGCTCAAGAGCGTCGAGGAACGCCTCGTCCGCAAGGAAGAATTGCTCGATAATCGCCAGACCAACCTCGATGCCGAACAGGAAAACCTCGCCCGCAAGAACGAGGATCTCTCAGCGGCACGCCAGGCTCTCGAGGAAGCCGCGCGCGGCCAGCAAGAACAACTCGAGCGCATCGCCAATCTCTCGGCTGATGACGCGAAGTCAGAGCTGATCAAAGCAGTCGAACGCCGCTACGAGAGCGACATCGAGAGCCGCATGCGCAAGCTTGAGATCTCGGGCGACCAGCGCCTTGAGCAGCGCGCCAAGGAAATCCTCACGACCGCCGTGCATCGCCTCGGCAATTCCGTCGTCTCAGATGTACTTGCAACGACCGTCACGCTTCCCAACGACGAGATCAAGGGCAAGATCATCGGCAAGGAAGGCCGCAATATCCGCCAATTCGAGCGCTCCACCGGCGTCGACGTCATCGTCGATGATACGCCGGGCACCATTACCCTCTCCTCATACGATCCGATACGCCGCCAGGTCGCGCGCATCGCGCTTGAGAATCTCATTCTCGACGGTCGTATCCAACCCGCGAAGATTGAAGAGGCCGTGCAGAAAGCCGAAGCTGAGATCAACACCATCATCAAGAAGAAAGGCGCGGAGGCAGCGTACGCCGCACGCGTCCCCGACCTCGACCCGAAGCTCATCATGATCCTCGGCCGCCTCTACTTCCGTACGAGCTACGGCCAAAACGTCCTCGACCACTCAGTCGAAGTCGCACACCTCGCAGGCATGCTTGCCGAGGAGCTTGGTGCCGATCCTGCTATCGCACGCGCCGGCGCGCTCTTTCACGATATCGGCAAGGCAGTCGACCACGAAGTGCCGGGCACTCACGTCGAGATCGGGCGTCGTATACTTGCAGAAGTTCGGCGTCGACGAGCGAGTCGTAAAAGCTATGCAAGCACACCATGAGGAATATCCGTACGAGACGCCCGAAAGCATGATCGTGCAGGTCGCCGATGCGATCTCCGGCGGCCGCCCCGGCGCGCGCCGCGACAGCGTCGAGAACTACATCAAGCGCCTCGAAGAACTCGAAGCGATCGCCAACAACGTTCCCGGCGTCGACAAGAGTTACGCGATAGCGGCCGGTCGCGAGATCCGCGTCATTGTGAAGCCCGAAAACGTCACCGACCTCGACGCGCGCAAGATCGCACGTGACATCGCCGACAAGATTCAAGAAGAGATGCAATATCCGGGCGAAATCAAAGTGAGCGTTATCCGCGAGACACGCGTGATCGAATACGCGAGATAGTGGCAATTCGCCACGTCGCAGGGGTTTTGCGAACCTCGCGCAGCGAAAAAGAGACGGCTATGAAATTGGCAGTAGAAAAAATTATCAAGGCTTCACCTTGATAATTTTTTAGGTACGTCACTTGGGCAAGTACGAACAGTTTGCAAAACCCCTGCGACGTGGCGAATTG
The DNA here is from genome assembly GCA_963767115.1 of Candidatus Kaiserbacteria bacterium. Taxonomy (GTDB): domain Bacteria; phylum Patescibacteriota; class Minisyncoccia; order Phycocordibacterales; family UBA2100; genus UBA10103. The sequence continues at coordinate 156,328 of CAVYCR010000001.1, read as the reverse complement.
CCATATTCAAGCCTTTGTTAAGCCAATTCCTACCTGTGGATAGCACAATGATTTTTGATTGACATCATCAAAATAGGGCTCAAAATGGTACTTAGGTTTGGTCGAGGGATATAATGCATTTATTCATCATAACGATAAAACATATGGCAAATAAAATGGATTTGGTTGAGAAGGTTGCCTCAACGATCGGCTGCACCAAGGCCGACGGCGAGCGCGCGGTAGAGGCGATCATCATGGCCATTACCGAGCATCTCAAGCAGCGGCGAAGAAGTTTCTATCGCAGGCTTGGGAATTTTTGAGGCGAAGACCCGCGCCGGTCGCACGGGTCGCAACCCGCGCACCGGCGCAGACGATTCAGATCAAGACGATGAAAGTGCCGAAATTCCGCGCTTCGAAGACCTTGAAGGACGCAGTGAAATAGATTCTTACTTTCTCGAGAACGCACAGACTCGCCCGCAAGGCGGGTTTTGTGTTCCATACCACATCTAGCGCAAATTCTTCCATGCCATCTCGAAGATCTCCCGCAAAGTCTTGGCGACTTCCCTATTTTCAATGACGATCCCTTGCAAATTCTTGTAATCTTGAATGCGGACCGTCGTGTCGGTCGCATCGATTGCGATCTCCGATGAGAACTCCTCGTATGGCACTGATTTGAATTCACGGCCCATTTCAGCGTCGTCATCTCGATATTCCTTGAGATTCGCATGTTCCGGCGCGATACCGCGCATCCGGATGCCGAGTGAGTGGCGCAAGTCGTTCCATTCTTTGAAATATGCATTCAGATCCGTGTTTTCATCCGGCGCGATCGCATAAAATCCTACGATCTCTTTCCCTTTCATCGCTTTGAGCCCGTATTCCATCGTCTGCTGTATGCCACGAATGCCTTCGAAGTAAATCGTGCTAACCTTCGTCGATTCGCCCTTGGTAAGTGCAAGGATTTCGGGTAGTTTCTTTTTCGCGAGATCGAGTCGTTCTTGTGCGACCCCAAAGGCTTCTTCCGCCGACCGCGCCACATACAGCTGCTTTTTCTCCCGCGGGACCTGCACTGCGAGACCTTTGCGAATCAACTCATCCAATATGACATAGGTCGTTGGCTTTTTGAGCCCGCTCCTAGTGGAAACCGAGTAAGCGGAAGCCCGCCCGAGCTCGAGAAGCGCCATATACACAGCTGCCTCCTTTTCATTCAGACCAAGTGCAGCAAGAGCCTCTTTTATTTCCATAAATAGAAGTATAGGGCAGCAAAATAAATAGTCAATATTTTTGATGACTCATAGTGAGTATATAGATTAAATGCTTATATATAAGGATATAGTAAGTGATTAATCGAAATATTTATAGTCATAGTTATTGACAATATTCTCAATTCAGAGTATATTATGCGTAGAAAGTTCATCGAAAACAGATCTTTACAAAGAACTGGCCGTCGCCACAGGAGGATGCCGTGATGTACATCATCAAACATGTGCTGCCCAATTCTGTCGAACTTTACCACTGCGACACCTGCTGCACCTGCAGCAAACTGCGTGGGGATGCAAAGCTTTATGCATTCAACAACGTGTTTGCAATGGAGCCAACCGAGCAACGAGATATTGTTCGAAGCACATTTGGTTGGTACTTTGAAAAATCGTCTGATTTCAGGAGAGAGTTTCAGGAAGTAGCTGGAACTCTCTGCGCTCTAGACCAAATTTCAACGGTGATCGAGGAAATTTGATCACACACTAACCGTCGCCCTCAATCGACGGTTTTTTCTTGTGCGGTGCACTTCGAAGCGACATTTCTGTCGCGAAGTAGTGCGGGATGGGAGAATCGAACTCCCAACTACAGTTTGGAAAACTGTCGTTTTACCACTAAACTAATCCCGCATTGCCCCCTCCGAAGCCTTGGCGAAGGAGGAGGGCCCTCGCTCGCCAAAGCGAGCTCCTGCGGGCAAGGCCCGCTGTAGTTCGCGACGGCGAGTTTGCCCAATCTTATCAGATTTTCTCGCTTACGAAACTTTGGCATTTGGCTCCCCTACTTCAACTTCTGTGGTAGGATCTCTTAACCGGGCTGTCGTATACCGGTAGTACGCATGGTTTGGGACCATGTAGACTGGGTTCGATTCCCAGCAGCCCGATAGTATCCGCTGAAGCTTAAGTGAAGGCGGATGGTAGACGTCAAACACTCTCTAAAGGACGCACATGTCCATTATATTCAATATAGGACAATCCCTATAATACCTGCTCAAAGAGCCGACACCGTGCGCGTCGAGTCTTTTTGTTGAGTAAAACCCCAACCACATCTATCTGGAATTCCCTATTGTCTTTGTGAGCAATCATGTAGGTTTCTGCTGTACGAGCGACTTTCTTAAGCTTAAAAGCATGTACCTGCTCTTCGGGTCTGTACTCAGAGATTTCACGTGAAATGTCTTCCATGTTTTCACGTGAAATGGTTTTGACCTCTACAAAACGTACAACGCCTCCCTTTTCAGCAATTATATCGATCTCGCCCCACGGTTTTCTGTAATTCCGGTCTAGAATTGTAAAACCCTTCCGCTCAAGGAATTGAGCAGCGATGGATTCCCCTATCCGGCCGGTCTCTTTGCGACCCTTATCATTTATAACCATACCCCGATTTCATAGGTATATTCTAACTCACTTTTCAAATATACCTACAATACTTTTCACGTGAAATACGTTTCTTATGAAACATATTTCACGATTCTAGAGTCTAACAGCCTGTTTATAGCGACATTAAAGACACTAAAGGGACTGTATCAATGGTCCGTAATCCACATATCCACAGAGTTTTCCCCAGTTTTACCTAAAAAACCTTTATATGAGGTTTATATGAAACTACTTCTCGCCGTGTTTTCTCGTACATGTCCGAGAACTATTGTATTTCTGTGCGGGCAGGGAGAATCGAACTCCCGTCTGCGCCTTGGCAAGGCGCCGTTCTACCACTAAACCATGCCCGCCTTCGCCCGCCATAGCGGGCTTCGGCGGGCAAGGCCCGCTGAAACCGCGACGGTGGGTAAGTGCGCTAGATTATACAGGAATGGGGGATGGGGGCAATTCCTAGTCTTTATTTTAAGTCTTGTGGTCACGGATATTTTGCCTGTCGCCACAAGCAAAATTCCGCGACCCCGTCTCGCCGTTCAGCCTACTGGCTGAACATGGCTCCGACTAGCACCAGTGCAGAAAAAGGCAATGCAGATTGCCTTTTTCAGCCTGGTGCTCCCGCCAGGATTCGAACCTGGAATAACAGTTCCGAAGACTGCCGTGATATCCGTTTCACTACGAGAGCGTCGTGTCCATCATACAGCGCATTAGCTCCAGCACAATGAATGGCATACAATGAAGTACATGGAGAAGATTGCGCTCAACGTGCCGTCTGAGGTCTTGGCAGTCAGCTCAGCACTCAAAAGCGCGGGTTTTGAAGCCTACTTCGTCGGAGGGTGCGTGCGCGACCTCATGCTCAAACGAGAGCCAAAAGACTGGGATATTACGACCAATGCAACGCCTGAAGATATTCAAGGCCTTTTTACAGAGACATTCTATGAGAACTCCTACGGGACTGTCGGCGTCGTTACAGAGTCAGATAGACCCGCGCCTCAAGATAGTCGAGGTGACGCCGTATCGCATCGAGAGCGGGTATACCAACGCCCGGCATCCTGACGAGGTTCGCTTCAGCACTAAGCTCTCCGATGACCTCAAGCGACGAGATTTCACCGTCAACGCGATCGCATACGACCCCGATACCGGCGAGATAGTTGACGAGCATAGCGGCAGGGAAGACCTGCATCGCAGAGTCGTCGTAGCGGTCGGTAACCCTTCTGAGCGTTTCAATGAAGATGCGCTGCGCATGTTGCGCGCGGTGCGCATCGCAGCGGAGCTCGATTTCGTGATCGATGCGCAGACAGCTCAAGGCATAGCGGAGAACGCAGCGCAATTGGAGAAAATTTCACGCGAGCGTGTCCGCGATGAGTTTGTACGTATCCTCTTGAGCAAGCAGCCGCTGCAAGCCATTTATGTGGCTCAGAAGCTGGGTATTTTAAAGTACGTAGTACCCGAGCTCGAAGAGGGTATCGGTATAGACCAAAACCAAGCGCACTCTTTTGACGTCTTCGAGCACCTACTGCGCTCCCTTCAGTGCGCAGCAGACAAAGATTGGCCTTTAGAGGTGCGGCTCGCAGCTCTTCTGCATGACGTCGGGAAGCCTGCTACCCGCCGCTGGTCAGATGAGAAGAAAGACTGGACCTTCTACGGCCATGAAGTAGTCGGCGCCAAAATGGCTGCTCAAATCTTGCGCGATCTGCGCTTCCCCAAGGAAACGATTGATACGGTCGTATCCCTGATCCGGTGGCATATGTTTTTCTCAGACCCCGATACCGTCACCCTGAGCGCTGTGCGCCGTATCATAGCCAACGTAGGGAAGGATCACATCATGGAACTACTCGACCTGCGCATCTGCGACCGCGTTGGCACCGGCCGTCCCAAAGAACAACCCTTCAGGCTGCGCAAATACATGTCGATGGTGGATGAAGCGCTACGCGACCCCATAACGGTCGGTATGCTCAAGATAAATGGCGCCAAAATCATGGAAATAGGGGAGGGTGCAGGCCCGAGGATAGGGTGGATGCTGCATGCGCTTCTGGAGGAAGTGCTCGATGATCCGACGAAAAATACCGAGGAATACCTAGCTAAACGTGTCGAAGCACTGCGTTTACTAAGCGACGAAGACCTTAAGAAAATAGGGGAGGCGGGCAAAGAGCGCCGCGAACAAGAGGAGGAATCCGCGGTACAGGACTTACGTAAAAAGCACCACGTATCGTAATGTAGCGGGGGCCGCTCGTTCGGTATATGGGCCGCCTGGCCTGACAGTTACTTTTTCATTCTGCGGGACGCATAGCGCCCTCACGCCCGCTTCGCGGTCTGCGGGTTCGGTCCTCGAATGAAAAAGTAACTGTCAGGCCAGGCGGCCCTCTGTTATGTACCAAATATAAAAAGGCGTCTTGCGTATGGCAGCTCCTCGTTTCTCTATTTGAGAAGTTGCCATTACAAGACGCCTTAGTGTTTCATCCTTTGCCCTTCAAGAAAGAGCGCGAAATTACAATATCGACAAAATACGTTCGAATCCAATCGGCTGCAGAGGCGGCCGTAACATTTTTGTTTGTATTGAGGTATTTTGTACCTTTATGTATTTCGTTGTTGTTGAACAGCGAAAGAATGATGAAGAACGACTGGTGGTAAGAATATCGTGTTAAAGGACATTGTAAAGGACATAGGTGTGGATAACTTGTCCTTTATAAAATGCAGAGGTCTGACCTCTGCAAATTGGCTATATATCGAGGTCGATGGACACAGGGCAGTGGTCGGAACCAAAGATATCGCTATGGATTGTGGCAGCGGTGAGCTTCGGGACGAGCGATTTGCTTACGAAGAAATAGTCGATCCGCCAACCCACATTGCGCTCGCGCGCCTGCCGCCAAGGCGTCCACCAACTATAGTGTCCTTTACCTTGAGTAAAGAGCCGGAACGTATCGACGAACCCTGCCTCTATCATCTTGTCGACGCCTTCGCGCTCCTCGGGGGTGAAACCGTGTTCGCCCTCGTTTTCCTTAGGATTGGCGAGGTCGTCTACAGTATGCGCTACATTCAGGTCGCCGCAGAAGATTACGGGCTTTTTCTTCTCAAGCTGCTTGCAATAGGCGAGAAACGCTGGATCCCATTGCTTATGGCGGAGCCCGAGGCGCTCTAGGTCGCCCTTGGAATTGGGGGTGTAGACGTTGACCAGGTAAAAATGCTCGTATTCTGCCGTTATTACCCGACCCTCGACATTGGGGTCGCCGAATTGATCGGGTCGTACATCGAACTTCTCGACGATCTTCTCGGGGAAGTTGGAAGCGATCGATAATGGCTCAACAAGGCTAAAAATCGCTGTCCCGCTATAGCCTTTTTTGGTGGCTGAATTCCAATATTCCTTATAGCTGTCTAATTGAATCTCTGATTCGTGTTGCTGTGCTTTGGTCTCCTGAAGGCCGACAATATCGGGTCGCAAGGTTTCAATAAAAGGGAGAAAGAGGCCTTTCTTGTGGACGCTCCGCAGGCCGTTGACGTTCCATGAAACGATTCTCATGCAGATACGATAGCATATAGCGCGGCGGAGATTGAAAAGAGGACGTTCATGGAGGCATCATAGTAAGTCACTATAATTAGTGGCAGCGAGGGGGAAGTCTCGCTAATCAAATAAAACCATGGAACACATCAAGAGCATCTTCGATAGGTCGCACGAGAAAGGTGGCAGCGAATGGAAGACGTACGAGATCGCAAGCAATGATAGACAAAACGGTTTTGAGGTGCGCTCGCCCCGCGCCAGGAGTGAGCCCCGTTATACCAACACGATCCCGATCAGACGTTATCGAACAGCCTAAGCAGTAACTACCAGTGTATGAAAACGCCGCATCATACGCGGCGTTTTCTATGGTATCTAGGGCCGGAACCTCTGGCATCTCTCTTTGCGAACCTCGCGCAGCAGATGTCACATTCCCACGTCATAGAGTAGTGGAAAACAAAAACCGCCTAGCAAGGCGCTTTTTGTTTTAGGGGTCGTGCCGCAAGCTATCGCGGCATGTTCGCAAAGAGAGATGCCAGAGGTTCCGGCCGACACGCGAGCACCTCAACGTCGACGTTTGCCATGAAAGGCTTTGTGTACGTCGCGTAGATGACTATCTGTAACATGCGTATAGACCTGCGTCGTTGCGATATTGGCGTGGCCGAGGAGCGCTTGCACACTGCGCAAGTCAGCGCCGTTTTGCAGGAGGTCGGTTGCGAAGCTATGGCGGATGACGTGCGGCGTCACCTTGCGCGTGATACCAGCTTTGATCGCATACTGCTTCACGATGCGCTCGACAGAACGCGGAGTGAGTCTCGGCAGATCCATTCCCGTGCCTTTCTTGCCCGCCGAAGCCTTGGCGGAGGCGGGGCTATAACTTACAAAGAGCGCTTCGCCCATGTCGCCGCGTTTCTTGAGGTATTCGGCGACCGCTTTCTTGGCCTCAGGAGAAAGAAAGACGACACGCACCTTCTCGCCTTTGCCACGCACCGAGAATTCATCGCGAGAGAGATCAAGGTCCTGATTGAGATTGCAGAGTTCGGAGACACGTAGACCCGTCGAGAAGAGAAGCTCGAGCATCGCGCGATCACGCAAGGCATTCAGTGTCTCTCCAGTCGGGCCTCGCATGAGCCGCTCGAGCTCGGCGGCAGTAATAAGGTCGAGGTCGCGGCCGCCGACCTTGGCAAGCTCAATGCGCTCAGGGTTGAGGCTCTCGACATCGCGCTTGCGCAAGAACTTGAGAAACGCGCGCAGCGCTATCAGATGATAATTCTGCGTATTTTTCTTCATGGTCCCCGCTGTGCCGACGGCACGATTGAGATTAATACGAAACTCGCGCACCATCGTCTCGGTAATATCGCCGGGTTTTTGTGCTTTGGAGAAGGTGAGGAATCGCGTGAGATAACGATCATAATTCTCGACAGTCTTCACACCGCGGCCCTTTTCGATCTCGAGATACTCGAGGAATTGCGTCTTGAGATCCTTGAGACTGGCTGCCATGGGTACAAGTGTAACAAATCAGCGGTCGTCGTGAGCCGACTGGCTTTTGGGGTCGTTCTTTTTCTGCTGAAAAAGAACTCTATTTCGCGCCGCCGCGAGGCATCGACCCCAAAAACCAGTCGGCTCACGATGCACACAAACATTTCGTATTAATATATGAATATGCATTCATATATCTCACTATGGGTGCTTCATTAAAAAAGCGTTAAGGCACGGCATAATCATTGTGGTCAATGAGCGGGCATTGCTACACTTACAAGCGTTTATGGAAGAATATAAAAGTAAATACTTGAGTCAGTTTATCTTATCCATAATTCTATTAGCATTACTCATAGGCGGCGTCATTACTCCGGCGATCGCACTCGCAGACAACACGATCGATGTATGGTGGCCGACCAACGGCGCGCATGTCTCCGGCACGCAACCCTTCAAGGCGGTGATCCCGGGGCTCGACATCGCGCAGTACCAGATGTTCTGGCAGGTTGATAACGGAACATGGAATTGGATGAGCGAGAACGACACGGATTCGCCGCACATGGAGGCATCGGTCGACCTCACCGGCTGGATGTGGGACGGCAGCGGGCCGTACACGGTCAACTTCATCGCGCGCCAAGGCAACCAGATCATCTCGCAACAATCGGAGACTATCTTCGTCGATAACGGTAGCCCCGCTCAGACAGATCCACAGGGGAGTATCGCGAGTAGCACACTTGCCTCACCAAACGTGATCACTATCATGCCGGCAGACGCATCGAGTAGCTCTGCGACCTCGTCGGATCAGACTACTTCGTCGACACCAGCAACTACAGCGAGTGCGACAAGCACAGCAACGACGACACAATCGATAGCGACTGCTGCAACGCCAACGACATCAGTCATCGCGGTGGCGACAACGATTGCCACACAAACACTGCTTCTGAGTAGCAATCAAAACAGCAACGAGAACTACAATAATTCATCTATGAGCTTCTACATCGAGCCGAATACCGAGGCGTCTCTGCAACAGAAAGTATGGGGGGACAACAACGCCACCGACGCGAGCGCGATGCAGACACTCGCGCAGGAGCCGACCGCGGTATGGTTCGGCAATTGGAACACTGACATGCGAGACGATGTGCATTCGCTCGTCGCCTCGGCGCAGGCTTCAAACGCAATGCCGGTCTTGGTCGCCTACAACATCCCCGAGCGCGATTGCGGCGGATTCTCATCGGGCGGTTCTGATAATCCTTCGGGCTACCAATCGTGGATCGACAGCTTCTCGCAAGGCTTGGGGCAGGCACCTGCACTCGTGATCCTCGAACCGGATGCACTCGCGCAGATCAGCTGTCTCTCGAGCGCAGACCAAGCGACACGCGAACAATTGCTCAGCTACGCGGTAAGCTCGATCAAGAAGGATAGCAGCGCGAAGGTCTACATCGACGCGGGTCACTCCGACTGGATCGATGCTGACACGATGGCAGGGGAGTTGCAGAAGGCGGGCATCGCGCAAGCCGACGGCTTCGCACTCAACGTCTCGAACTTCATGCCGACGAGCAGCGAGATCACCTACGGCGAAGCCGTGAGTGCGCTCGTGGGCGGCAAGCACTTCGTGATCGATACCTCGAGGAACGGCGGCAGTGTCGCGAGCGGACAGTGGTGCAATCCCTCCGGAGCGAAGATTGGAACTTCCCCGACAACCAATACGGGCAACAGTGTCGTCGACGCCTTCCTCTGGATCAAAACTCCGGGCGAGTCCGACGGCTCGTGCAGCGGCGGCCCTTCCGCGGGCACCTGGTGGCCCGAGTACGCGCTCTCACTGGTGCAGGGTTTATAAAGACAAGCTTTGTAGCCAAAAAACACCGCCGCTAACTTGGCGGTGTTTTGTTATTGTTCGAGTCCGTGTCTCTCAGCCAAGTTGAGCTAGGTTCTCGTGCACGAGTCGCGTCGATAACTAGTTCAGGAGCCATTCAGAAAAGGCGCATCTGCTGAGGGCAGTACCAGAACACAAAATCACCCCGACAGGGTGATTTTGTGTTTAAAGACCCTCGAGAACGAAGATTGGGGATAACGCCCAATTTCATATTCCATACTTGATATAATTATACGAGTAAAGTTTTCTCATATGAAAAAAGATAAAGAAGCCACCAAAGTGGTTAAGAATCTCAAAAAGAATTTCAAAAGACTTAAGGGAGATAAGTGGAATCAAGGATCTCTCTCTCAAGAAACAAAACTCGCTTATCACACAATTGCGAAGATTGAGAGCGGCGCAACAAAAGACCCTCGAATCAGTACGCTTAAGAGAATAGCGGACGTTTTCAACGTGAGTTTGGATGAGCTAGTAAAGTAATATGTCTTCTTTAAAGGAAAATCCGCAACAGGATGAAGCTCTGACAAACGGTGACCTGCATTGGGTAGCAAATTTCATTTGGGGCATTGCAAACGATGTTCTCCGAGACCTTTATGTGCGCGGTAAGTACCGCGACGTAATTTTACCTATGATCATCATCCGTCGCCTTGATGCAGTTCTTGAGGATACAAAACAGTCCGTAATAGATGCAAAAAAGCGTCTCGATAAAGCACGAATAGTAAATCAGGAAAATGCTTTGCGATCTGCGGCGGGCCAAGCGTTTTATAATCATTCTCCGTTTACGCTTAAGAATCTACGCGCAAGTACTACGCAACAAGCATTACGCCAAGATTTTGAGGCGTACCTCGACGGTTTTTCTCCGAACGTGCAAGAGATTTTAAACAACTTTAAATTCCGAAATCAAATATCCACTTTGTCTGATGCTGATGTCCTCAGTACGCTCATAGAAAAGTTTTTAGACCCATCTATCAATCTCAGTCCGCGCGCTGTCATTAATCCCGATGGTACACGCAAGCACAAGCGCCTCGACAACCACGGTATGGGGACGATCTTCGAGGAATTGGTGCGTATATTCAACGAAGAAAACAATGAGGAGGCGGGAGAGCATTGGACGCCACGTGATGCGGTCAAGCTTATGGCTGAGCTGGTGTTCAGACCCATCGCCGATAAAATTGAGTCAGGAACTTATCTTCTCTATGACGGTGCCATAGGGACCGGCGGCATGCTTACTGTCGCTGAAGAAACACTAGAGCAGATCGCAATAAAGCGAAAGAAAGAAGTAGTCACGCATCTCTACGGGCAAGAGATCAATGCTGAGACATACGCGATCTGTAAAGCAGATCTTCTTCTAAAAGGTGACGGCGACGAGGCGGACAACATCATTGGTGGTCCCAAATACTCGACTCTCACGAACGATGCGTTCTCTAATATGCGTTTTGACTACATGTTGTCGAACCCCCCTTACGGGAAAAGCTGGAAGAGCGATATGGAGAAAATGGGTGGGAAAACGAACATTAAGGACCCTCGTTTTATCATCGAACACGCAGGTGATCCGGAGTATTCCTTAGTCACGCGCTCAAGCGATGGGCAGATGCTCTTTCTTGCCAACATGCTCTCAAAGATGAAGCATGACACTAAACTCGGAAGTCGCATTGTAGAAGTTCACAACGGCTCCTCACTATTCACTGGTGATGCGGGGCAAGGTGAAAGTAATATACGTCGCTGGATCCTTGAGAACGACTGGCTTGAAGCGATTGTGGCACTTCCGCTTAACATGTTCTATAACACTGGTATCGCAACCTATATTTGGGTGCTTTCAAATCGTAAAGAAAGCAAACGCCAGGGCAAAGTACAGCTCATTGATACAAATGGCTGGTTTACACCGTTACGCAAGAATATGGGCAAAAAGAACTGTGAGCTCACTGACGAGAATATAAAGAGTGTGATGGATACTTTTCTCTCTTTCAAGGAGACCAAACAATCGAAAATCTTTCCGAATGAGGAATTTGGCTATTGGAAAGTCATGATTGAACGGCCATTACGACTAAAGGTTGATCTCCGCAACGGACATCTCAAGCGTTTTCGCGTAGCATGCGTAGATGCGGGGGAGGAACAACTTGTCCCCATCATCGAGAAGGTTGTGAAGGAAATCGGAACTGGTCCGCATATGGATTACCAAAAGTTTTTAGAAATAGTTGATAGTATCGCTAAGGAGAATAAGGTTAAGATGTCTGCAAAGCGTCTTAAGTTTTTGCAAACTGTGCTCGCTGAACGTGATCCGGATGCAGAACCGGTGATCAAACAAGTCCACAAGTCCCTCACAAAGGTCGATCCATTACACGGTTTTTTTGAAATCGAGATACATAGCAACAAAAGTGTCGTCGAGTACGAGCCGGATGTTGAGCTTCGTGACTACGAACAAGTGCCTTTGTTAGAAAAGGGAGGCATCGAAAATTTTATTAAGCGTGAGGTACTTCCATATGCGCCTGATGCCTGGACCACAGAAGGTGCGACCAAACTTGGATATGAGATCAATTTCAACCGTTATTTCTTCAAACCGGAACCGTTACGTCCTCTGACAGAGATTCAGGGGGACATCCTTAAATTGGAGAAAGAAACAGAAGGATTGCTCGATGAAATTATCGCGAAAGGATAGCACTTCATGATTAAAGATCTCAAGCCCTATTCAAGATACAAAGACTCGGCCGTGGTGTGGCTCGGAGAAATACCAGAACACTGGGGCATCAAACGAGCTAAATGGCTTTTTAACAAAGTCTCGAGGCCTGTAGAGGCAGGGGATGAGATTGTGACATGTTTTCGTGATGGCACCGTAACATTGCGGCGCAATCGTCGACTGCGTGGTTTTACTGAGGCACTACAAGAGATCGGCTATCAGCGGGTATTAAAGGGAGATCTTGTGATCCATGCGATGGACGCTTTTGCTGGCGCGGTGGGTGTATCTGATTCAAATGGAAAATGTAGTCCTGTTTGCGCAGTGTGTCAGCCAACTGAGGAGGCCACTTCAGAATACTTTGCGTACGTTATACGAGAGATGGCGCGTACACAATGGATACTGGCTTTATCTAAAGGTATTCGCGAGAGGTCTACAGACTTTCGGTTTGAAGATTTTGGGAACCAGCCTGTTCCGCTCCCTCCCTATGATGAGCAATCCGCAATAATTCGTTTTCTCAACTATGCCGATCGGCGCATCCGACAATACATACACGCGAAGCAACAGTTAATCAAATTGTTAGAGGAACAAAAGAAAAATGTTGTTAGTCATGTAGTTACTCACGGTCTTGATCCAAAGATAAAGACGAAACTCCTCGGATCGTCGCCTGAACAAGAAGTAAATTCCGAATGGAAGATTTCAAGGTTATGGGAAATTTCCCGGATTAGAACGGAAAAAGGTCGAACCGATCTAGATCTTCTCTCGGTATTCCTGGGTAGGGGTGTGATTCGTTACGGAGAGGGGGGAGGACAGGTTCATAAACCGAGTCTTGATTTGTCTGGCTATCAGGTAGTCAAGCCGGGTGATCTTGTTCTTAATAATCAACAAGCATGGCGTGGCTCTGTTGGGGTATCTGAATATCTAGGCATCATTAGCCCTGCTTATGTGGTCCTCGGCTTAGATTCATCTCTGTTACCGAGATTTGCCGACTACCTATTTAAGTCGAGAATAATGGTATCGCAGTTTGTCACCGCGTCGAAAGGTGTTGGTGATATACAGCGCGATATACATATGCCATGGCTCAAAAATGTGAGAGTCCCAATACCGTCATTGCCGGAGCAAGAAAAAATCGTCGCGACGCTAGATCAAGAATTATCGGAAATTGAAAGACAATTACAGCTATTTGATAATGAAATACAACTTCTGCATGAGTTTCGTATTCACGTAGTTACTGATGTGGTCACTGGCAAACTTGATGTACGCGAAGCCGCATCAAAATTGCCAGAGCAGACGCAATCTACCGCAGTCATGGACGAGGGCGATAGCTCGTTGTATGGTAGCGATGCTGAAGAACCCACAGATGACGTTTCTAAAGAGGCCGAGAAAATTACAATATGAAAACAGATACAAGCGAAAAAGGCCTCGAAACCTTAATAATTGAGCATTTAACAGCATTGGGCGGATGGAACCTCGGAAAGCCTGATGACTATGATCGGGCTTTTGCGGTAGATCCTGTACAATTGCAGGCTTTTATCCACGCTACTCAAGAGGAACTCTTCAACATACTCGACCTTAGCAATGATAGTCCCATTCGACGACAATTTCTTACACGGTTACAGGGTGAGATTGCTAAACGAGGAGTTGTGGACGTGTTGCGACATGGTGTAAAGCATGGTCAATATCACATCGATCTTTTTTATGGTACCCCAACCCCTGGCAATACAACTGCAAAGGGCCGGTACGAGAAAAATCGATTCAGTGTTACGCGCCAACTTCGCTATAGTCTCGATGAAATGCAACGCGCGCTAGATCTTGCGCTATTTATAAACGGACTTCCGATTGCCACTTTTGAATTAAAGAACAGCCTAACCAAACAGACTGTTTCAGATGCAGTTGAACAATACAAGACTGATCGTAACCCAAAGGAAATACTTTTTCAGCTTGGCCGTTGTATAGCACATTTTGCGGTCGACGATAGTGAAGTGCAATTTTGTCCACACCTGCAAGGTAAAGCTTCTTGGTTCTTACCATTCAATAAAGGTTGGAATGATGGTGCAGGCAATCCTCCGAATCCTAGTGGTCTCAAAACCTCCTATCTATGGGATGAAACACTCACTCGCGACAGTCTCACCGATATTATCGAGAACTATGCACAAATGGTGGAAGTGAAAGACGAGAAGACGCACAAAAAGAAGCTCGTGCAGATTTTCCCCCGCTACCATCAACTTGCAGTTGTGCGCCAACTTCTCTCCGATGTAGCAACACATGGAGCGGGAAAACGTTATCTCATTGAACACTCAGCCGGTAGCGGTAAGTCAAACTCGATCGCGTGGCTTGCGCATCAACTTATTGGTACCGCTAAAGATGATCGCCATATCTTTGATTCCATTATCGTAGTGACTGACCGTAAAGCGCTTGACAGTCAGCTCGGGGCGACTATCAAAGGGTTTCGGCAAATCAGTGCCACGGTTGGGCATGCGGCCTCCTCCGGTGACTTAAAGAAGTACATAGCCGAAGAGAAGAAAATTATTATCTCAACCGTTCAGAAATTTCCATTCATTCTCGATGCGATAGGAAACGAGCACCGCAATCGTAAGTTCGCAATGATCATAGACGAGGCACATTCAAGTCAAGGTGGACGAACGTCCGCGGCCGTAAGCATGGCACTCTCAGAAATAGAGGATGGTGAGGACGATGAGACCCTTGAAGATAAGATTAACCGAATCATGGAAGCGAAGAAAATGCTTCCTAATGCAAGCTACTTTGCTTTTACGGCCACACCGAAAAACAAGACACTTGAGATCTTTGGCGAGACATACGAAGGGAATAAGCATCGTCCTTTCCACAGCTACACCATGAAGCAAGCTATCGAAGAGGGTTTTATTCTCGACGTGCTCAAGAGCTATACCCCGGTCGACAGTTATTACAAACTCATAAAAACAGTCGATAGTGATCCAGAATACGATACCAAAAGGGCAAAGAAGAAGCTTCGCAAATACGTTGAGAGCCACGACCACGCGATTCGTATTAAGGCCGAGATTATGGTCGACCACTTTCATGAGCAAGTTATCGGCTTAAAAAAGATTGGTGGCGTGGCCCGAGCGATGGTAGTGACGAGTGGCATCGAGCGTGCCATTCAGTATTTTCAGGCATTCAATGAATACCTCAAGGAACTCAAGAGCCCTTATAAAGCGATTGTGGCTTTTTCTGGCGAACACGAGTATGGCGGCACGAAGGTTACAGAGGCATCTCTGAATGGATTTCCCAGCAATGGTATTGTGGAAAAGATACAAGAAGAACCGTATCGCTTCTTGATATGTGCGGACAAATTCCAGACTGGTTACGACGAGCCTTTACTGCACACTATGTATGTCGATAAGCCCCTCTCCGGCATCAAAGCGGTGCAAACGCTCTCACGTCTCAATCGTGCGCGACCTAAAAAATACGACACGTTCGTACTCGATTTTCTTAATGATGTAGATACAATTGAAAAGTCATTCGCACCTTATTACCGCACCACTATTTTGAGTAGAGAAACGGATCCGAACAAACTCCACGATCTCAAAGCAGCTCTAGATAACTACCATGTCTATTCAACCGAGCAAGTAGAGCGCCTCGTAGAATTGTATCTATCGGGTGCGGAGCGTGACATGCTCGATCCAATATTAGATGCGTGCGTTGCTGTGTACTTGGAGCAACTGGATGAGGACGGCCAGGTGGATTTTAAGGGTAAAGCAAAAGCATTCGTTCGTGCTTATGGCTTCCTTTCTTCAATTTTGCCGTACACAAATGCCGACTGGGAAAAGCTTTCAATACTCCTAAATTTTCTTGTATCGAAACTTCCGGCACCGATTGATCCAGATTTTGCA
Source organism: Candidatus Kaiserbacteria bacterium (assembly GCA_963767115.1). Classification (GTDB taxonomy): domain Bacteria; phylum Patescibacteriota; class Minisyncoccia; order Phycocordibacterales; family UBA2100; genus UBA10103. The sequence goes on along the minus strand of CAVYCR010000001.1, from coordinate 140,352 downwards.
AAAGGAGTGCTTGATTCAATCGATATGGATAGTTATCGTGTCGAAAAGCGAGCCGCACGACAGATACAACTCCCAAACGAAAATGGAGAAATTGAACCTGTACCAACATCAGGGGGAGGGCATATGCAAGAGCCAGAACTTGATCGACTCTCAAACATCATCAAGGTCTTTAATGATCAATTTGGAGGTGTTGACTGGACAGATCGTGATCGAGTTGGTCGTCTTATAACACAGGAGATTCCAGCTCGTATAGTTGCCGACAAAGCCTATCAGAATGCGAGGACACATTCTGACAAACAAAATGCTCGTATAGAGCACGATAAGGCCTTGAAGCGTGTGATGGCAGCCGTTCTTAAGGACGATGCAGAACTTTTCAAACAATTTAGCGATAACCCCGACTTCCGTCGATGGATGACCGATACTCTCTTTGATATGACGTATAACACGGAAGAGAACACAAAAATATCTGTATAAATAAAATTCTAAACCAAAGAGATCTTCTTTTCTTTGAGTTGAAGGTCGCTTCGGAGACATCCCAACAATTCTCTTTTTTCAATATCTTTTCCTTCTTGCAGAAGATATTTCGCGTAGTTTCGGATATCAATATCCCCTACAGTTATTTTATCCTTCTTGCCTAGGAGCGCTTGCTGAAATTTCTTGAATCTTTCTACCTCTTCCTTGATTTTTTCCTTTATACCAATTTCGTCTATATCAATTTTATCCATGAGGACTTCAAATTGCTTGAGCAAATCAACCTCATTGATGTAACCACATTTACATTCTTTGTCTCTTACTTTTGTACATCCGTAGTAGACGTGACGATGAGTGTTGCCATTCTTCTGTTTCTTAAACTTCTCATCGGCACTGATACCCGATCCACAAAGGCCGCACTCCATAAGTTTAGTGAAGGCAAACTCCTTTGTTTCCGATCTTACGAACTGGCTTTTGACCTGTATTTGAACTAGATCGAATAGCTCTTTGGTAATAAGTGGTATGTGTTTACCAGTGTAAAAGTTTCCACTTTTAACTGGATACTCGAAGACCCCTGATCAGTGGCGAAAAGCATAGCGCCCGAGACGCATCGTTTTGAAGATCTAAAACTAGACTAAATGGTCAAGCCCACCTTGACCGACCACGGTTCCAGCTCAAGTCGGCCAGCCGCGTATAAAATTGGCCTAGGCCAATTTCACGCGGCTCCGCCCGAAAGGCGGGGTCGCGTGGCAAAGACACCCCTGGAGCGGCTTTTTCTTGTCGACACAATGGCGCAACATTTTATTATATTGTTGGACTTTAAATGCGTCGGGGGATATTGTGTTCGCTGGCACAAACAGGAGGCGATAATGTCCTACGATTCTTGGATTTGTCTTTTGAATGAGGATGGGCCCGGGATAGTGCCCGAAAGTGTCCGCGATACGCTGAAAATCACAGCCTGCGACCTGCATCGCAAGCGATGGAATCGCATGCCTGTAATTGGTGACACATGCGAGGGGACCCTCGAGACGAGATGGGACACGCATTCTGTCGGATCGCAGTCTGGAGTGCTATTCCGCGCACAGATCACTACCGATAACGGTACGTGGAGGGTCAACTTTCTACTGAACGTGAGAGACTTGGAGCGCGGCGCAGAAATGATTCGAGAATATGAGGAGGGCGAGACCCCCCCATGGGTTCGCATATCAGGAGTCGATTGTCCTGCGCTTCGTGACTTCCGCGACTTGACTCGCGTCAGACAAAAGCGCAGATGAGAGCCGATTTACGCCCCGCACAATCGCGGGGCGTTTTTTATTTCAACGTGGTTGCAATAGCTGTTGCGCCCGTGTCATAGCGGGCTTTGTAGACGTAGAGATTGAGATCGTCAGAGAAGGTCTGACTGTAGACCATTTGATAGTGCGAATCGAAATAGTTTTTGATGTCGAGCTCGTAGCCTTGGTTGTACGAGAGCAAGAGATAAATATTTTGACTCGCACCGACGTCTTGCTGTACTTGTGAGGCAAGCGTACTTGCGCTAAAAGCCGGAATCCCGCCGTAAGCGTATTGGTTCCATATAGGGAGCGTGGTTACTGGTGCTTGGCCCGTGTAGTAATACTGCACTGGATAGATGGTGAACGGCGCGGAGAGGATCACACTGTCTTGCGAGGTCGCGTGCGTGTCGATGTATGCGACCGCCTGCGAGTAATCTTCTTTCACGGGCATCGTAGGGTTGATAATCTCGAGCCCGAGGGTCGCTATCATAATGCACGCGAGTCCCCATTGCGCCAGCTCTTGCATACGCGGCGAATAATTTTCAAAGAGACTCGCGAGCAAGAGGTAGAAAGCGGGGATGGTGAAGATGAGGTAGCGGCTCACGAAAACGGGTGCGAGCACGAAGCTCCCGAAGAAAGCTACCGCAAACGAGAGCAGCACCGTGAGCAGGAAATATTCGCTCTCTGCTTGGAGTCTATGACTTCGCCTGAGCGAAATGAGCCCAAGCACTACTACGATCGGCCAGAGTGAGAGGAAGACCGTGTTGACGTTGTCGTTCTGAAAACCGTAGAGGAATTGGCCGAAGGCGCTGAAGAAATCAACCGAAGAGGGGAGCGCTAAGACGGGCTCTTGGAAGCCGGCAGTGCCGAGGTGGAGCACATACCATCCCCATGGTAGGAAACTACCGACGACGATAACTGCTGCAAAAATAAATCGTTTCAGAGAACCTATAGGGAAGAGGTCGCGGCGGAGGAAATAGAAGACGGCTTGTGCGAGCAAATTGAGAAAGAAGAAATAATGTGTAAACGCGCCGAAGAGAGCGGTGAGTGTATAGCCGGCCCAAATATGGTCGCTCGGTTCACCACCGTCTGCTTTGGCTTTGAAAATACGGACGTAGAAATATTGGTTGAGTATGACGAAGAGTGTGAAGAGCGTGTACATGCGCACTTCGTTGCCGTACCAATTCATAAACGGCGAGATCGAGAAGAGGAAGGTGGCAAAGAGCGCAGTGCGGCTTTCATATGCTCTACGGCCAAGCATGTAAAGCACTGGGATCGAGATGACATAGAAGAGCAACGAGAGCGCACGTGCATCAGTGACTGTGTTGCCGACATAGAGGCGCCAGAACCTGAGTAAGAGGTGATACAGCGGCACGTGCACGTCACCGGCGACGACCGTGAAAATGTCGCCGAAACTGCGAGATGTCTGCCAGAGGCTCTGCGCCTCGTCGAGTCGCAGGCTCTGTCCCATGAAGAAAAAGGCGGAAAGGAAGATCGGTATCGCCATGCAGGCGATGAGCGCGCAAATAACGAAAGTTCGACTCGTGCTCCACGTGCGACCGACCAGGCTTCGGGGAATGTTTTTCGCGCTTCCGCCTATCGTTCGGGTCGCAAAAAGCATTCCCCGAAGCCCGGATACACGTGTAGAGTTCTTGGCCATAGAGGATTCCATAGGCTACCGCGTCGCGAGCGCGGGCGAAGCTTCTTCTTGATAAAACGCTTCTTGTTGCGGAAGTGCCGCGCGGATGAAGGGTAGGAATATCACAATGTTGAGGAATGCCCACGCACAATTGTTGATGAGAGATGCAGAGAATCCCCCGCGCAAGTAGGCGATCGGAATGCCGGCGATCACAAGTGCGATGTAGACGATGTGCCATTTCACGATCGAGAGATACGAGGTGCGTTGTGGTGTTTGACCCATCTGACTATTGCGGCGCTTCTCAGTGATTTCAAACTTTGCATTGGTCCCAGTCAAGGCACTTCCGAGCGCCTTGAGCTGGATGGAGAAACTGCCCATCGAGAAGCACAGCGACGAGAAGGTGAACGTGAAATTCGACGAGTATTCGATCATATAGAGCGTGAGGAAGAAGTACGGCAGGAAGATGCTCGCAAGAAACATGCCGGCGACCTGCACAGGCACGAGCCCAGTGTAGAAGAATACGACGGGCAACATTGCATCAATCAGTACAAAGAGCCCCGAGAGGTAGAAGCTCGCTGACGAGAGATACTGTATCCGCTGCGCGAACGTAAGGCCGCGCATAAGAAGCGGGTTCCAACGGAAGATGACGTCGAGAGCGCCGCGTCCCCAACGGAACTGCTGCTTGGAATAGGTGAGTAAGTCTTCGGTCGCCAAACCCTCAGCCAAGACCGTAGGCACGTAGATCGAGCGATAGCCGCTCGCGTGCATCAAAAGGCCGGTCACAAAATCTTCGGCGATCGAATGCGTATTCATGCCGCCGACAGACGTAAGTGCTCCGCGGCTGATGAGCATGTTGGTGCCGCACATGGTGGCGGCATTCAGTCTGTTTTTGCCTTTGCAGATCGGACCGAAGAAAATCTCTTGCTGCTCCCACGAGCTCATCGTGAGATAGTTACGCGCGTAGTTGCTATAGAATTGTGGCGTCTGCACGAACCCCATCTTGGGGTCTTTGAAATAGCCGGCGGTCTTGATGAGGAAGTCACGATGCGGTACGTGATCGGCATCGAAGATAGCGACGAGCGAGCTTCCTGTAAGCGTAAGCGCGTTGTTGATGTTGCCGGCCTTCGCGCCGCCGGGAGTTGTGCGCGTGATGCAACCGATACCGAGTCGTGCGGCCAGACCTTCTATTTCCTCCCAATTGTCTTTGTGTGCGACGTAGCCGTCGTTGAGGAGATAGACATTGAAAGCGGGGTAGTCCATTGCAAGTGCTGCGCGCGCGGTCCGCTCAACGAGCTCTACCGGCTCTCCTGCGACCGTTATAAATACATCAACCGACGGTGTGAACGAGGCATCAGGCGCATCAGGGTCGCTCGTGTCCCACACGGTGTAGAGGAAGGTCAAGACCTGCCAGAGATGGTAGACCTCGCCGGCTATCAAAAGCCCGAAGAGCACGCGGTTGCCTACCGGGAAGAAAAAGGTGAGGACGCAGAAATAAGTGATCGCGAGGAGCGCATTGATCGCGAAGAGGATCTTGGGCGTGTTGGTGCGTAGGAAATCGGTACGGATGTTTCTGATGGGCTGCATACGTTTGGTTTTGATTTATAGAGGTATTAAATCGTTTTCATCATGATGATTGGCTGAACGCGGAAGCAGGAAGCTGTGAGACAAGGTTGGGCAGCTCTCCGTTGTAGAGCGCGATACCGAACCATGCCCAGTTGTCGTCGTAATACGAGAGTGGCAGCTTCCATGCGTTGGCGCCGGGGTTGTAGAGGAAGAGCAACTTTTGGTTGTAGACATCTGCTGCGTCGGCTTTGTCGGCAACCATAAAATAGCCGATTGTGCCGCCGTAGATCGATGCATCTTCGCTTGCAGTAACGACAGTGCCGTCATGTGCAGAGATCGAGGGGATCGTCCCGTTTTGGTGCCACACTTCCTGCAGGAGAGACATCTTGGAGAGGATCGTGAGGTCTTCAGGGTCCTTGTACCACTCGTAATCGAGGGCAAGTCTGAAGGGAACACGCATCGCGTCGTAGCCGAAGTTGGTGTCGTCGCTTGTGATCGGTACAGCCTGCAAGGCGCCGGTCGTTTTGTTGATCTCGAACCAATCCGGCGGCAAGCCGTCGCTCTTCGATGAACCGAGATCAGCACCCATGCTTTGTAAAAGAAGTGCATCAGAGTCCGTCACGAGTTCAGCCCAGGGATGAGTGGGGTCGACCTGAGCGAAGATGCGATACGCTGCAGGATTGAAATACGAAGGGTCGATGACAGCCCAGGTGGGAGATTTTTTCTCGAGATCGTCAGCACTCATGTATGGCTTGCCTTGCGCCTCTATCACGTCGTCGTTCCAGATGTCAGTCACGATCGCACGCGCGTCCTTAAGATACGTCGGGTCCTGCCAGCGCCCATAGGCGAAGACGAGCGAGAGCGCGATGTCAGTGTCGGCATCGGAGGCGCTGTTCTGCCCGTTATCTGCCGTGAGGACACCGTAGGTACCCGTCGCGGTCTCGCCCCATTCCCATGCAAAGAGATGGTCGCTCGAATGTTGTATGTTGTCTTGTGTCCACTGCCACGCGCCATCGAAGGTCGTTTTGTCGCCCATCCATACGGCGCGCAGCATCGTATAGCTCTGGCCTTCAGAGGTTGTGATGCTGTTGCTGCTTGTATCGACGGTGCGATAGGTGTTGGCTTGCACATACTCGGTCTTGTAGTTGAGCCATGTCGCTTCGAGAAGCTGGGTCGGCGTATAGACGAGCGGTACTTCGCTCTTGAGCGAATCGCGATAGACGACGCCCGCGACCACAATGATCGCCGCGATAAGCAGAAGATATCCAAGAGTTCTTGTTGCCATAATTCTTTAGGTTATTTGTTGACCTTGCAAGGACTCTCGCTCAAGCTCCTGTATATCGCGATTGCTCTGACTCTTACTTTTACTCTGGCGACGAAAAAGGCGCCGCACAAACCTATAAATGATCGCGAGCGTTCGTGCCTCCACGAGCAAGAGTCCGACGAAAGCAAAAGCAAAAGCGAGGAAAAGCGCGTCGTAGGTCTGCAGTGTCGAGAGTGAGTCGCTCAAACTGTAGATGTTGGTCGAGGTTGCGACAGTGGTGTTAAGAAGAAATGGCATAGGTTTTTGCGCTCGTACTAGCGCGGCGAAACACCCACATTTTTGAGATAGTAAAATTGATGGCAAAGGTAAACACAGTCGTGACAACGAGCGCGTAGAGGTCGTACATACCGAAGCCCACCAAGGCACTCATAAGTGCCACGTTGACGGCGATCGAGACAGAGGTCATCGCGTAGAAGCGAACGACCTCCACAAGTGTTGGTCGCCCGGGAAGACCGAAGGTCCACGAACGATTCAATACGAGACTTGAGAGTGTGCCTGCGAGGAAGGATGCAAACTTCGCGATGACGAGATGCTCGTGGAAGTAGATGGTGCCGCGCGTGAGCGCCACGTAGGCTACCGCATCAAGCAGTGTGTTGATGATGCCGACACTCATGAATCGTAGGGCCTCCTTCTGTGTAGCGAGGCCGAGATCGCCGCGATAGAGGTCGACCATCTCCTGAAGCGCACGCAAGATGACCGCGGGCTTGGCGCCGGTCGGCGAGCCAGCAGTGCGGGGCAGGTGCGAGACGGGGACTTGCTTGAGAGTGACACCGGCACGAGTGAGCCTGATCAGTGTCTCTGCGCTGATCATCGCGCCGTGGGATTGCAGATCGAGGGATTGCACGATGTCAGTGCGGAAGATCTTGAAGGCACAGTCGATGTCGCGGATCTGCAAGCCAAAGAGTGTGCGGTTCAAGACATTCCACACCCGCGCATTCATGAGACGTACAAGCGGGTCGCGGCGCGGCGCGCGATACCCGATGACGACCTGATATTCAGGGAGATGAACGAGTAAGTTCTGAAGTTCGAGAATATCGAACTGCATATCGGCGTCTGTGAAGAAGACGTATTCCATGCGCGCTTGCGCGATGCCTGTCTTCAATGCTTCGCCGTAGCCGCGGTTTGCCGCGTGATCAACGACGCGAACCTGCGGGAAAATATGCGCAAGTGATTCGGCGATACTGCGTGATGCGTCGACACTCCCATCGTTGACCGCAATGATCTCGTACTCGCTGACGTATGGCGAATCTTCAACTGTACGAATAGTGTGCAAGATAGTTTGTCTGATATTTTCCTCTTCATTGTAGACAGGGAAGAAGACCGTGAGCGAAATTGGTTTCATCATAAAGAATGACGGGCGCGCATGAAAGTCATTACAGTACTATTTGATAGCCTCTGATCCTGATGCGTCCGTCAAGACTGAAGATACGCGTATGCAAATTAAGTTTGTCTGAAGCGCGAGTGTTTGTTGGTAGTGACATTCATATTCATGATTTCTCCACCATCTCTATTGAACTATTGATTTATGATCGTGCCAGTGTCCACAGCGTCCACCGAGCGCCGGCTGTTTTTATTTGCCGCCGGTTTTATCTTGATACTACTTTCATTCCTCGTTCGTATTTTATGGTATCCGATCACAGTTTCTGATTATGTTTATTTCATCGCACCGTGGTTCACGACACTGCAGAGCCCTGGCTTCAGCGCTTTTGCGCAGCCATTCTCTGATTACGCGCCGATGTATCTGTATCTTCTCAAGATACTGACATTCATCCCCACAAGCAGCCTTGTAAGCGAGAAGACACTTTCGCTCATCTTCGAGATCATTATTGCGGGCATTGCAGTATTCACGGTCCGCCGTTTTTCGGCGATCCGTTATAGTGACGCCGCGCTCTTTTTGATCTTCGCAGTGTTTCTTTGCATACCCACTTTTCTACTCAACAGCTCGCTGTGGGGACAATCCGACGCCGTCTATGCGGCGCCTATTCTCGCATCGCTTGTGTGCATACTCCTTGATGCGCCGCTTGCAGCTGCACTTCTCTTCGGCCTTGCGCTCTCTGTCAAAGTGCAGGCGATCTTCTTTGCACCGGTTCTCATCGGATACCTAGCAAAACGCCGCGCCACGATGTGGTACGCAGCGATCCCGCCGATCGTATACGCCGTGTCGATCCTACCGGCAGCAATCTTCGGCGGCGATTTCTTTTATTGGCTCACGGTGTATGCGAAACAATCCGGCGAATATCTCTATCTCTCTGTCTCGTCGCCGAGTATTTTCGCCTTCGTCAACAACCTGCCACTTGCACCGCTGGCGATGAGTGTGCTCTTTTGGTCGGGGATAGCGATCGCATGCGCTGTAGCATTCGCAATCATTGTGTATATAAAAAAGACGCCGATACATCACTCATCAATGATAGTTCTTCTCTCACTTGCATGCGTACTTCTGGTGCCGTATTTCCTGCCGCGCATGCATGAGCGTTATTTCTACCTTGCCGACATGCTCTCCGTCTTGTACGTATTCTTAAAACCGCACCGCTGGTACTTACCCGTACTCATCGTCGGCGCCTCGACTCTGGCATACATGCCGTACCTCTCGTCACAGGTTCAATTCCTTTCTTCTGTAAATGTAGATTTGCGCTTTCCGAGCATACTTCTTGCTATTGCAGGCATACTAACCATCGTCGCTGTGTGTGCCCCACACCGTGAGACGGCCCTGTAACAAGAATATGCGGGCCAGCTTATTAACACCCACGAAGCGGGTTTATCAGTTTTCGATATACGATATAAGGAAATCGTATGACAAAGGCGCGCAAGACATCGTCTGGTTTTACGCTCATTGAGCTCCTCGTCGTCATCGCTATCATCGGTATTCTTGCGAGTATTATCCTTGTCGAGCTCGGCCAAGCACGCTCACAGGCGCGGGATGCCGCCCGCTTATCGCAGTTACACACCGTGAGCGAGGCGCTTGAGCTCTACTACATCGGCCACGGCAAGTATCCTTCGATGCACAATACTGACGAGGCGGCGAACTGGGCGAGTCTTTTGACAACACTTACGAGCGACGGGGATATCGCCAAAGCACAGGAGCAGAGCGCACAAGAAGAGAACCTCGCGCAATCGCCGCTCGATAAGATGCTTTCTACTATAGAAGATTCGGTAGCGTATGCCGCAAGCACGCCATCCATACAAGACCCGCTCTATCCATCGCAGACGTACGGATACATGCCTTCTGCGCTACCATCCCCTGATCAGAGCTACCGCCTGCGCGCCAAGCTTGAGAACCTACAAAATGTAGCGCTTAGCACATCGTATAATGGCGAATTCCTCTATAGCGACGAAAACCCGGACGGTTCAAACCCAAACACCTGCGACTCAACGCTCGGCTATTATTGTACCGGTCCCGGCGGTGATACGTTTCAGGCGTTCGATCCCGGCAAGCCGGTAATTTATCTGTATCCGACAAAGAAAACAAATGTGTCAGTGTCGATCTACCCGGCGCATATCGACCAGTCAGTGCCTGCCTATGGAAACGGCTGGCAGGTGACCGCGTACCCAGACGGAGAAATCTTCGACAATGGCATCGAGTACCCGTATCTCTTCTGGGACGGCGAGTCGAACCCGCCGACCGTGGATCGCTCCAAAGGGTTTGTTGTCGCGACAAGCGATATAGGCTCGTTCCTGAAGACATCACTCGCTGCACAAGGACTCAAGGGGAGTGAGATCACTGATTTCATCGCTTACTGGCAGCCGCGCATGACGACAAGCGAGCCGTACGTCTATGTCTACTTCATGCCGCAGAGTGACTACGACAAGCTCGTGCCGATGACGATCACGCCCGCGCCGCAGACAACTATCCGCGTCTACATGCTCTACAAGCCGCTCCCCGCGCCGATCATCGTGACGCCCGAGCCGCTTACGGCGCCGAAACGCATCGGATTTACCGTCGTTGAATGGGGCGGGCAGCGCTCACCACTACACTAATCATCAAAAGCTGCTTTCATTGCAGGTGCTTACGATCGCGCGTATCGTACGGCGATGATCGATCCGTTTCAGATCACGCTCAGCGACCCCTCAGCTGATAAGCTCGAGGAATTCATACTGAATGCAGTCGCCTTTGCCGGCAAGAACGCCGTGCAGCAGTCGCGTAAGATGCATACATTTCTCTTCGAGGAAAATGGCGGCTCGCCTTTTGAGAAGATCAGGTCGTGGGAAGCTGACGACTCACTTAGAGAACGGTTACAAAAACACAAAATAGGTAAGTACAATCTGCTCACGAAATCATTCTCGCAACTAGCGCACTCAGGAATCGACTTGCAGACATGCAGCGTCGAAGATCTTCAACAATTCCCCGGGATCAAGTCAAAGACCGCGCGTTTCTTCGTCCTCCACAGCCGGCCGCATCAGGAGCTCGCCGTGATCGACACACATGTCTTGAAAGAACTTCGCCGTTTGGGATTCACTCAGCTGCGCTCTACGCCTTCAGAAAAGAGATATGCTGAACTCGAAAAAGTATTCGTCGCACATCTAAAGAAAAATTCTGTGACCGACTTTGCCGCGTATGATCTGGATATTTGGAAGAAATACACGAAGAATAAGCTCTGAATATTGACTCTGTATATCTCTTGTATATACTTTGCATATGCGGAAGCGTATCGAGTGGGGCCTCGATAAAAACGAATGGCTTAAGGCCAATCGCGGTGTCTGTTTTGAGGATGTAGAGGCAGCAGTGCAACAGGGAGATGTTTTGGGTATTGAACCGCACCCCAACAAGGAGAAATATCCTGATCAGTCGAGAATGATCGTGCGGATACGAGGGTATGTATATATCGTTCCATTTGTAATCAACACGGAGGGGCGCATTTTTCTTAAAACTATATTTGCAAATCGGAAATACGTTAGAAAATACTTACCCTAACAAGAATACAATATGATAAAAAAATACTTCCCGGAAGAAATAAAGAAATTCTTTGACGAAGAAGAACGCGAATTATATGAATCGATGAAACAAGAAGGGTGGAAGCCGATTCCTAAAAAAGAACTTGAGAAGCAAAAAGAGGAATTGAAAGAAGCTGTGTATTACACGCGTGAGCTCAGAAAATCGGCAAGCATCAGCATCCGCCTGACGCCGATAGACCTCGAGCGCATTAAAGCGAAGGCCGCCGAAGAAGGCTTGCCGTACCAGACGTTGATTTCTTCGATCATCCATAAGTACGCGCACGGGAAATAGATAGATCAAATACCCATACAGAAAAACTATCGGATGTGTAAGACCCTCGCCGATTTCGCCCTGTATGCTCTGCATATTTGGAAGACGTATACGAAAAACAAAAAGTGATTATTTATTTAGTACCTTTGAAAGAAAATCGGCGACTTTTGGATACGCATCCAGTCGATTTTCCAATTTCGCAAGCCCGTGCCCCTCGTCTGTATACACAAGCAACTCGACCTCGCGACCTAATTCCTTGAGACGGTTCACGACTTGCTCTGCTTCCGAGAGCGGCACGCGCGGGTCGTTCGCGCCATGAATGACGAATAGAGGCGCAGTAATGCTATCAACTGCGTTGATCGGCGAAATCGACTCGAGTAATTCTCGATCTTTCTTGAGCGAGCCATACTCTGCTTCTCGTATCGCTCGACGATACGGCGCGGTGTTTTCAAGAAAAGTCACGAAATTTGCTATGCCCACAATATCGATGCCGGCAGCCCAGAGATCCGGATAGAAGGCGAGACATGCAAGCACCATGAACCCTCCGTAGCTACCGCCCATCACCACAATTCTTTTCGGATCGACATAGGGGAGCGTCGCGAGATATTCACGAAGAGCCACGATATCTTTGACCGAGTCGAGCCGCTTCTCGACGTTATCGAGTGCGAGATATGATTTTCCATACCCCGAGCTCCCGCGTACATTCGGAGTCACCATAACGTAACCGGCATGTACGAAATACTGAGTAAGTGGGCCGAAGCTTGGTTGGGTCTGTGCCTCGGGCCCGCCATGAATATTTATAATGACCGGCAAGCGTGTCCCATCTGGAATAGTTGCAGGTTTATAAATAAAGGAGGGGATTGAAAGACCGTCGAACGAATCGAATCGCACAAGCTCGGCTTCTACCAAAACTTCCGGGGGAACTCCTTGTGGGCTGTGCGTCAATTGATGAGTCGAACCATCTGCTGTATTCATCAGCCATACATCATTAGTCGTCATCGAATTACCTGCGGTAAACACAGCCTGTGTCCCGTCATTGGAAAAGCAAACTCCAGAAATCTGATTTTTCTCAAGAGAATAATCTTCTCTGTGCAACGTAAGCGGATCATAAAATTCGACAGTGTTGTAACCTTCTTCGTTCAGAACGACGGCCAAATACTTAGCTTCCTTGTCTATGTTGGTCTCGTCGATATCCCAAGAAGGCGTCATCACATATTCAAACCGCATTTCTTCGATGGAAAATCGGCCGAGGCCGATAAATTCTCGTCCATGATCTGAGCGGAGATAGAAGCTCGACTCATCAGGCAACCATCGTGGTGTGCCATGCAAAACATCGCCTTCATGTTTTGTTATACATTTACTTGACCCGTCCGATAAGTTACAGAGATGAATATCGGTATTAACGAGGGAATGGTTGATTTTCACTGCCAAATATTTGGCAGACGGCGAGAACCCCACAGCACTACAACGACCACCCGTATCGAAAATGCACTGGGTCTGTCCGGTATTCTTTTCGAGAATACAGACATCAAAATCTGTGCCGTTGCGCTCATTCGACGCGTAAGAAATATACTTTCCATCGCGCGACCACGGACCGAGGTCATAGCGCACTTCCGGCTTATTCGTCAGAGGTTTTATTTCGCGTGTCTTCAGATCAAGCAGAAAAAGCTGCGCATTCTCATTGCCCCCTTCAGCCTTGGAAAAGACGAGTATATCTTCGACGGGTGACACGAAAAACGCGGTGATCGGATCCGGAAAATCCGCCAGTTGAATCACATCCCTGCCATCAGTCGCGACGACATACATCTGGAAGGTCCCGGTCAGGTTGCTCAAATATACGACACGTGAATCATCATGGGTAAATTGTCCGCCCATGGCGGATTTCACTTCGAGGAAATCTTTTATCGAGTATTCATTCATATCTGTATTGTGCACTATTTAAAATATTTTTTCTTCAATTGTGCAGTATGAACCTGAATGCTATGGTTCGCTCGGCAGTGTTATATAGGTAAACTGGCATTGTCTCGCGAAATAGGAGGTTGAAATGGCATCTTCTCAAGGAAGACTTGAGGTTGCGCGGAGGACTCTCCCTTGCACACTTGAGAGAATGGTGCGCGAATGGGACGGTTCTTCTGAAGGACTGTCTCTCTACTATTTGATCGCGCACTGTACAGATTGGAAGTTGGAAGCAGCGAGCCACTGGAAAACAGGTGATTTGGAGCACGTGATCTTCAAAGGAGACGGCGGCTCATTTGCAGTGGAGTTCAGGACCTCACGATGGTTGAGGAATGGCGCTGCCGATGGCTTACAGTCAAATCCGTCGATACGCGTTACATTTAACGCAAGCCATGTGGGAGATTTTCCGGCGACAACGATTGAATCTCTCGATGCGGGAGTCCACGGGCAAAGCAAATTTGTCTTGCTAACGGATTATGGGGAAGGGAACAACCGATTCAAGGTCTTGTCTATTGACGTAATGGGACCGTACGATCATCTCGAGAAACAAAGGAAGCAAGCTTTGGAAATAGGCGCGTATAATCCAACAGCTCTCATAGATATGCCGAGCGGCCATTTATGGCTCGCTCGTGTCGCCTTAGGGCTTGCGATTGATTGGGGAACACATGCATTGCCGGCTAAGTTTCCTCCGTTTGAGGAGACCTCAAGGCAGTTCGCGGCTTTTATGGATCTCAACAAATACCGTTGAATATCTCACAGCGGACTCTGAAACACACGGCGCGATCGAAAGATCGCGCCGTGATTATTTATCACCCTTCAAATACTTCCGCTTCTTCAGCTTCTCCGGCAGGTACGATTCTTTGTCGTAGAGCTTGTAACCTTCGTGATAGCCGATGTCTTTCATGAGCTTGGTCGGGGCATTCCTGATCTTCATCGGCACCAGGAGCGTGCCGTACTTTTTCACATCATCGAGTGCTTCAAAGTAGGCGTCGTGCGAAGCACGACTCTTCTTGCACATAGCAAGATAGGCGACACCGTGGCTGAGATTGATCGCGCATTCTGGATAGCCGATCGATTGCACTGCCTCGAAGACGGCGTTCGCCACGACGAGCGCAGTCGGCGTCGCGAGGCCAATGTCTTCCGACGCGAAGACCACCATGCGGCGCGCGATGAAGACGGGGTCTTCGCCGGCTCTCGACCATCCGCGCGAGATAATAGAGCGCTGCATCCGGCTGCGAGGCGCGCATGCTTTTGATGAATGCACTGATGATATTGTAGTGCTCCTCGCCCTTCTTGTCGTAACGGAGATACTTCGATTGGATCGCTTCCTTGAGCGTATCGACGGTGATCTTGCCGTAAAGCTTCTGCGCGGTCTCGAGCGTGGTGATCGCTTGGCGGGCGTCGCCCTGCGCCATCCGCACGAGCCATTCGCACGCAGCCTTCGCTACTCTATCTTGGCCATCTTCTGCAAACGATCGATGATCTTCTCCATGTCAGCTTCGCTGTGCTCGTTCAAGCACGAAGACGCGGCAGCGAGAAAGCAGGGGAGCGATGACCTCGAAGCTCGGATTTTCGGTCGTGGCGCCCATGAGCGTGATGTCGCCGCGCTCGACGAACGGCAGGAAGAAATCCTGCTGTGCTTTGTTGAAACGGTGGATCTCGTCGACGAAAAGTACTTTCGGCTTGCTGTGAGAGCAAGCTGCCGCGAGTCGCCTATGACTCTTCCTAATGTCGTCCTTGCCGGCTTCGACCGCGGAGAGCTCATGGAAATCCGCACCGACTGCATTGGCATAGATGCGGGCGAGCGTCGTCTTGCCGGAGCCGGGCGGTCCCCACAACATAAATGAGAAGAGCTCTTTCTTCTCGATCGCGACCCGCAGGGGCTTGCCGGGCCCGGTAATATGCTCCTGCCCTACGAATTCGTCGAGTGTTTTGGGTCTTATCTGTGAAGCAAGGGGTTCCATACGGTGAGTATACGCTCGAGGCGAACCCTGCGCACAGCGTGTTTTGGGGTCGTTATTTTCTTGCTAGAAAATAACTCTGTTTCGCGCCACCGCGCTGCAAAGACCCCAAAACACGCTGTGCGCAGGGTTCGCCTCATTTTTTACCACATTATCCACACCCCCGAAACCTTGCGCTTTTTGGGTAAAGAGAGGTATGCTTGCTTGATGAATACTAGAAACATAGTCATTGGCATTATTGTCATTATTATTTTGGCAGCAGGGGTTTACTTTATCGTTCAGAGTTCCAATTCGTCTTCTCAGGCAAGCGGTACGGCAACGACAACTTCGCAGTCGGCGGCCGCAGCGGCTGCTGCGAGCAGTACTGCCGCCCAGCAGGTCCAGGCACAGGACGTCACTGTCGGCACCGGCACACAAGCACAGCCCGGCGACAACGTAGCCGTACTTTATGTCGGTTATGTCGGCACCATCTCTACCAGCACGATCTTCGACAGCTCCGCGGCACATGGCAACCAGCCGTTGGTCTTCCAGCTCGGCTCCCAGAGCCTTATCCAGGGCTTCCAGATTGGCGTTAATGGCATGAAAGTCGGCGGGGAGCGCCTCATGGCAATCCCACCATCCCTCGGCTACGGCAATCAGGACGTGAAGGATTCGACAGGTAAGGTCATTATCCCGGCCGGCTCGACCATCATCTTCGATGTGAAGCTCGTGAATGTAAGCGCAGGCTCGTCGACACCTTCCACCACGACCACCACTTCCGGAACGAGCGCCAAATAACGGCCTAAGACAGCCATCTTGCAAAGCATGTGGGAATGTGCTATCATTCCCACATGCTTACGAAGCGTAAGAAATTGAATGAAATCTCGAAGGTGCGCCGCCATGAGACCGATACAGGCTCTCCTGAGGTACAAATCTCCGTTTTGACCCGTCGTATCGAGGAGCTTTCCGCTCATTTGACCAAAAATCACAAAGACAAGCATTCGCGCCGCGGACTGCTTGGTTTGGTAGCTGATCGCCGAAAGCACATGAAGTATCTCGAAGAGACAGACAAGCGTGCCTACGGCGTACTCGTCAAGAAACTCGGGCTCAAGAAGTAGCTTTTAGCTTGATAGCTGGTAGCTTGTAGGAGAATGCGACTCGCATTTTCTAATTTCGAATATTGTGCGTAGAATAGTAAGCAGCGAGATTTTATAAAGCATTTTTATATTTATTACTACAAGCTATCAAGCTGATAGCTACAAGCTAGATTTTATGGCCATTTTCAAACACCCTGAACAGCGTGTCGGAGTATTTATCGATACGCAAAACCTATATCACAGCGCGAAGAATATATACCACTCGCGCGTCAACTTCGGCAACGTCCTCAAGGACTCCGTCGCTGATCGCCGCCTCATCCGCGCTCGCGCCTACATGGTGACGACCGAAAGCGGGGAAGAGACCGCATTCCTCGAAGCGCTCACCAAGATGGGCATTGAGCCCAAGACCAAAGACCTCCAGATCTTCTACGGCGGGGCCAAGAAGGCTGACTGGGACGTCGGACTCGCTGTCGACGCGATCACCGCATCTTCGAAGCTCGACACGGTGATACTCTTCACCGGCGACGGCGATTTCGTACCGCTCGTCGAATACCTCAAGATCCATGCTGGCTGCCAGGTAGAAGTGGTCTCATTCGGCCGCTCGACCTCCGGCAAGCTCAAGGAAGCCGCTGACCATTTCCTCGACCTCGACGAAGACCCCAAGCGCTACCTCATCAACTATCGCGGCCCGGGCCGTGCACGCACTGCGCGGGCTCGCGGCGAGAAGATCGAAATGGAAATCGGCGAAATCTCCGCACCAGACGATTCGCTCGCGTAAGCGGTCACTGATCGAGTATGTCTTTGCTAACCTCTACGAAAGTTGATCCGTTGAATTGGAAGGTGTCCGTGTACCATGCGGCACCGGATCGATAATGAGATTGTATCTGTTTCTTCGAAGTATCCACTACCGGGTTCGAGATGTTTACTAGTACCGCGCTCTTGTCGTACATTCCTGTCTTCGGGTTGAAAATATAGTAATCGTAATAATCGTTGACACCCTCGTATCCTGAGGTCGTGAAGACGGCCAGGTCATCATAGCCGTCGGAGTTGACATCTTGGTCGGTGATAAAAGGAGTCACACCCATGCCAGCGAGGTTGTCCAAGGCCGTGACAGCATCCTGATCGAGCGAAAGAGTCTGGACGACACTGCCGTCGTGCATCACCGAGAGTGTATCTCCCGAGATCGAGATCGTGGTGTCGGGAGTGATCTGGGTCGTACTCGTCGCCATATCTGAGACCGATTGATCGCTATTATCTGTATCTGCGGTTGAGGTTGCAACCGGTGCGATCGGGCTTGGTGCGGTGACTAGCTGTGCATGGTACATATAAAGGCCCACGCCAATCACGAGGAGCACAACAAGCACCAGTACTAAGGGGACAATGAAACCTCTTTGTGAAATTTTCATACATGAATTATATCAGGATAGTACGATGACCCTTAGGCTGCGTGATACTATGTGGTGAAATACCGTATGAAGAAAGTGATCCTCATTACCGGTGCCGGAAGCGGAATCGGTAGAGATGCCGCATATGCACTCATGCGACGCGGCCACAAAGTCATCGCGAGTACACATACCGATGAACAAGCGCAAGCACTCAAAAAGGGGATAGATCGATGGGGCTTGGGTATGGAGGTTATTAAGCTCGATATCACACTTGAGTCGGACAGGGAGAAAATCCGTGACTATGATCTTGATGTACTTATAAATAATGCCGGCATCGGCGAGAGCGGTTCGCTTGCCGAAATCCCGATGGATCGTCTGCGGCAAAACTTCGAGGTGAACGTATTTTCAACCATTGCACTCACACAGATCGCTCTGCAACGAATGATAGAGAAAAATAACGGCACGGTACTCGTCGTCAGCTCGATCGCTGGGCGCATACCGTCTGCTTTCATAAGCCCGTATAGCATGACGAAGTTTGCACTCTCAGGAGGTATCGCCGCGCTTCGCGAAGAGGTTGGGCGAGTAGCACCCCGTGTGCATGTGAGCCTGATCGAGCCGGGAGCGTACGCGACGGGCTTCAACGAGCGCATGCTCGCCAAGAAATATGAGTGGATGGGTGAACGTTCCTACTTCTACAAATTGATTCCCGCTTTGAAAAAGGAAGACGATTCTTGGTTTGAACGCCTCGAAGTAAATTCGACTGCAAGTATCGTGCGAAAGATCGTACAAGCAAGCGAGTCATCGCATCCGCACCTACGATACGTTGCACCGTTCTATCAAGGTTTGGGCGTGGCACTGATGAGAATCTTCGGCGTCTAGAGTAAACAACAGGCCGAGACTGTTACCCGAACACCTTGTCAGCCACTTCCCATGAGCAAGGTTTCGCCTTGCTCAACATGATTATGAGATGGTTTGATTGTGTATCTAGCGACACTATTGAGTTCGTGCTAGCTTGTGCGCAGAACTGCGATGAGCTCGCAGCGGGTTCAACGACAAAATAAGGAGCAGCGATGTTTTCGAGATTCACTCTGGACGAGCCGGTCTGTATCGACGGCCGATCCTTAATCGGGTTTCGAGCACGCGTCGTAATCGAACCCATAGACAGGCCCGGCTGGTGGCTGAAAGTGGACGGGCATCCCGACGTAGAAATCGGACCTCACACGTTGACCTGCGGGCATCGACACTTGGGGCTGGCCAAAAGGATAAAAATCGTGGACCATCTGCTGGCGATACGCCTGCTTGGACTCGACAGGGTCCGGTTGTCTTTCCCGATTGATAACCTTGTACCGTTTTGGGGGACGGGATCACCGTATATAAGCGCCGTCGAGCACCGGCTGAAACCGAATGGAACACTACGACGGTGTACGCTCAATCGTACTGCAGTGCTGCACATAGCGGGCAGGGGCCGACTTGAGTTTGTTCCCAGCCTAGAAGGAAGTCTCGAGATCGAAGTCGAGATTGATTACCCGAAGGAACCGCGCATAGGCCGAGGTAGCTATACATTCTCGGTGACACCGGAAAACCTCAAAGACTTCGCCGAGAGCCGTGCACTGGGGCACCTCCCTGCCTTCAAGCACGTTTCATTGATACTCTCTGGGCTCAGATGGCCGCATCAAGGGCAATGGGTATATGCAGGCAATGTATCTCCCGAAGAGATACGGGTCTCACTCGCGAAACATCGCGTGTGGGATCTCCTCGGAGCTCTCGCCGTGGCGATACCCGCTGGCAGCTTTCCTGAAGGTCGGATACGAACTTTTATAGCCGGCCATCAGGAAGACGTCGATTTGATCGGACACATCGAAGGTATCGGATGGCACTTCGCCGAAAGCATTGAACGGGCAGCCTGATACTACGCGCGATCACCTCAGAGTGATCGCGTTTTCTTTTTGCGACAATGCGTGGTATAAAAAGCTTATTACTCAGCGGCCCGCGGATAGGTAGGCTTCAAACCATCGGCGTTTTGAAACCTAAAATCCGAGGGTCGTAAAAGATCCTTCATCATGGAAAAGAAAGAATACTCCGTCGAAATCGGAGGCAAAACGATTAACCGCAGAATTTAATGATTGGGCCGATCAGGCCAATGGTTCGGTACTGCTTCGCTACGGCAACAGCGTGGTCCTCGCGACCGCAGTGATGGGCAGCAAGGAGAGCAATCTCGATTATTTCCCGCTCTCCGTCGAATACGAGGAGAAGTTTTATGCAGCTGGCGCGATCCTCGGCTCGCGATTCATGCGCCGCGAAGGCCGGCCGTCCGAAGAGGCCGTACTCTCGGGCCGCATCGTCGATCGCACCATCCGGCCGCTTTTTCCGAAAGGACTTAAGCGCGATGTGCAGGTCATCATCTCCGTGCTTTCGATCGAAGAATACGACACCGACGTGCTCGCGGTCAACGCCGCATCGCTCGCGCTCGCGACCTCCGACATCCCGTGGAACGGCCCGGTCTCCGCGGTGCGCATCGGCATGGAAGCGGGCAAGGACGACATTCATCGTCATTCCGAATTACCTCCAGCGCGACGAAGCCGACTCGACACATGGACCTTCTCGCCTGCGGCAAAGACGGCCTCATCAACATGATCGAGGTCGGCGTCGAAGGAGGTGTCCGAAGCAACCCTCAACAATGGCCTCGCGCTCGCCTCGCAAGAGATAGAAAAGATTGCAGGCATGGCAGAGCATGATCATCGCCGAGCGCGGCAATGCGAAGCAGGCAGTTCAACCCGAAGGCCGGCACGGCGGAGATCGAAGCGGCTTGGAAGGAAATCGCCGTGCCGAAACTCGAAGCGGCAGTCTTCGGCTCAAACGACGGCAATGTCGGCAAGAAAAACATGGGCGCCTTGAAAGCGAGTGGATCAAGGCCGCGGCCGAGAAATTGCCCGACGCTGAAGCCGGGCGAATTCGACGCCTTCTACGAACATAAGATCGACGAATACATCCACGAGGAGGCGATCAATAACAATCGCCGCGCCGACGGCCGCGCCATGGACGAAATCCGTCCGCTCTGAAGCGCAGGCAGGCGGTGTCTCGCCGGTCATTCACGGCGCCGGCATCTTCTATCGCGGCGCGACGCACGTGCTTGCCGCGCTCACGCTCGGCGGCCCGGGCGACGCGCAGCTCGCTCGACACCATCGAATACCAGGAGACGAAGAAAACCTTCATGCTCCATTACAACTTCCCGCCCTTCAGTGTCGGCGAGACAGGACGCGTCGGCGGCATGAACCGCCGCATGATCGGCCACGGTGCGCTCGCCGAAAAAGCGCTGCGCGCAGTTTTGCCGGACAAAGATGATCTTCCCGTACACGATCCGCATCGTCGCCGAATCGCTCGCGTCGAACGGCTCGACCTCGATGGCGAGCGTCTGCGCTGGCACGCTCGCGCTCATGGACGCGGGCGTACCGATCACGCGCCCGGTCGCTGGCATCGCGATGGGCATGATGTCGTGACGCGAAAAAGGCATCTATAAAGTTCTGACCGACATCCAAGGCCCCGAAGATCACCATGGCGACATGGACTTCAAAGTCGCAGGAACGTCACGAAGGCGTCACCGCCGTCCAAATGGACGTGAAAGTCGAAGGCGTGCCGCTTGAACGTGCTCGCGGAAGCATTCGCGCAAGCAAAGAAAGCGCGCATGCAGATCCTCGAAGTCATCACCAAAGAAATCGCCGAACCCCGCGACTGACATCTCGTCCGCGCGCGCCGAAAATTCTTACGACGAAGGTCAAGGTCGACCAGATCGGCCTCGTCATCGGCCCCGGCGGCAAGACGATCAACGGCATCAGCGAGCGCACGAAGGCCGACGACATCACCATCGAAGACGACGGCTCGGTCTTCATCACCGGCAAGAACGGCGCAGCAGAAGCCGCGCTCAAAGAGATCGTCGACCTCACGCGCGAATTACGATGGTGGGCGAGCGCTTCGAAGGCCCTGTCGTGCGCATGATGGATTTCGGCGCATTCGTAAAGATCGGTCCCGAACAACGACGGCCTCGTGCATGTCTCCGAAGTCGCACCGTTCCGGATCGGCAAAATCTCCGATGCCGTGCAGATCGGCGACATCGTGCCTGTGGTCATTGAAGGAAATCGATGAGAAAGGGCGCTATAATCTCTCTATCAAAGCCGCAGATCCGGATTTCGCCGCACGCAAGGGCCTGAAACCGGAGAGTGGTAGTGATGATCATGGCAGACGAAACGCAAGTACCAATGGCGACGAACGGCCCCGACGCAGGATCTAATACTCCACACCCACCTGCGCCTGCGGAAAGCTTCGATATTGAAATGAATCCGATAGCACCATCGGCTACTCCGGCAGTACCGTCTGCTGAAGTTTCCATCCCGAAGCCAAGTGCACCAACGACTTCAGGTGCACTCTCTGCAAGTACCAGTGAGCCGCGTGGTGACGAAACGGAATTCGAGCGTATTCAACGCCTGAAGCTTCAGACTGACGACGCGCCGCACAGCGGCGAGATAAGCAACGACATCGCTAGTATTCTGCATAGCGTGAAGCTGCCGGAACGTCGCGACTTCAAAGGAACTGCTGATACGAGGCCACCTTCCGCAACGATCGCTGTCCCCAACATAGACGAGGCGCTCAAGCAATCGGTACCTCAGGCGCCGAGCGAACCAGAAGCACGCCCCACAGTAGTCGCTTCACATACCCTCAAAGACGACCTCCAAGACATTGTCCGCCGCAAGAAGATCTCGCTCGTGAAAGCGGCCGCACTCGAGGCCGACAAGAAACGGCCCGATCCTATCATGCCGCTCGAGACAGTCGGAGAGCGCGGTCGAAAACACCGCACCGCGGCCATTGTCTTCGTATCGATATTGCTAATCTTTCTCGGCGGTGGTGCCCTCTACGGCGTCACAGTCGTGGAAAATAAACACCCGTCTACCACGTCGGCCACATACCCTTCACTTATTTTCGCCGAGCAGACTGTGACGGTCCCGATCGACAACACGAGTCCGGCCATACTCAAGGCTGCACTCGCACACGCCCTCACCCAAAACCTAGGCCCCGTCGGATCGATCACTCAGATTATCCCGACCATATCAGCGACGTCGGCCGATAGTATATCGACAACCGGACCTGCGACGCTTTCTGAATTTTTCGCAGCGCTCGGGATTTCGCCGCCCTCGCAACTCACGCAAGGCTTAGGCGATTCTTTTTTCTTCGGCGCGCATACGGTCGATGTCAACGCACCGGTCTTAGTCATCCCCGTGACCAACTACGACCTCGCCTTCGCAGGCATGCTTGCTTGGGAGCCGCAGATGAACACTGATCTTTCACCGATTTTCACTTCCGTGCCCACACTCACCACCGGCGCAAACGGCCTGCCCACTGCGCGCACTTTTGCAGACGCCGTCATGCGCAACTACGACGTGCGCGAGCTCAAGGATGATTCCGGCACCATTGTCCTGTATTACTCATTCCCCACGCCCGACCTCCTCGTGATTGCGCAGAGTCCGAATACCTTTGCAGAAGTGCTGAGCCGTTTGCAGGCACATGGCAATCTCTGATACCATTAGAGTATGAAGCATCTCACCGAAGAACAATTGCAAGATCTGCGCGACCAGCTCGAGGCCGAGCGCGCCACTATCGAAGAAGAGCTCAATGAACACGGCGAGAAAGAAGGCGGGGAGTGGGAAGGTTCGTCCAAGGGCTTCACCGGCGAAGAATCCGATCCCAACGACGTCGCGTCGCAAATCGAAGAGTTGGTGACCAACGTCCCGCTCGAGCAGACCTTTATAGAGCGCAAAAGAGAGATCGACGATGCGCTCGAGAAGATGGGCAAGGGCACCTACGGCCTCGACGAGGAGACAGGCGAGCAAATCCCGTACGAGCGCCTTGCCGCCAATCCCGCAGCTCGGACAAATATCAAAAAGTAAGCGCATATGACCAACGAAGAGGTAGCGCGTTATTACGACTATACGATTCCCTTTTACAGATTGTTTTGGCATAAGGGCACCAAGGCGCTCCATTACGGACTTTGGGATGCAGACACCAAGACACTTCAAGAAGCGCTTATCAATACCAACAAGATTGTAGCCGAGACCGGAAACATACAATCTGATTCCAAAGTATTGGACGCAGGTTGCGGCGTGGGGGGGGTCGGCGCTCTGGCTTGCGCTCAATAAGGGGGCGCATGTAAGCGGCATTACCATTTCAACCAAGCAATGCGCGAAGGCGCAGGAATATGCGCGCGAAATGAACCTTCAAGGAAAGACGAAGTTTCTCGTGATGGATTTTCTGCACACTTCCTTCGAGGACAATTCGTTCGATGTCGTCTTCGGAGTCGAGAGTATTTGCCATGCGAAAGACAAAGCTGATTTCCTGAAGGAAGCGTATCGGATCCTCAAACCGGGCGGCCGAATCGTCGTAATTGACGGTTTCTTGAGACGAAACCCAAACGGTCCAGCGGAGGAGAGAGTTTACAGTGAATTCTTGAAAGGGCTTGCATTAGATAACCTTGCTCACATCGATCTATTCAAACAAGACGCAGAACGAGTTGGTTTCAAAGATGTAGAAACACTCGACAAAACAAAAAATGTAATGAGGAGCTCGGAAGAGATGTACGAGCTTATGAAACGCTGGCAATGGCTTCATTCTCTCTTATCAATGGTGCATCTTGTGCCGCAATTACTCGTAGATAATTTGCGTGCGGGGATTGTACAACGCGATTTTATTTTCAATGGTCCGGGCATGTATGCGATAGTCTCAGCACAAAAACCACTTTGAATCTCGTGCTATACTAACCTCATTATGAACACTAATCCGATGGGGTCTCGGATCTTCTCTGCGGCCCTACGCTGCAGGCAATGAGTTTCGCACGCGTATTCGGGGCACAGCCGTCTCTGCCGAAGGCTTCGCTCGTGTCCGTCGAGGTGGATCTCGGACGCGGCCTCCATGCTTTCTCGATCGTCGGGCTACCCGACAAGGCCGTCGAGGAAGCGCGCGACCGCGTCGCCTCCGCCATCAAGAATTGCGGGCTGACCTCGCCGAAGGCGACCAACAAGAAGATCGTGATCTCGCTAGCACCCGCCGAGCTCAAGAAAGAGGGCGCGGCCTTTGACCTTCCCGTCGCCCTTTCTTATTTGCTCGCGGCCGAAGATATCGTCTTCGATCCTTCGGACAAGCTCTTCGCGGGAGAGCTCGCGCTCGATGGCGCGCTCCGTCCGATACGCGGCGTGCTCTCGATAGCACTTGCCGCGCGCGAAGGCGGCTTCAAAGAGCTCTTCATTCCCGCGTATAACGCGCAGGAAGCAGCGCTTGTCTCCGACATCACGATCTACCCGGTCGAGAGCCTCTCCGACATCCTCGCGCATCTCGATGCGAAGAATAAGTTCGCCCTCAAACCGTGCGTGCCGGAACCATTTGACGAGACAGGTCATGAACCCGACGTCTCGCTCGGAGAAATACGCGGGCAGGAGAGCGCGAAGCGGGGATTGGAAATCGCGGCTGCCGGCGGCCACAACATCGCACTCTACGGACCGCCCGGCACCGGGAAGACCATGCTTGCCCGCGCTGCGCGCGCACTACTACCGCCACTGAGTCCCTCGGAGATCGTCGAGGTCACGGCGATACACTCGCTCGCAGGTGTCTTACAAGAAGGTGCCATACGAGAGCCACCCTTCAGAGCGCCACACCATACTTCTTCTTACGCATCGCTCATCGGCGGCGGCGCGATCCCGCACCCGGGCGAGGTGACGCTCGCGCACCGCGGCGTGCTTTTCCTCGATGAATTCCCGGAGTTTCATCGCGACGTAGTCAACGCCCTGCGCGAACCACTCGAAGACGCACACGTCTCCGTCTCGCGCGTGAAGGCTACCGTCACTTTCCCGGCCAATTTCATGCTCATCGCCGCCTTGAACCCCTGCCCGTGCGGCAAGTACGGCAGCAAGGATTGCACCTGCATGCCTGCTTCGATCGAGCGGTACCGTCGCAAGATCTCCGGGCCCGTCGCCGACCGTATCGACATGTGGGTACACGTAGGCGCAATGCCGCCTGAGACGCTCTTGCTGCGCCTCAAACGCGAGAAAGACGGCACACACGAGGCTCGTGAGAGAGTGAAATCTGCGCGTGGCCTACAGAGCGAACGCTTCAAAGATTCACACGATGTATCAACCAACGCCGATATGGGCCCACGCGAGATCGAATCGCTTGCAAAGCTTTCAAACGCAGCCGAACAAACCCTCCTCCAAGCAGCCCGCACGATGAAACTCTCTGCCCGCGGCTATCATCGCACGATCAAGCTCGCCCGCACCATCGCGGACCTCGCACAAAGCGACACCATCGAGACGCCACATATGCTCGAGGCTCTGCAGTATCGTGCGCGAGAATTGTGAGCTCAAAGTCACCTATATTTGTAATGATAATATTCAAACAATGAAGTCGACAGTATACCTTTTATGCGGATTACCTGGGTCGGGCAAGACTACTTATGCAAAAGAATTGGAAAAAGAAGGTGCAATTCGCCTGACACTCGACGAGGAGGTATTCAAACGATTCGGCAGGGAATATGACAACCACGATGAAAAACAAAAGCATACCAAGGAAGCACTTACCGAATCGATGAAGGAATACATCTCCGAGGGGAAATCTGTGGTTCTCGATTTTGGTTTTTGGACGAAAGCGGATCGAGATGACTACAAAGCACTCATTGAAAAGATCGGCGGTCAGTGGCAACTTCTATATTTCAAAGCAAATCTTGAGGTACTCAAACAGAGACTTTTCGAAAGAAATTCCTCAAATCCAACAGAGAATCACATCATCGACAAAAATTTACTTCAGAAATTCATCGACCAGTTCGAGGAGCCGGTAGACGAAGGCGAGCTGGTTGTTTGACAGGGAAGCTTTATGTCCCGCATGCCCCGTCAACGTTCTCGAGCGCCTTCTGCACCGCAGGACGTGCGCCGATTTCAGCGAACCACTTTTTGAGAGACGGGCGCGCTTCTATGTCGATCAGCTTATTGTTGATTGCAGCGTGCACCCAGGGCCACGTGGCCATATCGGCAATGCCGTATTCACCGCCGAGGTACGGTACGGCTGAAAGTCGCGTCTCAAGCACGCCCGCGATGCGATCGGATTCATCAAGGTAGCGCTTGATCGCATACTCGATCTTCTCCGGCGCGTATTTCACGAAATGGTTGGCCTGCCCGAACATCGGCCCGACGCTCGCCATCTGGAACATCAGCCATTCCAACGCTACATATTTTGCTTTCGTTTCACTGGGGAAAAACTTCCCGCATTTTTCCGCAAGATAGATCAGAATCGCACCCGACTCGAAGATTATCATCCCGTCATCGTCGAGTACGGGGATCTTGTGGTTGGGATTCATCGCGAGAAATGCCGGCTGCTTTTGCTCGCCCTTGGAGATGTTGACCGGGATGATCTTATATTCCACACCGAGCTCCTCGAGCATGATCGGCACCTTATAACCGTTGGGCGTGTTCCATAGGTAAAGTTTCATAGTCGCAAGTATACACGAGCACTATGAAGAGCTGTGGAAGTTTGGCTTATACCCAAAGCCGGACGAAGTGTCGAAACGTTTGGACCAAAAACTGGATTGAAATCATATAGGATTAGAACGGATTGCGAATACCATCGCGGATCTCGAAGTGTACGTGAGGTCCTGTCGCGTCGCCTGTCTCACCGACGTAGCCGATCACTTGGCCTTGCGAGACCGTCTCGCCGACCGTTGCTGCTACTTGTGACATGTGCGCATAGAGAGTCTGGCTGCCATTGGGGTGCGTGATGACGACATAGCTCCCGTAGCCGCCGTTCCATCCGCCCTCCTTTGCGATGATCACCGTGCCGTCAGCCGCAGCCATGATCGGCGTACCGATCGGCGCCGCGAGGTCCACAGCGTTGTAGCCGTGGATGTTTTGGGTCTGGATGTAGTGCGCAAGCGGGGCGATGTAATAAGAGATCTGTGCGCAGGTACCGGCAGGGCCGACGTCGTGAGAGGGCTCTGCAGGGTTATTGGCAAGCGGGATCACGTCGCCACAGGAAGCAGGGGAGCCGCTGAGGATTTTGGTCGAGACTTTTACCTTGGTCGTCGATACCGATACCTTGGTCGGCTTGGTGACCGTAGTTGGCGCCGTACTGCTACTCGATACAGTCTGGTTCGAAGAAGTAGTACTCGTAGAGGCACCGGCTTCAGCATCAGGAATGAAAATCTGCGAACCCGCAGTGAGGGAGCTATCGTCGACACTGTTGTAGATGCCGATCTCGCTCGGGTCCGCGTTATATTGCTTGGCTATGCTCTCGAGCGTGTCGCCGGCCTTCACCGTGTATTTGAGGCTCGTGATCGGGAGGATGACGAGCTGATCGCCCGGCTTGATTTTGGAAGAGCTTGTCAGGTCGTTCCCAAGGAGAATAGTGCCGACCGAGACGCCGTTTTTCTGCGCGATCTCGGAGAGAGTATCGCCGGGCTGCACTACATAGACACTAATAGTCGCGACAGCCGGCTTCACGATGTCGGCGATAGTACCATTGGGACCTTCCTGCGGCATGAGTGCACTGTTGTCGACGACCGTCACACTGCCACTTGAGACAGGCGCCGGATCTATATTGGTCGCGCTCTGGAGTACCGGCATATTCTCGACATCGCCGCCGGAGATGTCAGATGTCGTGCCGACATTACTCGCTTGGCTTTGGTTGGCGGCATAAGCCACGTTGCCTCCGGAGACGATCGAGGAGAGGAAGTCGGTCAGGACGCTCGCGTGTGCAGCGCTCGGGAAGAGCGAGCCGACGATAAGCAGAAGGGAGATTAGCGAGAATGCACTGCCAATCGCCTTTGCCTTCCTATATTTCATCCCGCGTGAGCCGGAGCTCGGACGAGAATCGTGTTTTTTACTTAAAATAAGCCATTTAATCGGCATTTTAGTCCCAACAACACAAAAAAGAGGCGCTAGCCGCTTTTCGTATTTTATCGAGATTTAAAGCCAATTTTTGACGACGGGCTTTCAGGGCATCTGGATTTCATGGCTCTATTGCTTGCTTTCTCAGGAAGCACCGAGCGTCTGATTTCGGGTATGCCGTCGTTAGGGTTCACTCTACCCTCATCGACCTTGTGGGGCAATACTTCTCAGACTTGGCGAGTGGATAGGGGTTTTGTCAAATTGGGGCGCGCGAACCCTGAGCCGACAGTCTTTTGGAACGCACCGTACTTGCAAATGGTCGTATATCTCCCACGAACGTACTCTATAGGTGACGCAATTCCGCAGGCGATGTTCCAAAAGACTGTCGGCTCAGGGTTCGGGCACGCGATGCTGGACGGCCGAGCGGAAAAGGTTTTGCGAACATCGCCTGCAGGATCGGAGTACCACAGAGTACGTTCGTGGGAGATGTCAGAGGCTTTGCACTCACGGTATGTTCGCAAAACCTTTTCCGCTCGGCCGTTCACTCATTATGGTATATTCTCTTTCGTGGACCACCTCAAAGACCTCAACGAGCAACAAAAAGAAGCGGCCCTCCATCTCGAAGGGCCGCTTTTGATCGTTGCGGGCGCCGGAGCGGGCAAGACCAAGACGATCACGTACCGCATCGCTGAGCTCATCAGGAGCGGCGTACGTCCGTCGGCAATTCTTGCCGTGACCTTTACCAACAAAGCCGCGGGCGAGATGCGCGAGCGCGTGCGCGTGCTCCTGCCTCAAGGGTCACATGGCGCTCCTTTTGTCTCGACCTTCCACAGTCTGGGAGTCCGACTTTTGCGCGAATTCCATACGGAAGCATCTTTGCCGCGCGGCTTCTCTATCTGGGACCGCGACGACTCGACACGCGCGATCAAGCGGATCCTCGAAGAGCTCGACGTAGAGCAATGGACGCCGCGCCAGATCCTCTCAGCGATATCTCGACAGAAGGGTGATGGTATCTCGGCGGATGAATTCGCGCACGAGACGCATTCCTTCCGCGATGAAACGGTCGCGAAGGCATGGCGCTTGTACGAAGCGCGCCTCAAACAAGAGTCGGCTCTCGATTTCGACGATCTACTCTTCCGGACACTCGCACTTCTGCGGCAGAGCCCGCGTGTACTTTCGCTTCTACAAAATCGTTGGAGCCACATCATCATCGACGAATACCAAGACACCAACCACGCGCAATACGAGATCGCACGACTTCTTGCGGGGACTCGTATGAACATCTGTGTCGTCGGCGATACGGATCAAAACATTTATAGCTGGCGCGGCGCCGACATCGAGCACTTGCTCGGTTTCGAGAAGGCATTCCCCGGAGCGAAGGTCGTCTTGCTTGAGCAAAACTACCGCTCGACGCGCACCATCCTCGCCGCAGCCAACAGTGTGATCGGCAAAAACACCCGCCGCCATGCTAAAAATCTCTTCACCGACAACGACACGGGCGAGCCAGTCGTGGTCTATGGCGGCATCAACGAGGTCGATGAGGCGTGGTTCGTCGCCGGCATGATCGGAGAACAGCTCAAAAACGGCACCGACCCCAGCGAGATCGCTGTCCTGTATCGTGAAAACTTCCAATCGCGCGCGCTCGAGGAAGCGATGCTGAGCTTCGGCGTCCCGTACCGCGTACTCGGCACGCGTTTCTTCGAGCGCAAGGAGATCAAGGATGTGCTCTCGTACCTGCGCGCCGCGATGAACCCTGACGGGGGCAACGACCTCTCGCGCATCGTCTCCGTCCCGCCGCGCGGCATCGGCAAGGTCACGCTCGATAAAGTCCTCGCCGGACAAGAAGACGCACTGCCTGCTGCCGCCAAGACAAAGATCAAAAGCTTGCGCGAGACACTCGTGAAGATCCGCACAGCGATCGACACTGTCGCAGCGTCAGAAGCAGTACGGTACTGCGTCGAAGAAAGTGGCATCGAGCGAATGCTCAAGGAAGAAAACACCGACGAGAGCCGGGAGCGTCTTGCCAACATCTACGAGCTCGTGAACCTCGCTGTGCGCTACGACGACGCGACGCCGCCAGAGGGTATCGAGCGTCTCCTCGAAGAAGCGGCGCTCCAGAGCGACCAGGACGAGCTCGAGGAGAAACGCGCCGAGGTCTCGCTCATGACGGTACACGCATCCAAAGGACTTGAATTTGACGCGGTCTTCGTCACAGGCCTCGAGCAGGGCCTCTTCCCGTCGATTCGCGCCGATGATTCCACGCGCGACAGCGAGGAAGAGCGCCGGCTCTTCTATGTAGCGATCACGCGCGCCCGCAAATTCCTCTATCTCACCTATGCTTCTTCGCGCATGAAGTACGGCTCGCGCGACTTTACCGTGCCGTCAGAGTTCCTCGAGGACATCGACCAGCGCCTGATGCACGTCGTCTCCCGTGAGAGCAATACCATGCCGCGCGGAGGATTGCTCGACTGACAGTGAATTGTGCTAGCACGGGAACTTTAAAAACCCTCTTCCGGGCCCAACGATTTTTAAAGTTCCCGTGCTTGCGAATCCACGCTAGACTGCTTACATGGGTCAACGTCTCGGCCAACATTTCCTGCGTTCGCAAAAGGCGCTCAACACCATCGTCAAGGCGGGAAATATTTCTAGCGATGACACCGTGCTCGAGATCGGCCCGGGCGAAGGCGTGCTCACCAGGGAATTGTTACAGCACTCAGGGAAAGTAATCGCGCTCGAGAAAGATGAGGAATTGTGCGCCGTTTTGCGCGATGGTTTCTCGGATGAGATCGCCCAGGGCAAGCTTGAGCTTATCGAGGGTGATGCGCTTAGATATGAGCCAAGCGGCTCATACAAACTCATCGCCAACATCCCGTACTACATTACTGGTGCCATCATCAGGAAATTTCTCACTGCCACAGTACAGCCGACACTAATGGTGCTCCTCGTACAAAAAGAAATCGCCGAGCGTATCGCGCGCGACGAGAAAGAGAGCATCCTTTCGCTCTCGGTGAAAGCGTACGGCACGCCGCGCTACATAACCAAAGTGCCGCGCGGATCATTCGCCCCGCCACCGAATGTCGATTCGGCAATTCTGCTCATAGAAAACATTTCGCGCGACTTTTTCAAGGACATCGACGAAGATTTCTTCTTCGAGGTAGTACGGCTCGGTTTCTCTGCGAAAAGAAAGATGTTGGCAGGCAACCTCTCGGCACGATTCCCAAAGGAACTAATTCAAAAAGCCTTTTTAGAGTGCGGCATCAACGAAAAAACCCGCGCGGAAGATATACCGATCGGGAAGTGGAATGAATTAGTACAATCGCTCTCCATATTACGCCATACATTTCGCATTTGAGACGTGCCTGGCACGGGATTTCTCAGAACTGCATGGCCGGTTAAGGGTTATAATTAATGAATATGATCAAGTGGAATGAAGTCACTTGGCATTCCCGTCTAGGGGCAATAATTTTATTTATTGCAGTTATACCTACGCTCAGCTTCTATATTGGCACACAGTACGAAGTTACTATAGAGTCACAGGATCCCAATTCGCTTGCACCCCTGCCATCTACTGGAGACAACCACGTGAATCAACAGATGCAAATGTCTGTGTCTACCTCGACTCCGCCTTCGGAAGCGACCCCTACCACGGCCCTAATCTCTAGCTCCACCGTTCAGGTAGGAGAATTTACCATAGTTGTGACGTGCCGAAACAAAAACCCCTTCGATATCCAGGTGCTTAAAGATGGTGCGGTCTACCAGACATTTGGAATACAAGCAGACGATACTGGAGTATACGAATGTCCCCAAGCAGAAGTGCGTGACATAAACTTTGATGGTTATCCGGACTTCATGGTGCTTAGCGATACTGGTACCGGCGGAGGAAGTTTTGAGTTTTGGCTATTTAGCAGCACCACCGGCCAGTTTGGAGATAATTCCTATTTGATAAACCCGCGCTTCGATCCAAAAACAAAAACGGTAACGAGTTACGATTCACTCGGTGCGGGAACAACCGAGGTAACGACCTACGATGTCGTTGATGGGAAATTGCACCAAGTCAGCGATGATACAACCAATCAATGAGCGAAGGTCACTTACGACTATAAGAAAAGCTGATTGATTTTTTCTACTGTGAACGTCATAGGTTTTCGTGTGTTCGCGAACCCCGCGAACCCGACTCCTTGGCCTGCGCCAAGTCCGGCCGTCAAGTCAGTTTGTTATTGGCTTGACCCCATCATCGTGATATCGATACCAGTCCACACAATGATCGGCACGACGGAGACGAGACAATAGTAGGGGATACCGGCGAGGCCGAGGAGCCATTGGCCGCTATGGGCAGGCGGGCCGAAGGGGTAGGTGACCGTTGCGGGCGTCCAGATGAACTGCCCGCCGCGCGGCGGGCCTACGTTGGCGTAGATCGCCGTGTTGTAACACCTCGTGACGTTGGATGTCTCTCCGCCGAAAGGAAAGGCGAATACCGTGAGAGGCACGAGGAGTATGGGGACCGCGATCATTGCGCACAGCCGACGAAACATGACTCATATTGTAGCACCACTGTATCTGCGGAGTGCTATAGTAAATGCGCATGGAGCGTATGCGTTCTAACCCGTTTTTGATAGCTCTCGCTCTCGCGCTTCTCGCGTTCCTGGTCGGCGCCTTCGTGGTCTATGAGCACAGCAGCACCGCAAGCACGGACACGGGCGCCGTTTCGGCATGGGGCGGAAGCGGCGTAGTGCCGACGCTCGCTACGACCATACCCGCACCCACGACATCATCGTCTCCACTGCCGGTTGAGACGACGTACGCGACGCCGACAGTGCCGATTGAAACAGCAACGAACACTACGGCCGCGACCGTATCAAATGCGTCATATCCGCAGCCGAGCGCCGGTACCGATGCCCAGATCGCGTACATGCTCGCTCAATTATCAAAACCCCAAGCCTCAGCAGGAGTTTCAGCTTCGGAAGATACCGCGATAGACCCATGGGCATACATACCGTCTCAGACGGTCAGCACATCAAGCCTCTCAGGTCCCACAATGACAACAAATCAGAAAGCACTCTATGATTATGGCAACGCAGCCGGCACCTACTTGCAAGAATACGACGACACCCACACCGACCAAGCCCAAATCCTCTCTGCCTCGGTCGACGACAGGCAAAACGCAACCAAAGCCGCGGCAGTCGCACAGATCGGCAATGACCTCGAGGGAGTCGGTGTGAAGCTTGGAGAGATCAGTGCTGTGCCTTCGAGCGCACAGGGCGCCAATACCCAGCTCGCGCTCGCCTACGAGAACGTCGGCAAAGCACTCGTCGCGGTCTCCCAAACGACCGGCGGCAGCGACACGGATTTCGTCAATGCGATCAATGCCTATGACACGGCTGCAGACTCTTTCAATACGCAGTTTGCAAACGTGTCGACACTCTTTGCTGTGAACAACGTGAAATTCGGGCAATCAGACCCGGGGAGCGCATTCGTGTTTACACAGAACAGCTTCTAGTGGCTAGCTACTAGCTTCTAGCAAATGCATTTTGTCTTGTTTTCCCTAGAAGCTAGCCCCTAGAAGCTAGAAGCTTGTTTCCCGATGCTATACTTTATCCGTGGAAAACCGAGATACACACGTCGGCGCTTTTTCTGGTATGCAGGCAACGGCCGTGCTCTCCATAGTGGCGCTCGTCGGTGTCATCGGCCTGCAAGCGTGGGGATACCTCAACAACAAAGACACGCTGCTGCAGGTGGTTGCGGGAGCTGCCCAAGTGCACAGCGGCATTCCGGGCAACGACTCTGACACAGCACAGAGCGCAAGCGCGGCAGCGAGCGAAGGGGACCCATATGATCCCGCACAACTCTCAAGCAACGTCGCCGACACCATCGCGGCTGATTATGCCTATATGCAATCGCAGGGGACCTATAGTACCTCCAGCGCCACCGCGGTCGTCGCCGGGCTGGCACAAAACATCCACGCCGACATCTCTGCACCGACCTACACAAGCTCACAGATCCCGACCGATACCGACACATCTCCCGAGCGCGCCATGCAATATCGCACCGATCTACAGACTTCGCTCAAGCCGCTCATGAACAACACCCAGTCTGAGCTGGACATCTTCAACGAATACGAGTCTACCAATGATCCACAATACCTCGAGGATCTCACACAGGCCGCCGACAACTACCAGCTCGCTGCCGCACAGACGGCGAAGCTCGTCGTGCCAGAAGACGCCGTCACGTACCAGATCGGTATACTCGATGCGATGCAGGAGTTCGCGACGGTCTTGGACCAGATGTCGAACCATGGCAGCGATTCCTTCACCGAGACCGTGCTTCTCGAAAACTACGACCAAGCTCAGCAAGACATGGTCAATTCGTTCCAGAACCTGTACGGCTACTTCGCCACCAAGACATCATGAAAATCCGTACCTTACTCCTCAGTATTCTACTCATCACACTCTCACCAGTGCTCGTTTTTGCGCAAGCGAGCAGCCTTCCTGGTGCCGTGCAGTCGCCCGTAGGCAACAGCGCGTACCAATTCCAAGACTCCGGCATCCTCGGCTGCAGCCAGAACGGTGCCTACGCCAAGAGCGTCGGCGCCTTCACTGCAAACGGAGTGTACGTACCCGTGTCGGACGCGGTGGTAGAGCTCAACACCGGATATCTCGTTTACGACGAGTGCGTCTTGCGCGAAGTGATCGACCGCCTGCGCGACAGCGCCATTACCCAGATGACCAACCAGATCACCGGACAGATCACACAGGGCAATAACGGCAATCCGCAGTATTCCGTCAACCTAGGAAACGAGATGCAGACTAAATATTCGAACGCACTCGCCGCAGCGGTGAGCAATGGTATTACCAACAACGTGAATGCCGCATTCCAAAGCACCGTAAAATCCGCAATCGTGCAAAACAATTACGCCGCGATCAACAGCCCGACTGCTGCACTCTCATGTCCCTACACAGGCAACCTCACCGCACTCTATCAAGGGCAGACGACCGACTCCGCGCTCTCAGCGCTCGGCTATCTCGCGCTCCCGACCTGCACCGCGATAGGTGCCTACAACCAAGCCAACGCCCAAGCGACGGCTGTGGCCGCCAACGTCGTCAACAACGCACTCACACAGCTGCAATGGGGCCAGGGTATGTACCCGCGCGGCAGTACCGACGCGTACGGTAATATCATCGTAAGCACGCCGAGCCAGACACTTTTTGCAACGCTCAACCAAGCCATTACCTCGGGCTTCCGCCTCACCGAAAACGCCAACGACATCGGTCAGATGACGACTTCGCTCTTGGCCAACCTCTCTTCCGCAGTGACCGGTGCCTCAGTGCCGGGATATACCAACCAAAGCCTTGCCAGTGTCTCGCAGGGATACATGCAAAGCGCTACATCGCTCGCCAACACCGGCGTCACGCAAGGCATCGCGGGCGCCGCGCTCTCCATCCTCTCGGGCGCGATTCAGACCGAACAAAGCTATTATCAGACAGCAAGCTCCATCGCCAATACCCTTTCAACCGCGATCGGCACCCTTCGTGGGCAAGAGGCAGGCTGTTGGAACAGTATCATTTCAGACGTCTGCCAAGCCGGGACCTTGAGCTACAACAGTAACGGGACCGCAACATGCACCGAAGTACAAACGGGTACTGCGAGCATCAGTACGGTTGTTACCTCAAACGGCCACGGCGGAACGATATCGCAAACCGTGACGACAGCCCCGTCTACCGTAACACTCACGATCGCGACCTCGACCTACGGCTTCGCGCAGCAAATCATCAATACCAACATCGCTGCGACGGCATCTTCGACTCTCCAAGAGATCAATGTTGCGCAGCAAAACATCCAGACACTCACACAAATCCAGAACAACGCGCAGAGCAGCTCAGTCGATACGCAAAACCAGGCCGTCGATAATGTTGACCAGCTCACCTCCACTGGTCAGTTGCAGACACCCAACGACTTGGTCTCCATACAGCAAGCCCAGACGACCATCCAACAAACGAGCACCAACCTCGTGCAGACAGTACAGAGCAACTGGACCACGACCAGTCCCGACACGGGGAACCCCGCCGACCCCAATTCCGGCTGGTGCAACGTAGGCAATCCTTCCACCCTCCAGATGTGGGAACAAATATGGAGCACATAATAAACTTCAATAAAAAAGGTCTGGTTTTCTCATTCCTGTTGAGTTTTGTTCTATTTTTTGTTTTTCCGACCTTTTTTGGCGATACTCCGGTCGCATATGCCGATACGACTCCTTCATGTCCAAGCGGACAGACTCTTGAAACACCTGCTTCAAACCCATCGATTTTTTCATCAACAAAACTACAAAACGTCGCCTACGCATGTGAAGTACAAATACCCAACGGTGACGGGACCGGCTCAAACTTAGATCAGTTCTACGATGCGAGTGGTAACCCTGCCGGCCAAACAACTTCTTCAATTGGTGGCACAGTAACGCTCGATAAGAATAATGTACCTGTCGATAAATCCTGTAGTTTCATATGGGGGACGTGGACTTTTACAGATTGTATCTGGATTCCTGCAATGCAGGGGATCGCGACAGTCTTTCTCTTCATTGGCGCAAGCATTTTGCGCACCGTGGGATTCGTTTTTGACTACCTGATATGGTATTTTGTGGTGAATTTCGGTAAGACGCTTTCGGACTCCGGGCTTGCAACCGCCATAACCTCCGGCTGGACGCTCTTCCGCAACCTCGCCAACATCGTCATCATCGGGATGTTTACGTTCATCGCGATCAACATTATCCTCGGTCTCAAGGAATACGGCCAGAAGAAACTGATCGCCAACGTGCTCATCGTCGCCATTTTCATCAACTTCAGCCTTCTTTTCACTAAGATGGTCGTTGACTTCTCGAACGACGCCGCCTATCAGTTCTACAGTCAGATAGCGGCACAACAAGGCCTAGGAAGCGATACGACGGCGGGAGGTGTCCTCGACATAACAAGCGGCTTCTTGGACAAGATGGGTATGAAGAGTATTTTCGATTCCGGGAAAGCTGTCTCAAATTTTACTCAGATACAGCAGGTCTCTACAAATGTAACAAGCGGGCAGACCGCAAGTTCTGCCAGCGCGTATTCGATCGGCCTGCAGACACTTATGTTCGGCATAGTCGGCGGCTTTCTACTCATAGCACTTGCGCTGGTCCTGGGCTATGGATGTTTTCTCCTTGCAGAGCGTTTCTTCATTATCCTGTTCTTGATGTTTACCTCCTCGATCGCCCTTACGACCTATCTCCACCCCAAGCTCTCGGGCGGCAAGTATGGCTTCAGCACGTGGTTGAGCGCGCTCATCAACGTCTCGATCTTCGGTCCGCTCCTGATGATATTCCTTTGGATCACGATGCTGATACTCAACGCCGGCTCAGCAGCAGGCGGCATCGGCAGCGGCGGCACTAGCATGGGTACCTTGATAAGCGACCCGAGTCAGATCGTTACCACTTCAGGCTGGGCAACGATCATCTTGTATCTCGTTGGCATAGGGTTTCTCTTCATTTCTTTCAAGATCTCAAACTCAGTCGCTTCAGCTGGCGGCGCCCTGACCGTCAACGCACTGCCGAGTTCATTGAAGGGTGCGACCAGTACAGTCGGTTCGTTTGCGTATCGCAATACAGTGAGCAGGTTGGCTTCCGGTTTTGCAAACTCCCGAACCAAGGAAGCCGAAAGGAATCGCAACGAATCCGGCAGGCTCAAGCTTGAAGCGGACATACACTCAAATAAAGGCGAGCATGCGGAGGCTAAACAAAAACAAGACGAGTCCAATCGGCTTGCACGTTTGGCTACACGGCAGTCTAACGGTTATGTTACACAACGCGCAAAGACCGCAGGTAAGTCGTTTGATGATGCAGTGGCAAAGCGTAAGGCCAGCACTAAAGACAATATCGATAAGATAACACCGAGTAGAGACGACATATCTAAGGTACGCAAGAGTGCAGAGGAGAGAGTGCGGACTGATCGTGAGACAAGAACAGTCGAGCTGAAAGACAATCTCAAGAAGGCGAGGGAGTCGGCAGAACAGTCATCAATTCCGCTCAAGGCTCAAGTGCTTCAGAAAACGACGGAGCGCGCTGAGATCGAAAAGAGTATCGCCGCCAAGAGCACGGAGAGGGAGACCATTATCAAAGAATTGAATACGGCCCGCGAGTCTAACCCTGATTACGCACACAAGCAAACAGAAGTGGATGATCTCCAAAAAGACAGTAAAAATAAGCAAGAAAGTCATGAACAAAATATAAAGGGTATGCAACAGAAACTTGCTGTCGAAACTGACCCAACGAAACGAAAAGATATACAAAACGACATAAGCAAGACTGAGGAGAATCGTAGAAGCGAGATGCGCCATGAGGCAGAGCGCATTGATAAGGCACGCTTGGAAGCTGCACAAATGGAGGAGAGCGATCCAAAAATGAAAGATATCCGCACTAAACTCACGGCAGTCGACAGTGAAATTAAGACTCGACGCGCACAGGTGACCGAAGCCGACAAGATAATTCAATCGACCAACTCTCAAATCGCGCAGAATACGATGTTATATACCACAAAAGAACAGAGTGCACTCGATGAATATGAAGCGGAGACCAAAGTAAAAGCTAAGGAGGCTGGCAATCGTGCAGAAGCTGAAGTGAAGGAAGGTGCTGCCAATGTTGCTGGTGAAATAGCACGTCGGAGCGGCACTATTTCAGAGCGTGTAGTTGGCAGTGTCACCGGCGACAACAACGCCTTGGCCGACAACGCTAGAAGGGATACGTTGAAGAGCAAAAAAATGGGGGGTAAGACAGCTGCAGATATCATGAAGGATTACGTCAAAGAAAGAGATGAGGAGGATAAGAAAACAACCTAAATTTTATGCCGCAAAGCGACACCCACGAACAGTTGGACTTGAGCAAAGAGCTGTTTGAACGATTCAAGCTTCTGCCTAAAGTAGTGCAGAACGCGATTATGTCAGCTGATGTCGAAAAACACATGCGTGAGCTTTGTGACAAGAATCATCTACATCTTGATCAGTGGGGTGCTTTGGAAAACGAAGTCATGCTCACACTTCTCGGTGTTCAGAACGCTGAGAATCTTACCGAAAACATAGAGCGCCATGTTGGGCTCTCACCAGAGGTTGCTGTACCCCTCACAGAGAGCATCATGCAAATCGTCTTTGACCCGATTCGCGAGGAGCTTGAGCGGCAGCTGGAGCATCCGGAGGCGAAGGCTGTTGAAGAATCCACTGTCGAGGCGGCACGCACACAGACACTCGCGCAAGAATCCGAGCAGAATCAGACTCAGGAGACAGCGACACTGGTACCTGCCGTGACTCCTACACCTATCGCAGCTGCCCCTCCGGCACTACCGCCACAACCTCTTGCTCCGTTGCCACAACCGCCCGAAGACAAAGCCACACGCGCCTCTATCGCTCCTTCGTATGCTTCATCGGCGGCAAGCCATGAACGCAAGACGATCGAAGGCGATCCGTATCGAGAACAAATCGCCTGAGACTTCTCTATGCACGCACAGAGAGGGGAATATACACGCAGTACTGGTATACTATTGAGTGATGCAGTTCCAAGTTCCTCAATTCATCGAGGTCGAGGACAAGATTTTCGGCCCGCTCACCTTCAGACAATTCATCTAGATCGGCGGCGGTGGTGGCTTGTCTTATGTCTTGTGGCGCATCCTCCCGCTCTTCGTCGCAGTACCGCTCATCATGATCGTCGTAGGCCTTCGCAGCAGCGCTCGCTTTCTTTGAGTACAACGGCCGGCCGTTCATTCTCGCGCTTGAGAACGGTTTCTACTTCGTCCTCCAACCACGGCTCTACTTGTGGAACAACGAGCGCAAACCCGACGGAGAAAAAGTCGGTTGTGACTGCACAGACTCTCGAGCAACCTGATCTCTACATCCCGAAGTCTCTCAGAGAGCCGTCTGCATGACCTCGCTTGGAGTCTCGACATCAAGGAGCGCATTGCCGCGGGCTCCGCTGACGAGAGCGACCGCGCTCGCCTATGACGCCATGAAGCCCATCAGGACCGCGCGCGACGCGCTCGTGCGCTAACCATCTATGCCTACCCAACGTCCATCAACACCACGATCCAACAGCCGCTCCACGCAGGAATTCGTGCCGGTCTCGCGAAGTGCGTGACGGCGTCGTCATCCTCAAAGACGGCAGCCTGCGCGCGATCCTCCTCGCCTCATCGATCAACTTCGCACTCAAGAGCGAGGACGAGCAGACCGCCTTCATCGTGCAATTCCAGAATTTCCTCAACTCGCTTGATTTCTCCGTGTCAGATCTTCGTGCAATCGCGCATGCTCGACATCCGCCCGTATATCGCGACGCTCGAAGCGCAATACAAGGAGCAGCTCGACGACCTCATGCGCGTGCAGATCCGCGAATACATCGAGTTCATCAAGAGCTTCACCGAGGCCGCCAACATCATGACCAAGAATTTCTTCGTCGTCGTGCCGTATTCGCTTCAGTCTCGCATCAGCAAGAGCGGCGTCGGCAAAATGCTGCCGTTCGGCAACAAGAAGACCGAGCCGAACGAACGCCAACAAGACTTTCGAAGAGCAAGTCTCCCAGCTTGAACAGCGCATCTCGATCGTGCAGCAAGGCCTCGTGCGCACGGGCGTGCGCACCGTACAGCTCGGCACCGAAGAAGCGATCGAGCTTCTCTACAAGATGTTCAACCCGGGCGAAGAAGGCAAGCCGATGCCGCTTGAAGCAATAACTAATAACGTATGGCACTACTCGACTACTTACTTCAGAAGAAAAGATCCGACCGAAAAGCCTCAACATGAGTTGCCGGTTCTGCCGGAGGAGATCTACCAGACCGGCGTCCTCGACCTGCAGGACGTGATCGCGCCGCACGCGCTCAAGATCGATTCCCGCGAGCTCGACCTGGGCGAGAAAGATCGCGCGCACGTTCTTCGTCATCTCGTATCCGCGCTTCCTCACGACGGGGTGGTTCGCGCCGATCATCAACATGGACAAAGTGATCGACATCTCGATCTTCATCCATCCGATGGACACCAACGAGATGCTCCGCAAATTCCAGAAGAAAGTCGCCGAGGTGCAGTCGCAGATCTCGACGCGCGAAGAGAAGGGGATGGTGCGCGACCCGATGCTCGACACCGCCTACTCGCGACCTCGAGCAGTTGCGCGACTCCTTGCAACAGGCGCAGGAGCGCATCTTCGAAGTGGGCCTCTACCTCACGATCTACGGCAACTACGCGCGAAGAGATCGACAAGATCGAGACCGAGATCCGCGGCATTCTCGAAAGCCGTCTCGTCTACATCCGCCCGGCACTTTTCCAACAAGAACAAGGCTTCCGCTCGGTCCTGCCGCTCGGCACCGACGAGCTCGACGTGCACACCAAGCTCAATTCCGCGCCGCTCTCCTCGATCTTCCCGTTCATCTCTTTCGACCTCACCTCCGACCGTGGCATCCTCTACGGCATCAACCGCCACAACTCGTCGCTGATCCTCTTTGATCAGCTTCTAGCCTCGAAAACTACAACTCCGTGACTTTCGCCAAATCCGGTGCGGGCAAATCGCTACACGACCAAGCTCGAAATCTTGCGCTCCCTCATGTTCGACACCGAGGTCATCGTCATCGACCCTGAACGCGAATACGAATATCTCGCCGAAACGGTCGGCGGCCGCTATTTCAACATTTCACTTTCGCTCCGAGCACCACATCAATCCCTTCGACCTTGCCGATCCCGCGCGAAGACGAAGCGCCCTCGGACGTCTTGCGCAACAACATCATCACGCTCGTCGGCCTCTTCCGCATCATGCTCGGCGGCCTCACGCCGGAAGAAGACGCGATCATCGACCGTGCGATCACCGAGACATACGCGCTCAAAGACATCACGCGCGGACGCCAACTTCGCGCTCAGTCGAGCCGCCGCTTCTCTCCGACTTCGAGCTCGTGCTCTCCGGCATGGAAGGGAGCGAGATCGCTCGTGCAGCGTCTCTGAGCAAATACACCAAAGGCACGTGGTCGCGGCTTTATGAACCGGCCGACCAACGTCGACATGAACAAAAAGCTCGTCGTCTTCTCGGTGCGCGACATGGAAGACGACCTCAAGCCGGTCGCGATGTACATCATCACGCACCACATCTGGAACCCGTGCGCAAAGAGTTGCGCAAGCGCCTGCTCGTCATCGACGAGGCGTGGTGGATGATGCGCTCCGAAGACACGGCTTCGTTCCTCTTCGGTATCGCGAAGCGCGGCCGCAAATACTACCTCGGCATCTCGACGATCACGCAGGACGTCTCCGACTTCCTCAACTCGCCCTACGGCATCCCGATGATCACCAACTCGTCGATTCAACTCTTTTGCGCCAATCGCCGACCTCGGTCGACCTCGTGCAGCAGACCTTCAAACTCTCCGACGAGGAAAAATATCTGCTGCTCGAATCCGATGTAGGGGAGGGGATCTTCTTCGCGGGCTTGAAGCACGTCGCGCATCAAGGTCATCGCCTCGTACACCGAAGACCAGATCATCACCTCCGACCCGTCGCAGATCCTTGCGATCAAAAAGGCGAAGCAGGAACTCGCCGCGGTCAACGAAGGCGGGCCGGAAGGGGAGATCGCCTCGGCTGAGCTCGCACCTCCTGAACGGCCGGCGCCGATACCGGCTGCCGCTGCACCGGCCGCGGCCTTTGCAGCTCCCGGCGCCGATACTGCACCCGTCGGCGGAGGCCTTAACAGCAACGCACTTCAAGGCAACGCATGAACGAGGGTAAAATCAGTGCGGGGAGTGCGACGATGCTTAGAGTATTTGCCGGCGTGGCTGACCTCCTTAGCTTCATACTAGGATTTGTACTCGGCTTGGGCTGGATAATTGACTCACTCTTAGATCCTATCGTTGGCTTTATTATAGCCATTTGGTTCAGCCATCTCGGCGTAAGTATTGCGCGAAAAGCACCGGGCAGGTTCATAACTACCGTACTTTTTAAATTCTTTCCTGTATCCGAATTATTCCCGGGTTGGAGCTATTTTGTGTATAAGATGATCCGAGAAAACCGCTTATCCTTCGAAGCGAGTCAACAAGACAAATAACCCTCCAAAGAGACGGTATAATGGGTGTATGAAATCGTTGGCGAGTACTCTCGCTCTTCTCATGGCGCTCATGAGTGTTTCGACTGCTTTCGCGCAGACCAACTTTTCTATACTCAATCTCTCCGGGCAGAATGAAAATGCATCAATCACGGCCTCACCGCAAAACCCCGCGCCCGGCGATACTGTTTCTCTTACACTACAGGACACGTCGGTCGACCTTTCAGACAGTACGGTCGTTTGGCGATCAAACGGCACGACGATAGCACAAGGCACCGGTATGACAAGCACCAATGTGACGGCAGGGCCGCTTGGATCGCACATGAATATTGTCGCCTCTGTCACGGCGCTTGATGGCACGCAGGTACAAGCACAATCGACCATCTCACCGACAGAGGTCGACCTCCTTATGGACAGCAACACGTATGTACCGCCTTTTTATAAGGGTCGTGCACTGCCCTCAGCTGGCACCCCTATCCGCGTGCAAGCAATCGTGTATTTCAAGCGAGCTGACGGTACGCTCGTTCCATCTTCGCAAATCAACTACACCTGGAAAGAAAATGACGTGGTCTTGGGAAATCTCTCGGGTCTCGGCAGATCGTCTGTGCTTCTGCCGGCGCCTCCGCTCGATGGGAGCACGGTGGTAGAAATCGACACCGAGTCGCAAGACGGCGATTATACCG
This sequence comes from Candidatus Kaiserbacteria bacterium, assembly GCA_963767115.1. Taxonomy (GTDB): domain Bacteria; phylum Patescibacteriota; class Minisyncoccia; order Phycocordibacterales; family UBA2100; genus UBA10103. Next base: position 95,855 of record CAVYCR010000001.1, on the reverse strand, counting down.
GCAGTGCATCGCTTTTAGTACCTGCAGCAAACCCGCAGATCGTGCTGTATCAAGACCATCCGCTTTTTGGTATCACGTACTACAACGGTTTCGCATCGAGTGCGTCGATCCCTGGAAGCCAGACTACCTTCGCCGCGGTGCCGTATTTCGCACAAGCTCAGAGCCCGAACGATTCCAATCTCACCTACGCGTGGACTATCAACGACTCACCAGTCAAGGCGAGCGCACAGGATCCGAGTGAGATCACGATCAATGCGGCAAACTCTTCGGGGCAAGCACAGCTCGCGCTTGAGGTCACCCATGCGACCAACATCTTCCTCGACGCGAAGAGCTCGTGGAATTTCACCTTTGGCTCGGTAGGTTCGGGCAGTTCCGGGAGCGGCTCGACGGAGAGCGCGAAGCCTGATTCGGGCAACTTGTTCAACAGCGGTCTCTAATCATATGAGCATCTCAACCATCATCAGATTCGTGCTCGTCGGCATCATTGTACTGATCATCGGTGCTCTTGCCGGATGGTATTTCTATATCAATTCAAAGGCTGGCTCATCGACGAGTGTCGCGACGAGCTTCGGCACTTCGACGCCGGATTTCAACGGGACAGGCGGCAGCACCCCACAAAACCAACTGGTGGGCTCCGGTATCTCCGCCGCTTCTTCGCCGACGCTCGCCACCTCATCCTCCAAGCTCTGGGAAGTAGACCCCGCACCGACCTCGGGTATGGGCTTCATAATGAGCTCGAGTACGCCAGATCTCTATTATGTGGAGCGCGCCAACGGATATGTCTTCAATGCCGAACCCGCAAGTCGTCTTACTTCAAGGCTTACTGACACACTCATGCCGAAGATTTATCAGGCATATGTGAGCTATGACGGAAGTATCATCGAGCGTTCGATCGACGAGAGCCGGCAATGTGACGACCTTCCTCGGCACCATCGCGACCAGTACCAACGCGACATCGACTACGAACGGCACGCTGTATGGATCATACATGCAGCCGAATATCCTGCAGGTCGCAATGAACCCGAAGACGGACGCGATCTTCTATCTGACCGCGAGCCCCAAGGGCGGCGTCGACGGCTATAGCCAGAACTGGAGCGGCACCAAGAGCACGCATGTTTTTTACTCGCTCGTGGGTAGTTGGGATGCATCCTATCTCTCCGACAATCGCATAATCTTGCTTGAAAGTCCGCAAGACGGCGTGCCGGGATATGCCTATACACTCGGCGCAAACAGCACCCTTACGCCCTTGATGCACGACATACAAGGACTCACCTTGAACGCACAGCCAGGGGGTTCTGCTTTGGTATATGGAAGCTCCAATGGTTCGTCTCTATCGCTTTTCACTCGAGCCACAACGACACCGACGACCGCCACGATTCAGACAATTGCCGACAAATGCGTCTGGATGCCGGGAGCGAGCACCATAGTGTATTGTGCCGTGCCGACTTCCGCGCCCACAGGCGACTTCTTGCAAGAATGGTATCAAGGGCTTGTCAGTACTTCAGACAATTGGTGGCAGATAGATCTCTCGAGCGGACAGGAGACACTAGTGTATTCGCCGAGCTCCGACGGAGTCTCACTCGACGTACAAAACCCCGTGATGGATCCTACGGGAACCTACATCGCATTCCAAAACGCCACCGACGAATCGCTCTGGGTCTTGAATGTGACACAATAGAGATATGAAAGGTACTCTCGTTCGCAGGTTTTCATTCACCAGCATCATATGCCTGCTTGTTGTATTTACACTTGTCTGCGCGGCACATGCTGACAACGGAGGTGCAGGCTCATCCTATGGCCCGTCATATAGCACGCCCACTACACCCACCTTCGTACCGCTCGCCAACTACGGCAACGCGACTCAATTCAGCAATATATTTCAAGGCAACTCCCTTTCAGGATACCTCAACGCGATCTTCGAGACCTGCATCAGCTTGGGTGCCATAGCAGCAGTCGTACGCATCGTGTATGGAGGATTCCTGTATATGGGCAGCGACATAGTCTCGAGCAAGGGAAAAGCGCGCGAGATCATATCGGATGCGACTATTGGGCTCGTCATCCTGCTCTCGATCTGGCTGGTCCTCTATCAGATCAACCCGTGCATCCTCAACCTCAACGCGGTCTTGAACAGCTTCACTACGACGGCGACCGGCTCTCAGTGTTAATAAAGATTTTCTCCTGCCCTAAGCGGCGTACTTGATAACGACGCGGCGGTTGCGACCGTCGCCAAGGGACTCAGTCTTTACGTTGGGAATATCCTGCAGGGTAGTATGAACAATGAGACGCTCGTAAGAGCTCATTGGTGAGAGCTCGACGTCGTATTGAAAGCTGCGGGAGCGCTCCGCCATCATCAAGGCTCGCGCCTGCAAATCCTTGATGTGCTTGGTGCGCTGGCCGCCAATGTCGACAAGGAACATCATACGGCTGCCTCGAGGATTTTCGGCTTGTGTCTCATCATCGCTTGGCATAGACCCCGACTTCTTCTCAGCGATTTTCTTCACGAGGTGATCGAGAGCATGCACTGCCTCGGCGTGGTTGCTGATAAAAGCACGATCGTCCGGTGTTTCTATAGAAAAGACGATCTGCCCGGCGATCTCGGATCGCACGATCTTTGCGTCGCCCATACCAAGGGAAGCGAGAAGTTCTGAGAGGATGGTTTCGATAGGAGGGTTCATAGGCTCGATGCGAGCACTATACGACACTTCGCCTGCAAATGCGAATAAAGGTGCCCGCAGAGGCGTCTTATGCCTTTTGCGAACCTCGCGCAGCGAAATCATCCCAGGCACAGTACCGGCAGTAGAAAAAAATCGAGGCTTAGCCTCGATGTTTTTTGAGAGTCGGTGCGTATGCAATCGCGTTCAGTTCGCAAAAGGCATAAGACGCCTCTGCAGAATATCTATACCTTGTCCGAGAAGCGCCGCCCGGCGATATATTCCTGCACGATCATGAAGGTGTTGCTGGTCGTCCAGTACAAGGGCGCCGCCGCGCCGATTGAATAGCCGATGACCGCGATGATGGCAGGGAGCACGTAGCGCGCTTGGGTATCCATACTGCGCGCCATATCGTCGGAGAAGGATGCTTCCGTTGCCGTCTTGACGCCATGCGGACCCATCGCAAGCCGCGTATAAGTGAATTGGCTCACACCTGCAAGGAGCGCAAGCACGATACTGTGCCCAGACATATTGATGAGACTGAGGAATTCCATATTGACGACACTCGGCACATGTACGAAAGAATACAGCGCCCCTGCATCGATCTTCGGGAGTCCCGCGCGCGAACAAATCCAATAGATCGGATATACAATAAAGATCTGTATGATCGTGAGGAAAAAGCCTGAAAAAGGATGAATCCCCCGCTCTTTATAGAGCTCAAAAATCGCTTTGCTCTCGGCTTGTTTGTCGTCCTTGTGCTTGTCGCGAAGCTTCGTGATCTCGGGAGCGACCTTACGCATATCGACCTGCGACTGGATCGCGCGGCGAGAGAGGGGGATGAGTATAATCCTGACGATGACAGTGAGTGCGAGCACCGCAAATCCTACTTCATGGCTCGGCACAACACTAATGAGCCATACCATCAGGTTGTAGAGGGGATTATAGATGACTGTCACGAAAAGCAGCGCGATCCAAGAAAACATATCGGCTTATTGTAGCCCCCAAACGTCTCAACTGAAAGGAAATCAGATTGACTTCAAAAGCGACTCGATATCTGCCTTGATCGCGGGAAAATCGGCGGTTGCCGCCTCCTTCTTGGCATAAAAGATCAGTGATACTGCTTTTTCATCATGGGAAACAGTGGTGCGGACAATTTCTCGGCAAAGACGCTTAACCCTGTTGCGTACAACTGCGCTTTTACTGACTTTCTTGGAGACGACACAGGCGCACTTGAAGCCTGTCGCGCTTCTTGAGACAGAAAGTGAGAAATAGATGCCAACAAGCCGCTTCGCCTGCCTTGAGGCAGTAGCGAAATCAGCGCGCTTGATACGCAGCGAACGGGGCATCAGACGGAGAGTTTGGCGCGTCCCTTCTGTCGGCGGCGGCGCAATACCGAGCGGCCCGCAGGAGATGCAGCACGCTTCAAGAAGCCGTGCTTCCTGAGGCGGCGGCGTTTCTTGGGCTGGTACGTTCGTTTCATGGGCGCACTATAGCAGTAAAATCCTGATTTTCAAGTTTGTTTGTTGGGGTGGCACCCCAGAGGGAAATGGGTCGCGGAACCTACCGTGAGTGCACGGAGACTGTATTCCTCCCACGAACGTACTTATAAGGTACTACGATTCCACAGGCGATGTTCCGCAACCCATTTCCCTCTGGGGTGCCACAACATCTGCAATCGGCAAACGTGCAGGGGAAGCACCTTTTCGAACCTCGCCTGCAGGAGCCTCATTACCACAGGGTATGTTCGTGGGAGATACCAGAAGCTTTGTACTTACGGTATGTTCGAAAAGATGCTTCCCCTGCACGTTTGCCACTACTTATCTAGTTATCCACAGGTTATGCACACCAGAAAATCGGTCGTGGCTGAAAACAGATACTTGGTTGCAAACCATACGCGCGTATAATGATCGCACTTCGTATGACTAACAGAGAATTGTGGCAAAACGCGCTGGTTCAAATCGAACTCGGCACTTCAGAAACAAGCTTCCGCACCTGGTTTCGAAATACAGATATCGTAAACAGGGATGTCGCAGGGGGATCGGTACAAGTCGCCGTTCCCTCGAAAATAGTGAAGGAATGGCTGATGGACAAGCACCACAAGCTTATTCTCTCGACACTTCGCAATCTCGACAACACCATTAGAGCTGTCGATTATAGCATCCACCGCGCGCCCGTCGTATCACCCGAGCGCCGGAGCCCGCGTGTTCAGGAGAATGAAAATGCTTCCTTCGACCTCCAGTCGCTCTATATCGACAAGCGCGACAACCTCAACCCACGCTACACCTTCGATACTTTTGTCGTCGGTCCCTTCAACCAGCTCGCACACGCTGCTGCGAAGGCCGTCATAGATCATCCTGGCGCCACATACAACCCGCTTTTCATCTACGGGTCGACCGGCCATGGGAAGACTCACCTCATCCAAGCGATCGGGAATTACTTCAAGAAAAGCCACACCAACAAAAAGGTCTTGTACGTCACCAGTGAAAAGTTTGCAGTGGATTACATCAACTCGGTACGCGCTGGTAACGCCAATAATTTCAAAAATCAATATCGCCAGTACGACGTCCTCATCATGGACGACGTGCAATTTATCGCCAACACCGAGAAGACGCAGGAAGAGCTCTTCCATCTCTTCAATGCGCTGCGCGACAACAACAAACAAATCGTTTTCTCCTCTGATAAGCACCCGATGCTTCTACCGGGCTTCGAAGATCGTATCAAGGGCCGCTTCTCGGGCGGCATGATCGCGGAGATCCCCGAACCTGATGTCGAATCGCGTACTGCGATCATCCAAGCGAAGCTCGAGAAACACGGTTTTTCGATTCCTGAAGACATCGTGCAATTCATCGCCGAGTCGGTGCGCGGCAATATCCGCGAGCTTGAGGGGGTACTCAACATGATCGTCTGCAAATCACAACTCAAGGGCAAGATCGATCTCGCTCTCCGATGTAAAATGCTGATCAAGCACAATATAAAGCCAAACAAGGGCGTCTCGGTCGACGAGGTCGTGCGACGTATCGCGCAATACTATGATATTGCCGAGAAGAGCATCTACGAAAAGACGCGTAAGAAGGAGGTGGTGAAACCGCGACAAATCATCATGTATATCCTGCGCGAAGAATTCAACGTCTCGTATCCTTCGATCGGGGAGAAGCTCGGTGGTCGTGACCATACGACTGTCATCCACTCATGCGAGAAAATAAAAGAAGAAGTCAAAAGAAACAACGCACTCGAACAAGAACTCGATCATATCCGGACGCTGATCCACGCATAAATCTCCTGTGAATTACTTGTATATAACTCTGTAGATAACCATCTGACAAATACAGTATGAACTGCATCGAAACTACTACGCTCCGTTTACCCACTTCTTATCAGAGTGTTTTTACCTACTTCTCCCCAACAGCGTCATGCCAAAATAACGGCTTTACAAAAGCAATTTTTGGGGTTATACCCAGTATCCACACCACTAATAGTAGTAATAGTATTTAAAAGGAACCTTATGAAGATCGGAACAACCAAGGAAAGAATATTGAACGCGATTCTCTTGGCGGAGCGTGTCGTCGGTAAAAAAGAATCCCTACCGGTCCTCTCATGTATCTTGCTCGAAGTAACCAAAGAGCTGAAGGTGCGCGCAACCAACCTCGAAGCGGGGATTGAGGTCACTGTACCTGCCGAAATTATTGAAACTGGTTCTGTGGCAGTAAACGCGCATGTCCTCTCACAAACCATCCGATCAATCTCAGGTGATAAAGTGACACTCTCCACAGACGATTCGAATCTCCTTGTAGAGTCTCGCGGCACGAAGACTCTTATCAAAGCCGTATCACACAGTGAGTTTCCGATTCTTACATCAAGTGAAGGTGTAGCGGGTATATCGATCGCCCGAGAGAATCTCCTTAAAGGCATCCAATCGGTCTCGTACGCCGCCTCACCGTCGATGATCAGGCCAGAGCTCGGAAGTGTTTTTGTGTCGCTCCAGGCGCAAGTTTTGGTCTGTGCGGCGACTGACTCATTTCGCCTCGCAGAAAAAACCATACCGAGTAGCTTCAAAGAAGCGCATGAGATTCTAATCCCGCTCAAACATATCTCCGAGCTCGCCCATATTCTCGAGCGTATCGAAAGCGATACAGTCGAACTGAAAATTGATGATTCGCAAATGACCGTCTCGGGTGACGGAGTGCAGTATGTTTCCCGTGTCGTTGATGCGAGCTTTCCTAACTATAAGGAAATAATCCCCAAGAATTTCACGACCGAAGCCACGATACTCAAGAATGATTTTTCTGAAATGCTTCGCAAGGCGCGTGTCTTCTCAGGTACCGAGCAACATATCGGCCTGCATGTGTATCCGGGACGTAAAATATTTACCGCGACCGCCTCAAGTGCTTCGATCGGCGAGATGTCGGATAGTATCGACGCCGCACTTACCGGCGAGGATGTGGATATTAATTTCCATATCGGCTATCTCTCGGATTGTCTCGGCTCGGTCATGTCGGATTCGGTTCATATCGGCTTCTCTGGTGCGGGCCGTGCACTGGTCTTGCGTGGTGTATCCGACCAAAATTTCACCTATCTCGTGATGCCGCTCAACCGGTAAACAAATTTGAAGATTTTATAGGTCTTTTATGTGACATATAAATGCGAATTACGATTTCATGATATGGGGTTGATAACTCGCATACTTGTAATGAAATATGCTACCGTGAAGGTATTATCGGCACCATAATGCTATGAAAAAATACATCTCGCTAGGGGTCAGTATCATGTTATTCGCATTACCGGTTTCTGTTTCGGCCCAGACAGTACAGACAAACACCTCTCTTGAAGCGTCTTTGACAGCCGCACTTACGCAACTCGTCCAGGTCCTGGAGCAGGAACTGCAGTTGCTTCTAGAACAAAGTGGCAGCCCCTCGTCTCCCTCGCAGACACAATCCTGCAGTTTCGATAACCAAAGCGTTGCGAGCGGTTCGTCCGTCTTGGCCTACCAATCTCCGAGTGCCTCTGCTGGCCAATCGTGTCAGTCACAAATGCGCATCTGCAGCAATGGAAATCTGTCAGGAAGTTTCGCGTACCCTTCCTGCACAACTCAGCAAATCACAAACATATGTCCCAGCTACCAGCCCGCCGCCTGTATCAACGGAACACTCGTTCCACAAGGGAATGATGCCAACGGCTGCCTATTGCCGCCAAAATGCGTGACTAATACGGTCGTTGTATGCCCTATGTACACGCTTGCAGTATGCCCTGTTGGGACTATGCGCGGACCGGGGACGACAGACACTAATGGCTGCAATGTACCGGGATCATGCGTACCGGACGCCACCACGCCTTCAATCACAGTCACCACGCCTTCGGGAGGTCAGAGTATCATGCAAGGAAGCGCTCTGAGTATTTCTTGGAATTCACAGAACGCTCCTGCAGGATCTGCAGTTGCGATATATATCGTACCTACTTCTTCTACTGCCAGTGCCAATTCATTCCCGTATTTCCTACAGAGCGGACTTCCGACGAGTGGTAGTTTTAGCTTCCAAACTCCTCCTGCTTCGGGATTTTGTGCCTCTGGTGGTACCCCTGCTTATTGCGGATCCTCTCTCTATGCTACTGGTCCCAGCTATCAAATCGTCGCCAAACTATACACCCCATCAACCGCTATGTTCCAAGGCACTAATATTGTTCCCACACCAACGTATCTAGCGTCTGCAAACAGCAATACGTTTACTATTATTACGTCGTCTTCAGCAGGGGTCTACTGAAATCCTGCGGAGAATAGGATAATGATACACTCCATCAATGAGAGTCCTTGGTATTGACCCAGGCTACGGCAGATGTGGAATGGCCATTGTCGAGCGAGATCAGAAAGGGAAAGACATACTCATTTTCTCGCAGTGTGTCGAGACTTCAGCGCAGATGGAGTTTACCGAGCGACTCGATATAATTGCACGCGAATGTGCACGGCTGATCGAAGAGTTTGAACCTTCACAACTCGCGATCGAGAAACTCTTTTTCAACACCAATCAAAAAACCGCTATGCGTGTTGCCGAAGTACGGGGCGCCTTGATACAGAGTGCATCAGAGCGGAGTGTTGCGGTATTTGAATACACTCCGATGCAGGTAAAGAGCGCCGTCGCAGGCTCGGGGAGCGCCGACAAGCGGCAGGTAGCAGCGATGGTGCGTCTTTTGATGAAGATTGAAAAAAAGATCGCGCACGATGACGAGTATGATGCGATCGCTCTAGCACTCACCCATCTCGCGTATGCGCGCACTAGCGTGCAATAGGCACGCGTACACAAAGGCGTTACAATGACTGTCATTGTATGTCACAGAGTTCTTCGACACCGCGCCGAGAACGCCGCCGTATTTTCAAACGGTTCAAGATGCCGTACTGGCTTGAATTCGGTATTCTCGGAATCGTCGCACTTTTTCTTTTCATTGTGGGCGGCATCATTGTCTGGGCGTCGCTCGTGCCGATCCCCTCGATCGAAAACTTCGAGAACCGCCAAGTAGCGCAATCGACCAAGATCTACGATCGCACGGGCAACATTGTGCTCTATGACGTGCATGGCGAGGAAGAGAGAACGTCAGTTCCGTTGTCGCAGATCAGCCCGTATATCCAAGATGCGACTATCTCCATCGAAGATGACACCTTCTACCAAAACGCTGGCGTCCGGCCGCTCTCGATCTTGCGTGCTGCTTGGGCTGACGTCACAGCGCGCGGCTATGCGCAAGGCGGTTCGACCATCACACAGCAAGTGGTGAAGAATTCACTTCTCACCGACGATAAAACGATCTCACGCAAAATCGAAGAGATTATATTGGCGATACGCCTCACCAAGACGTATAGCAAGGATCAAATCCTCAATTCATATCTCAATGATTCGCCCTACGGCGGTACGATCTACGGCGTCCAAGCCGCATCGCAATATTTCTTCGGTGTGGACGCGAGTGATGTCGATCTCGCGCAAGCGGCATACATCGCAGCGCTCCCGCAGGCGCCGACGTATTACTCGCCGTATGGCGACAACCGCGCAGCACTCGATGCGCGCAAAAACCTCGTGCTCTCGAAGATGCTCACACTCGGCTACATTACCAAAGACGAATACACACAAGCCCTCAACGAGCAGGTGCAATTCAAGCCCGAGAGCGACAATGGTATTTTGGCGCCATGGTTTGTCTTCTATATCCGCGAATATCTCGAAGAGAAATATGGCGTCGACGAAGTAGAAAATGGAGGCCTCAAGGTGATCACCACACTTGATTATGATCTCGAACAACAGACCCAGAATATTATTTCGCAAGACGCACCGGGCCTGCAAAGTAAATTTAACGCCTCCAATACGGGTGTTGTCGCGGTCGACCCGAAGACTGGCCAGATCCTTGCGATGGTGGGTTCGGCTGACTATTTCAACAACACGATCGATGGTCAGGTCAATACGACACTCGCGCTGCGTCAGCCGGGGTCCTCGTTTAAGCCTTTCGTATATGCCACAGCCTTCGAGGAAGGGTATACGCCGCAAACAGTACTTTTCGATCTACAGACGCAATTTTCAACCTCGTGCGCGCCTTCAGACACCACCAACAACACGCCCCCGTGCTATGCGCCAGTAAATTACAGTGGCAACTTCCTCGGGCCGATGAGTTTGCAACAGGCGCTCGGCAATTCAGAAAACGTCCCGGCGGTAAAACTCCTGTATCTCGCCGGCATCCAGCAGTCGATCGACACCGCACAATCTCTCGGTATCACGACGCTTGGCGACCCCTCGCGCTACGGTCTCTCGCTCGTGCTCGGCGGCGGAGAGGTCAACCTGCTCGAAATGACGAGCGCCTACAGTGTCTTTGCCAACGATGGTGTGAGGAATCCGCCCACTGGTGTCCTTGAAGTCGAAGACCAAAACGGTACTGTTCTCGAGAGTTATCAAGACCAGTCCACACGTGTGCTCGACCCGCAAATCGCACGTCTCATCAGTAACGTGCTCTCTACTGATACCAATCGCCAGCCTGAATTCGCGCCAAACGGCCCCCTTACGTTCTCTGGTTATGATGTCGCCGACAAGACCGGCACAACCAACGATTCGCGTGACGCATGGGTCATTGGCTACAGCCCGTCAATTGCGGTGGGTGAGTGGGTCGGCAACAACGACAACACGCCGATGACCAACAACATCGCAGCACTTATCGTGGTACCTACCTGGCATAAGATCATGGCGTACGCACTTCAAAAATATTCGTCCACTTCTGATACCTTCCCTACGCCTGCGCCGAATCCGAACGAGTCATCACTTCCCCAGGTCTTACAAGGCAACTGGAACACTGATCCGAGTGAGGGTGTTCACGAAATCCTCTATTGGACGCAACGCGGCAATCCGCTTGCCGGCCCGCCAACGAACCCCGCAAGCGATCCACAGTTCGCCTATTGGGAATATCCGGTACAGATCTGGGCGCAATCGCAAGGTGATATATCGGGTACATCTACCAGTGCAGATACAGGAGCTCCCACTACTATCGCTCCGGAGCAAGGCTTCGTCGTGACTTCTCCGCAAGCGGGTGGAATCGTCTCCGGAAGCAACAGTCTCCATATCAGTGCTTCATATGGTGGAGAAAAGTCGGTGACGGCTGTAAGTTACGCGCTCAACGGGCTCCCGATCGGCACTGTATCAGAACCCCCCTATTCGTTATCATTGCTCCCCTCGACGCGCGGGCCATCAGTCCTCACTGCTATTGCTACTTTCTCCGATGGCTCGAGTGATATGCAGACAGTTAACTTCACCATCCAATAGGCACAGAGGCGGATCCTAGTTATCAACACCCCGTATCTGCCCGCCAGTTGGATTTACCAAACGAACCGCGTATTATTCCCCTGTGAAGTACGGGAAGGGTCTCACGAAGACCTCATTGTTGCGTGTCTTTGGATTAGCGGTGTTTGGTGCGCTCGCTCTCTACCCTGTAGCGATAACCGCACTCAACCTCACCTCGGTAACACCGGTAGCACTCCCTCCACTCCCGTCGCTTGAAAAGCTCATCTCTCTTCCGGGAGTAAGTGCAACTACCCCAGTAACCTCCTCACCAATAAATACTAGTGTCATTACGACCACGACCGTCCCCACTTCCTCCGAAGCAACCGAAATCACCACTCTCGAAGCCCTCATCACCACCCTCGAAGCCGAACTCAAGGCCCTCATCGCTGCGCACAAGACGACTCCAATCCCAACACCAGCCACCTCCGCCACTTTCTGCACCATCACTGCAAACATCGCTCCCGGATCAACCGGAGCGAACGTCACCTGCGCTCAAGAGATCCTCAAAGCCCAGGGACTCCTCGCAGCATCAGCACCAACCGGCTTCTACGGACCCCTGACCGAAGCAGCAGTCAAAGCGCTTCAGAAAGCCCACGGCATCGTCTCTTCCGGTACACCCACTACTACCGGATACGGCACAGTTGGTAACAAGACGCGTGCACTCCTCAATAGTCTCGCGCAACAAACCCAAGAAACAGGAGGATCATCAACGCCTTCCACTCCCGCTGGCCCCGTCTCCACGCCCTCGTCAGCCTTCATCATATCGAGCGTCAACGTCTCGACCACCACCACCAGCGCCACGATCACTTGGACTACTCCCGTATCATCAGATTCAACCATCAACTACGGCCTCACGACGAGTTACGGATCCGTCGCCACCTCAAGCATCATTGCAACCACTCACACACTTGCGCTCAGCAACCTCATTGCAGGAACAACCTACCACTTCCAACTCGTGTCGCATGACATACAAGGTGACGCGGCAACATCAACTGATTTGATCTTCACGACCGTCTCCGCTCCGGTCTACAGTGGCGGAGGTGGAGGTGGAGGTGGAGGTGGCGGAGGAGGGGGTGGTGGAGGCAGTCCATCTACCGACACGACACCACCCTCGACCCCAACCGGCCTCATCGCATCCGTCGCCTCCTCAACCGAGATCGATCTCTCGTGGACTGCTGCAACCGACAACGTCGCCGTGCAGAACTACCAGCTCTTCCGCAACAGCGTCCTCATCGCATCTCCGACCGGCATCACGTTCAACGACACCGGACTTACTCCCAACACCACTTACACCTACACCCTCACCGCCGTCGATACCTCGAGCAATGTCTCGAGCGCTTCCATCCCTGCAGTTGCAACGACAACCGCTGATCTCACGCCACCATCGGTATCACTCACCGCACCGTCTTCAGGTGCCGCAGTCTCAGGATCAGCCGTTACACTCACGGCAGCTGCTACTGACAATGTTGCGGTTGCGTCAGTCCAATTCAGAGTTGATGGCAACAACATCGGTGCGGCAGACACTTCATCCCCGTACTCCATCACCTGGGATTCAACCGGCGTTTCTGACGGTACGCACACGATCGTAGCACTCGCGCAGGATTCTTCAGGCAACTACGCAACCTCGTCAATCACCGTCACCGTCGAGAACGCAGCCCCGGTCCTCTCCTCGATCTCCTCAGGCACGCCCGGTCTCTCGAGCGCCACGATCAACTGGACCACCAACCAAACCGCTGACTCACAAGTGAACTACGGACTCACGAGCGCATATGGCTCCACCACCACGATCAATTCCTCGCTCGTCACGAGCCACTCGGTCGTCTTGACCGGTCTCACGTCAGCCACTACCTACCACTACCGCGTCCGCTCCACCAATGGTGCGGGCAAGCTCTCCGTCTCCAGTGATCAGACCTTTACCTCAAGCTCGACTCCGGACACCACCCCACCTTCCGTTACGCTCACCGCCCCGGCATCAGGCGCTACCGTCGGCACCTCCGCCGTCTCGCTCACCGCGAACGCCTCTGACAACGTCGCGGTTGCTCAAGTCCAATTCAAAGTTGACGGCACGAACATCGGTGCCGCTGATACCTCCTCACCATATGCCATGACGTGGAATTCAACCGGTGTCTCTGACGGCACGCACACGCTCTACGCGGTGGCTGAAGACACCTCGGGCAACTACGCAACGACGAGCGAGAGCGTTACCGTCGACAACACGCCCCCGGTCAATTCATCCATCTCAGCAGGAACTCCCGCAGGCACCAGCGCAACCATCACTTGGACCACCAACGAGAACGCGACCTCCAAGGTGGTGTACGGCACGACAGCAAGCTACGGCTCCGCCTCATCAAGCGCATCATTCGTTACCAGTCACTCCATATCACTCACCAGCCTCACCTCCGCCACCACCTACCACTACGCGGTCGTCTCGACCGACAGCGTTGGCAATGTCTCCACCTCCTCAGACCAGACCTTCACGACTGCTGACATCACTCCGCCTGTCGTTGCACTCTCCGCACCTTCAAACGGCGCCACCGTCTCAGGAACTTCCGTCACCATCTCAGCCAACGCCTCTGACAACGTCGCCGTTGCCGGCGTCACCTTCTACGTCAACGGTATCAAGCAGGGAAGCGAGGACACCTCATCACCGTACTCCATCACCTGGGACTCGACAGCAACCTCAAGCGGATCGAAGACGATCATTGCTGTTGCCCGCGACACCTCCAACAACTACGCCACCTCCACCGCGATCACCGTGACCGACGACAACACGCCGCCGGTGCTCTCTGCAATCGCTTCATCGACTGCGCAGACCACCGCGACCGTCACGTGGACGACTGATGAGAATGCCACTTCCAAGGTGGTGTATGGCACGACATCTTCGTATGGTTCTGCTTCTTCGTCAGCAGTATTTACAACCAGTCACTCAATCTCGCTTACCGGACTCACTGCTTCAACGGTCTATCACTTTGCCGTGGTCTCCTCTGACGGGCAGGGGAATACGGCGACGTCGTCTGACCAGACCTTTACGACGACCGCGACACCTGACGTGACGCCTCCATCGGTTACGATGACTTCACCAGTATCGAGCGAAGCCACGTCAAGCACGATGACCCTTGCCGCCACCGCTTCCGACAACGTCGCCGTTGCTGGCGTCACCTTCTACGTCGATGGTATGAAGCAGGGAAGCGAGGACACGAGTGCTCCGTACGGTACGACGTTCAATACCACGGCCACCTCGAGCGGTTCTCACAGTGCCTTTGCCGTGGCCCGCGACACCTCCAACAACTACGCGACCTCGACCGTCATATCATTCACCGTCTCCAACGCCGGGCCGGTCATCTCGTCGATCGCCTCATCAACCGCGACCGCCACCTCGACCATCACCTGGACGACCAACACCTCGTCAAACTCCAAGGTCGTCTACGGACTCACGTCTTCATATGGCTCCGCCTCCTCGAGTGCGGTACTTGTGACGAGCCACTCGATCTCGCTCACCAGCCTCTCGTCAGGCACCACGTATCACTTCGCGGTCGTTTCGGCTGACAGTCTGGGCAATACCTCGACGTCGAGCGACCAGACGTTTACGACTACCACGGCGACAGACACAGCTCCGGTCATCTCGTCAATCTCTTCGGGCACGCCGACGACGACCGCTGCCACGATCACTTGGACGACCGACAAGAGTGCCAACTCACAGGTCGTCTATGGCACCACGACAAGCTATGGTTCTGCCTCATCTTCAGCAACGCTGCTGACTTCACATTCGATTTCACTTACCGGACTCACCGCCAATACCACGTACCACTTCGCGGTCGTTTCTGCAGATGCGACGGGGACGACGGCGACGTCGTCTGATCAGACGTTTACGACGGCTGCGAGTGGGGGAGTTACCTACAATGGCATAATTGATCAGTACCCGTCCGAAGGATGGACCGACGGCTGGAGCGCGTATTCACCAGCGTCCTCGTACAATGGTAACTTCGCTGTCATCGAGCGCACGAGTGACAACGCGACGACGACGATTGGCTTCGACCCGAGCACCCACGCGGCAAGCGTGAGCCAATTCAATTCATTCTGCTCGGGAACGTACTGTTACGTGAAGACCCTCTACGATACCGTTGGTGCCGTAGAAGGACATGAGGACGACTGGAATCAGAACACGCTCGCAAAAATGCCTCAGATCGCCGAAGGAGCCGATGGTCTCTTGGAAGTCTGTGCGCAGCCAAACTCCACGATGAGCAATGCCTATTCCGCAAGCCAGTCGACCTCTAAGGTTGAACTCTTCGCCGTCGCATACCCGGGCACGCTCGACTGGAACGGCTGGCAGCCAAATCTTCCGTATTTCACTATTACCGGCAACGTCTCTACGAGCAATCACAACATTACGAACATTGCAGAGAGTGGCGTCGCTTCGGTCTTCCAGGGATTCTCGACTTCGAGCGGCGGTGTCTGGAACCCGGGACAGCCCGGTGTGGAAGACGTGACCCATCCAAGCGCACTGTGGTGGGAGCAATACGCTGGTACGGCAACTGGCGGAAGTACGAGCCTTTCCTTGCTCCAGAACTTCAATAATCAACTCAATGAGACCGGCGATACGTTCGAGCTCACCAATTCCGTCATCGGTGGTCCGTGGATCGTCGCGGGGCCCGCGAGCAACACCTTCGATTCAAGCGCGTACTGGGCCTTCTCGCTCTCGCCTGCAGACATCGACGGTACCGCAAGCGATCCGGTCATGGTGAAAAACGCCGGCGTGGCAGGAGGCACAGTCGGTTACCTCGATCAATACATGCGCGGACGCTGGGCCGTATGGGATGTCGACTCTTACACGGAAGAGCTTATCTACGACACCACGCAACTTTCGGCTGCGCAGTCCGGTTCAAACGTCACCTATTCGACCAATGTCGGAACGACGCTCTTCAGCAACACGAATGGTTCTGAAAATACGTCCAACAATTGCTTCCATCAAATGGCGATGGTCAACCAGACGGCTGCCAATCGTACGACCGTCGACGGCTGGCTCGACTCGCAGTACGGCATTACGCCGATCGCGACAGTTGCGACGAACCAGAGCACGACCGACGGATATACGCTGCGCCCGGAATTATTGCCGCCGTATCCGGGTGGTGAGGGCGGATCTGCTGGCAGCTTCGCGTCCGCTTTGGGCGACTATCAAGTGACCGATGCTAATGGTATTACCTGGCAGCCGCAAACGGGCGGCTATATCCACTCCGAAGGACCGAGCGAAGCCTATGCGACCAATCTCAACACTTCAGGCTGTACCGCTGGGACGAACTGTCCGACTCTGTGGCAATTCGTGGTGAACGGAGGTGATTCCGATGTCGGCATTACGCAGCACCCAAGAAGCGAAATACTCGATGCGACATCATATTCACCAGGGACGCACCTGAGTATCTTTTACGAGTTCAAATTCAAAAGTATTCCCGACATGGTCTCGCAGGGTGGCGAATGGTGCATTGTCGGCCAGCTCTATTATGGCGGCGGGATCGACTGCATGGACCGCACCAGCGCCGGTCAACCGACCATGCGGGCCTTCATTAATGGTACTGACTGCGGCTCGGTTATCGATATCTCGACGAGTACTACCTACGCCATCGAGTATGAACTCTATTACAACGGCAGTTCAAGCTCCGAGCAGATCTACCTCGGTCCAGTTGGCGGCACGCTTACCGAACAATGCAATCAAAGCGGCAATATATTCAGTTCCTCCCCATCGACGCTTTCGCTCAAAAACGGTGTTTACACTGGAGATGTCCCGTGGATTCCCTACAAGGGCGTTGCCAATCCATCCGACATTGTGTATCAGGTCGGCAACGAGATGATCAGCACCACCGCGGGCAAGTACTCGGGGCTCGTGAGTTCACAGCCTACATGGCCGAGCACTGCCGGCGGCGATACCATCCCACCCACCGTGTCCCTAACTGCTCCGTCAAGCGGTGCGAGTGTCTCCGGTTCTTCGGTCACCCTCTCGGCAACATCGTCAGACAACGTGGCGGTCGCGAGTGTGCAATTCAAGGTCGACGGCACCAATATTGGTGCGGCCGATAGTAGTTCTCCGTACTCGACGACCTGGAATTCCACCGGCGTCTCTGACGGCTCGCATACTCTTTCCGCGGTTGCTGTCGACACCTCAGGCAATTACGCGACCTCCTCAATCACAGTCAATGTCGAGAACAGCGCCCCGGTCATTTCCTCCATATCTTCCGGAAGCCCCAGCCAGACGAATGCCAGCATCACATGGACGACCAACAACCCCGCATCATCAAAGGTCGTCTACGGCACAACCACCTCGTACGGCTCAGTGTCCTCGTCTACTTCGCTTGTCACCTCGCATGTGATATCGCTCGCGGGCCTCGCCACTTCGACGCTCTACCACTTTGCAGTCGTATCCGCTGATGGTCAGGGGAATATCGCCACCTCATCCGACCAGAACTTTACGACGGCATCCTCCGGCGGCAGTTTGGGATATGTCGCACCGCTCGATAGCTGGACGGGCGCCACTGCTGCATATTCCTTCCGTAAGCTGAGCAGTTCCTACGCTGGCAATGCGGTACAGCTGCGCCGCGCTTCCGACAACACGACTGACAACATCGGCTTCCTCGCCAACGGTAATTTTGATACGACGACGGCAGCATCTTTCTGCGCTTCGACCACCTGCTATGTCACCACCTTCTATGACCAATCCGGCAACAGCAACAACCTGACGCAGAGCACCAACGGCGACCAGCCGCAGTACGTCGCTTCCGGATCCAATAGCGGCCAGCCGCTTGCCCAGTGGTGCACGACCTGCGGCATGAAGGCAGCCGACAATGCCGCATACAAGACCTCAGCTGTCGATGCGTTCGTCGTCGCGAAGATCGGCAAGTACTCGGCAACGGAGAGTAACGGAGACTTCTGGGTCATCGGGTATCCGCATACGTCCACCAGCGATTGGACGGATGTCGATTGGGGTCTCATCGGGAGCGCCGGCGAGGCGGACAGCTTGCAGAACCAGGTCTACGTGAACGGATCCGGATATCAGAACAACACCTCTAATCCGGAAGACTTCGGCCAGATATTCAGAAACGAGCTCTACCAGTACGATGTGAACAGCTCCGACCAAAGCATCCATGCTGCCGGCCAGACGATCTTCGCCAACGGCGGCGGCGCGACGGTAACGTATCCCAACGCGACCGGACTCTACGTCGGCATGGACGCGACCGGCGGCTCGAACATGGGCAACGGCGATATCGCCGAGATCATCCTCTATCCGGCCAAACAGACCGCGCGCGATACGATCTCAGCCAATGAAGACAGCTACTGGGGTATCACCGTCCCGTCGACCGCGCAGACGACGAGCGACGGCTTCGATTGGAACGCGATCTATTACGGCGACTTCGGCGGCGTCGGCCCGTATGCCAATACGACCGAGACCGTCAATGGAGTCCAATACTTCACTGAAAGCGCGTGGGACAGCTACTCGATGTGGCACGCGACGAACGTGTCAACGACGACCGGTGCGTTGGGTGACATGTATCGCTTCGAGGTGCATCCGTGGGATATCGACAACACGAGCGGTGCCGAGCGCTCGGAGCTCGATGGAGCCGCAAATACAGCGTGGCCGGGCTCCGATGTAGTGCAGATCAGCTACTCAGTCATGGTCGAGCCGGGAGCGCTCGTCACCAACGCTTCCTGGAACACCATGGGCCAGTACCATTACGGTATCGGCGGCTACCCGCCCGCATCGGTCGCGTTCGATCTCACTCCTACGGACCACTGGGAAATCGACGAAGACGGAGCAAGCAATCCGTCCGCTATCTACACCTCGCCGAGCGCTATTACCCGAGGCCAGTGGTACCACATGTTCATCGAGCAGGAGGTCGGCACGACGACGAATTCGTCCGCGTACCTCAAGGTATGGATCAACGGCACCCAGGTGGTCAACGTCTCAGGGACTACCGGCACGCTCTTCCCGAACTCCAATGCAAGCGGGAACGCCGGTGCCGGATATTGGAAAGTAGGCATCTATCGCGGCTATCCCGGAGATATTTCTGTAAACGAAGCGGTCCGTTATGCCAACGTGCAGGTAGTCAATAAGGCGGTTACCGACCTCACCAGTCTCATCAGCGCTCCTCATGCCGATCCTACGGTCTCCGGTCCGGCAGTCTCACTCACGGCACCTTCCAGCGGTGCCACGGTCTCAGGATCGGCTGTCACCGTGTCGGCCTCAGCATCTGATAGTATCGGGACGATCTCTCAAGTGCAGTTCGAAGTCGACGGCTCGAACATCGGCGCGGCCGATACCTCCTCGCCGTACAGCGTCACCTGGAATTCGACGGGAGTCTCCGACGGCACACATACGCTCTATGCGGTCGCCAAGGACAACTCCGGCCTCTACGCGACATCGAGCGAGACGGTCACCGTGCAGAACAATCCGCCCGTCATCACTTCTATAAATGCGAGCTCTATCGCGACCTCGACCGCGACAGTTACGTGGAACACGAATACTGCCGCGAGCTCGAAGGTCGTCTATGGTACGACGACCGCTTACGGCAGCGCGTCATCGTCGGCGACCCTCCTCACCGCGCACTCCATCTCGCTCACCGGGCTCACCCCGACCACGCTCTATCACTACGCGGTCGTCTCGGCAGACAGCTTCGGCAATACCGCGACCTCGAGCGATACAACCTTTACCACCGCGACTCCTGACACGACGCCGCCGTCGTCGCCGTCGAGCCTTACCGGCACACCGGCGTTCAACGACATCAATCTCTCGTGGGCATCCTCGACCGACAATGTCGCCGTCGCGTACTACAACATCTACCGTAACAGCTCGAAGGTCGCCTCGACGACGCTGATACATTACGACGATACCGGCCTCACTGCCTCGACGAGCTACTCCTATGTCGTGACCGCAGTCGACACCAGCGGCAATGAATCATCGAATTCCAACACGTTTGCGACCTCGACGCTCTCGTTCGGCGGCGGCTGCACGCAATCGGCGTCCTTCCTCGCGCGCGTCACGGTCGACACCACCCATCAGAACGCATACAAGAATCTCATCTGCGCCCTCGTTTCCGACGGCGTCTGGTCGCAGCTCGACATCTTCTATGTCTTCGCGACCCAGAATTCCGCGACGGCGCTCACCAACCTCACCAATGGCACGTATAGCGCGACGCTGGTCGGAGCTCCGACCTTTACGACCGATACGGGCTTCAATAACTCAGTCTTCGATGCGAGATATATAGACCTCGGCTGGGCGGCTACCAACGCCGTAGCGATGACCTCGACCGCATCGAGCATCGGCGGCTGGAGCACCGGAAGCATCCTGCAGGGAGCGATCGCCTCTACCACCAACGCGCAGTTCAACCTCAGCGGAAATCAGGACTTCGGGGATACGAATGTCTACGGCGGCTTGAATGCGGCGGCGAACAACGGGGTCACCATTACCGGCGGAGCAACCGGCGCAGGCTGGTATACGATCGATCGCAACGGCGCGCAGTCAGCAACTCTTACGGTATATAAGAACGGATCTTCGATAGGGACCGGTACCCAGGGCTTCGACGACACCTTAAACAGCAACCACTTCCAGTCGACCTTGGCTCATGGCATAGCTGCGGTCTACACCGGCGGGCACCTCACCCCGACGCAGCAAGCCAACTTCTACAGCCTGATCCATACGTATCTCAATACCATCAATCCGACCTCGTTCCCGTGATCCGTGAGGGAGTAGCCGATTGAAAACGGGACATATCCGCGGCCTTTGCTATAGTGCCCTCTATGAGCACGAATCGCGGATTCTGGAATAAAGAATACAAATCAAGCGGGCACTTGAAGCTCTCGGCTGAAGCCTCGGAAGACTTGGTGAAAGCCACCAAGTGGATTGAACGCCGCACGGGGCATGAATATCTGAACCCCCTTGCAACCGTACTTGATCTCGGGACGGGGAACGGTCGGCATCTCGTCTATTTGGCGAAAACCTACGGCATGCACGGGCTGGGCTACGACGTCTCCGAAGAGGCGATCAAGATGGCGCGCGATGCGTCGCTGCAGTTGCCGATCAAATACGAGGCACGTTCAATCGATGGGGACTTCGACAAGGTCAAGGACGGCTCGGTCACGATGGTGCTCGATCTTATGACGTCACATTTCTTGAAAGCCGCAGAGCGCGAGCACCTGCGCGATGAGATATTGCGCGTGCTGAAAACCGGCGGTTGGTACATACTCAAGTCATTCCTCGCTGACGAAGACTTGCACACCAAGCGTCTCTTGCGCGATCATCCTGCCGACGAAGAAGGCGCCTACATACACCCAGAATTCGGCATGTACGAATACGTCTGGAGCGAGGAGAAAGTACGCGAATTCTTCGAGCCGTACCTCACGCTTCACAAATTCGACAAATCCCACCGCCACATAATCCGCGGCAAAGCTGGCAAGCGTCGTACCTTTACCGCGTATTTCCAGAAGGAGAACTAATTGGGAGAAACAGTTTCTCCCAATCTAATAGATTCTTGACATATATTATAGCTATATATAAGCTATATGCATGACAACGCAGATTGTGTTTAACATAGACCCAGCAGTAAAAGCAAAAGCAATGAAGCGTGCCAAGCATCTTGGTGTCCCGTTTGCGTCCGTTCTCAAAATGGCGACGAAGGCCTTTGCCGAGGGTAAGTTCAATGTCGAGATGGTGCCCGAAGAAAAGTTCAACCCAGAGACGCGTCGAGCAATCGAGGCCTGATTTCCTTATCACATCCAAGAACTCATCTGGTAGCCAACGTGCATAATGTATCCGTTTGAAACCTGTCGCCGAGGGATCTGGCGGATCCTCGAAACTGTCCCAATGATTCGGGAGAACAATATAAAGTAGGCCGCCGGGGACAAGAATCCGAGACATTTCCCGTAAGACCGCCTGCATGTTGCGCTTCGGTTCAAAACCAAGACTGCAACAGCTCCACAGGCCTTCAAAGCTCTCGTCGGGGAAATCGATCTTACGAAAACTCATTTCCTTGAATATGAGCCCCAGGTTGGACCTCTGCGCGATCTCGATCATTCGAGGTGAGAGATCAATACCGGTATATATAAGGCCGAGATCTACAAAACACTGCGCATACCGGCCCCATCCGCAGCCAACGTCGAGCATGCGCTTGCCTTTCATACACGAAGCGAAGAATTGAATGTTTACAACAGGGTTCTCCAATCCTTCTTCAACTGAATGGATATCATCGGCGGCTTTATCCATCGCATCGCGTAATATGCACTCTACTTCTTCAAGTGAGAAACGGTGTTCAGTTGTCACTAGAATCTCCATCACTTGTTACTCGCAGAAATCTAACTCATCCTAAATTGTACGTCAATCAAACATTTTATGAATTATAAAAGAGGCTGCTGCGCCTTGGGTACCTCGAGCCCGATGTGAGCATAGCCTTTGGGGGTGACGATGCGGCCGCGCGGCGTGCGGTCGAGGAGGCCCGCCTGCATGAGGTACGGCTCGTTCACTTCCTCGACGGTCGCTTCTTCTTCGGAGAGTGCCGCAGCGATCGTTTTGAGGCCGACAGGGCCGCCGTTGAACTTTTCAGCAATCGTCGAGAGAATATCGCGGTCGGTTTGGTTGAGTCCTAGTTCGTCGATCTCGAGGAGCGCGAGTGATTTCTTGACCGTCCGCACGTCGAGCGGCTCGCCGCTCACTTCTGCATAATCACGCGAGCGCTTCACTAAATAGTTGGCAGTACGCGGCGTCGCGCGAGCGCGGCGCGCGATCTCATGTAAGCCCTCATTGCCCACCTCAATGCCGAGGATCTTCGATGAGCGTCGCAAGATCTCGACGATCTCATCTTCGCTGTAGTATTGGAGACGGAATGTGCCGCCCGAGAAGCGGCTGCGTAGCGGCGCGGAGAGCATCGAGATGCGCGTTGTCGCCGCGATGAGTGTGAATGGCGGCAGCTCAAGCTGTACCGTGCGTGCAGCCGGGCCTTTGCCGATCACGATGTCGAGTACGCCTGCTTCCATGGCAGGATAGAGGATTTCCTCGATCGTCCTGTTGAGGCGGTGGATCTCGTCGATGAAAAGCACGTCGCCCGGCGAGAGGTTGGTGAGGATGGCTGCGAGGTCACCGACGCGCTCTATAGCAGGGCCTGAGGTGGAGCGCAGCGATGTGCCGATCTCTTTGGTGATCAAGTGGGCGAGCGTCGTTTTGCCCAAGCCCGGCGGCCCGTAGAGCAGGATATGCTCGGGCTGGTGCTCGCGGCCGCGGGCTGCGGTGAGAAGAATGCGTAAATTTTCCTTGATCGTCGGCTGGCCGACGTATTGTGCCCATGAATCGGGGCGCAGTGCCTGGTCGAGCGACCGTGGGGACTTCTCAATGATTTTGTCTTTGTTTTCTGACATAAAATGCCGGCTTGCCGGGCACATGGTCGCGTGTGCGGCGAGGCGAACGGGGAGCTTGACTTATATTTTCTTTATGATACACTGCCGATAGTCGTCCCTTCAGGGGCGATTTTTACATCTTAGTGAATCGATACTCCGACAGCCGCCTTCGTCATGACAAACATGACTTCGGCGTGCCGACGGGGGCGCGATTCTCTTAGCAAGCGTGCCTTTTTCGAGGACGCAGCGGTGACCTGCTTCACGGCGTTTCTACTGCTGCTATCCTTAGATCCCGGCGCACCTTTCTATATTGAAAGTGTTGCTAAGAGAATCGCGCCTCCGTCTTTTCTATATTCAATCGTATCACTCCAATAGGATTTGCAACCTTCCTAAAAGTGAATTGCGTGGCGTATTTCTCCTTAGGGTTTTGGCAGTCAGTCTCCTAGAGATGGAAGAGTCCTTTCACGCCGTTCACGATGCTGCCTACTTGTGACTCGCTTGTCTCGAGCTTTTCTACTTCTTGCATGGTGTTGGAGATACCCTGTTGGGCGTTGTGGACCGTACCACCGACTGAAGCTGCCGGCGTGGCCTGTGGCGCAGCAGCCGGCGCGTCTACGTGCGAAGTCTGGGTAACATCCCCGTCTTGGGCGGGAGGATTTGCATGTTCATCAGTCATAATTGTTTCTATTTATCGAATATAGCGTCAGTATACGCCGCACACTCCAGAAGCAAACTTCCTTATCAACACTGTGGTTATCCGTTGATACCCTCGAGCATCACCTCGTCATCGAGGTCGACGACGCGGCGCGAGTTCTTCGATGGCAGTGACGCCTTGCAGGATTTTGACGGCGCCGTCTTGCGCCATGCGGCGGATGTTTTGCGGACGCGCCGCCTTCCAGATCTCGCGCTCGCGAGGAGCTCGTACGTATCACGTTTTCGATGTTGTGATCCATGAGGACGACCTCGACGACCGCGATGCGGCCCTTGTAGCCGAGGCCGCCGCATTTCTCACAGCCTTTGGGGAGCCACATCGTGTCGCGGTTCTGCGGGAGCTCATCGGCGTGCGGGATGTTTTGCAGCAAGCGGTCCATCGTAGACTTTGTCGGCGCCGGTGATCGGGGCTTCGGTGCGGCAGTTCGGACACAGGCGGCGCACGAGGCGCTGCGCCATCGCAGACGGTAAGCGCCGCCGCCATGATGTCCGGCGAGACGCCCATGTCGACAAGTCGCGGGAAGGTGCCAGCTGCGTCGTTGGTGTGGAGTGTCGAGAAGACGAGGTGACCGGTAAGCGATGCCTGCACCGCGGTCGATGCGACTTCGGCGTCGCGGATCTCGCCGACCATGATCACGTCGGGGTCTTGGCGCAGTGTCGAGCGAAGCCCGAGCGCGAAGGTGTAATCCTTGGACACTTGCGTCTGCACGACGCCGTTGAGGTGGTATTCGATCGGGTCCTCGATGGTGACGACCTTGATGTCAGGCGTCGATACTTGGTCGCAAGAAGGCGTAGAGTGTCGTCGTCTTGCCGGAGCCGGTCGGCCCGGTGTTGAGGATCATGCCGTTGGGCTTCGCGATCTCGTGCTGGAAGAGTTCCATGAGGTATTTGTCGAAGCCGAGCGCCTCCATGGGAAGCGCGATCGTCGTCGGATCGAGGACACGCATGACGATCGTCTCGGCGTAAGCGCCAGGCAAGATCGATGGTACGAATCTCGATCTCTTTGCCGCCGACGACGATCGAGAAGCGGCCGTCTTGCGCGGCGTTTTTGATGTTGAGCTTGAGGCCCGAGAGAAGCTTGAGGCGCGATGAGATCGAGCGCGTAGGTCGGATCGTCAAACATCGACGACCTCGACCAAGACGCCGTCGAGGCGGTAGCGCATGCGCACGCCACTCTCTTCCGGCTCGAGGTGGATGTCAGATGCGCCGAGAGAAAGCGCGCCGGCCATGATGATCTCGAGGACGCGCGAGATGCGGTGCGTGTCTTTGGAGCCAGACGGTACGAGATCGATCTTCGTTTCGCACGTCGTGCATGGTCTTGAGCTTCTTGAGCATCTCTTTGATCGTGTCGTTGGAGAGCGTGAGGATGCCCGCTTCGGTCTCGGTCGCGTAGGAGATGTCGTGATAGCGGTCCCACGCGTGCTCGAGCGAGGCACGCGAAACGATGAAGCGCCGCACGACATAGCCGAGCTGCTCGAGGTTTTGCACGGCGGTGAGCGCATCCGGCCGCTCGGGCGCGCGCATAGCGACGAAGAGCATTTTGTTGAGCTTGTGGAAGCATGCGATCTCGACCTGCCGCGCCTCTGCTTCGCCGACGAGGCGCAAGGCGTCGGTGTCGATCGACTTGGTCGTGAGGTCGACGTATTCGACGCCGTACTTGCCGGAGAGCATCTCGGCGAGCTGTTCTTCCTCGCGCATACGTAGCTCCTTCATGCGCTCCTCGGACTTTTTCTCGTTGAACTGGGTTGCCATACATCTTCTATTGTATCGCATATTGGCACGTCGGAGATACCTATGACGTGTCGAAGGCGGCCGTTTTGCTACACTATACGCATGAAGATTGAAGGATTGGATGCGATGAGGAGAGAAGCGACGCGGTTTGTCGCGAATCTTGCGCCGCGTGCCACCGCAACAGTGATCGCGCTCTCCGGTGAACTCGGCGCGGGGAAGACGACCTTCACTCAGGGGATTGCCGTAGCGCTTGGTATACATGAGGCGGTCACAAGCCCGACTTTCGTCATCGAGAAAGTGTATGAACTTGAGAATCAGCCTTTCAAACGGCTCATGCACATTGATGCGTATCGCCTGAAAGACGCACACGAGCTCGAGGTGCTCGGATGGAAGGAGGTTATTTTGGATCCGAGTAACCTCGTCATTGTCGAATGGCCGGAGCGCGTCGCCGACATCATTCCAAAAGATGCGATACATGCCTCCTTTGAGGGGTCTGGTGATTCGCGTGAAATTCGGTACAACTAATACCTCTATGGCCAAGAAAAAAGCGACATCCAAGGGTACGACCGAGCGCAAGCGACTCATCTTGCTTGATTCGCACGCTATATTGCACCGCGCATACCATGCGCTGCCTGATTTCTCCTCAAGTACTGGTGAGCCGACGGGTGCACTCTATGGTCTCGCGACGATGCTCTTGCGTACTATCAACGAGCTCAAGCCCGACTATATCGTAGCGACCCGCGACCTTCCCGGCGGCACGCATCGTCATACGATCTTCGAAGCCTACAAAGGCACGCGCGCGAAGATTGACGATGCGCTCGTCTCACAACTTGAGCGTGCACCGGAAGTTTTCGCGGCGTTCGGCATCCCGCTCTATCAAGCGCCTGGCTTCGAGGCTGATGATTGCATCGGCACGATCGTGCACGAGCTCGAAAGCGCGAAAGAAATCGACACGATCATCGCCTCGGGCGACATGGATACGCTGCAGCTGGTGAGTGACAAAGTCGTCGTCTATACGATGCGTATGGGCATCAACGATACGATTCTCTTCGACACCGAGGCGGTGAACGAACGTTACGGCTTCGGCCCGGAGCTCGTGCCCGACCTCAAGGGCATCATGGGCGATCATTCCGACAACATTCCGGGCGTGAAGGGTGTCGGGGAGGGGAGTGCTTTAAAGTTACTCACCGCGTATCACGGACTCGACGATCTCTATACGGCCCTCAAGCAAAAAGGCGTCGAAGTGGTCGCCAAAGAGACTGCTGTGCAAAAGCGTTTGGTACAGCTGGTGGCCGATGGTGAGGAAGCCGCACGATTTTCCAAAGGCTTGGCGACCATCCGTACCGACGCGCCGATTGATTTCAAGTTGCCGCAAGAAGAGTGGCGGCTCGGCGATCATCTCGAATCGGTGTTGCAGTTGTGCGATCAGCTGGAATTCAAGTCATTGAAAGCGCGTGTGCAGACAGTCGCGGCAACACCCGAGAAAGCCGAGCGTCGCGTTGAAGACATCTCGGCACCGCTTCCCGATGTCGATCCCGTTTTCCTGCAAGAAACATCTCTCGCGCTTTGGCTCCTACACTCTGAGACCAACAACCCCGACCTCGAAGAAATTCTCGAGTCGACACACGAGAGTGATTTCACACAGGCGCGCGAAAAGATATTTAGGGAATTAAAAGAAACCGGCCGTTTGCAAGAAGTCTACGACGACATCGAGCACCCGCTCATCAAGGTGGTCAATCGCATGAAAGTAGACGGTGTCGCACTCGACGTGCCCTACCTAAAGAAGCTTGCCAAAGAATACAACAAAGAGTTGGGAGAAATCGCCGGCCGGATTTTCCAAGCAGCGGGGCACGAATTCAACATCGGCTCGCCCAAGCAATTAGCGGTGGTTTTGTATGACGAGCTTAAGATAACGCCGGAAAAGCAAAAGAAGACAGCGACGGGCGCACGCACGACGCGCGAAGAAGAGCTCGTGAAGCTTGTGGACCAGCACCCGGTCGTCGCCGACATTTTGAAGTTCCGCGAGCTGCAGAAGCTGCTCGGCACCTACGTCGAGAAAATGCCGACTCTCATCGAGTGTGACGGGCGCTTGCACGCGACCTTCCTGCAGGCGGGTGCGGCGACTGGCCGCATGGCAAGCGAGAATCCGGGATTGCAAAATATCCCTATCAAGACCGAATATGGCCGGCGCATCAGGAACGCCTTCATCGCAGCACCGGGCTTCGTACTCGCCTCGATCGATTACTCGCAGATCGAGCTGCGCATCGCAGCGGGCTTGTCCGGCGACACACGGCTGATCGAAGTCTTCAAAAGCGGCGGAGACATTCATACCGAAGTCGCCGCACGCGTCTTCAGTGTGCCGCACGATATGGTGACCAAAGAAATGCGCCGTCGCGCCAAGGTGATAAACTTCGGCATCCTCTACGGCATGGGGGTCAACGCGCTGCGCGCGAACCTCAGCGAGGGCGGCACGGAAGTTTCGCGCGAAGAATCCGCGCGCTATCTCGACGAATATTTCAAAAACTTCTCAGGCCTGCGCGAGTGGATCGACAAGACGAAGTTCGAGGCAGCAAAAAACGGCTATACAGAGACCCTTTTTGGCCGTCGCCGGTATTTCCCCGGTTTCAAATCATCTCTTCCGGGAGTCGTCGCACAAGCTGAGCGCATGGCCGTCAACGCGCCAATACAGGGCACGCAGGCCGACATCATCAAGCTCGCGATGGTGCAGTGCGACGAGCTGATCGAGAAAAATAAATGGCGATCGAAAGTGAAGCTCACGATGCAGGTGCACGACGAGCTCGTCTTCGAAATCTCGGAAGACATCGCCGAGGAAACGGCCTTGAAACTGAAAAAAGTAATGGAAGATGCGGCGCCGGTAGAGCGGCTCTCGGGCGTGCCGATTATTGCTGAGGCATCCATTGGCGCAAACTGGGGGGAGATGAAGCAAATTAACCAATGATTTTTTGGCTTGCTAAGACCGCGATCTGTGGTTAGAGTGGGGCTAGTCCTTCGCCTATGTGGGTGCAGGTTCTCAAACAAGGAACTAGAAATGTCCAAACTCTTGTCTTTTCTCGGCATGGCGGCACTGTTGGCCTCCTCAGCACATGCCGAAGATACCCGAAAAGGCGTTCCTTTTTTGGGGGAGCGGCGGCCTTTTTATCGTGCGCTCGTTTGCGTGGATCGTCAGCCGCTTGATTCGGTCATTGCGGGCGCTCGAGACGAGACCGGCCTCGGTATTTTTGCCGCCTACCACAAACTCGTCGATGACCCCGATAGTTCATGTGAAAAGACCGACCTGGTTGGCGCGGTCGTCACCAACATAGAATTTGTTTTTGTCGGCAATCTATTCAATAACACACACGCCAAGTGCCAATTGTTGCGTGTGGCGATTATCTCGGAAATCTCGAAAGACGGGCCGGGTTACGTGTTCTTTACTTACAAAAGAGGTGAAGACATGGGATGTTTGCAAAAAACCTAAAGAATCGAATTATTCGAGAGGGCCTGCGGGCCCTTTTCGTTTTGATGAGAAAACGTTCGGCAGTACACTGTGCTCAATGCTCCATTTCTATTCAGGTACTGATCGCCAAAAGGCGCGCGCTGCGCTTGGTAAGGCAACTGAGAAGATACAGGGCGCGCGCGTCGTGCGCGTGAGCGATGCAAACAGCGTGGAAGACTTCGCGGCATCATTGCGGGGCGTGGGAATGTTTGCCGAGAAGCGCGCGGTGGTTTTCGAAAACGTCTTGGAGAATGAATCAATGCGGCAAGCACTCCTCGATGCATTGCCCATGCTCAAATCTTCGGAAGAATCTTTTTTCATCCTCGAAGAGAAGCCGGACGCCGCTACGAAGAAAATGGTCGAAAAGTACGCAGAGACATCCGAGAAATTCGATGCAACGAAGAAGGCAGACGGGGGATCGACAATCTTCGCACTTGCCAATTCATTGAGGCGCGGCGACAAGAAGAATTTGTGGATAGGCTATCAGCGCCAACTACTCAACGGTGACGCGCCCGAGGCGATCCATGGCGTACTCTTCTGGGGCGCGAAAGACTTCTTCCTCAAAGCGCATACTGACCAAGAAAAAAGTCGGGCCAAAAAACTAATCGCACAGCTTGCAGTATTGCCGCACGAGGCGCGAAGGCAGGGAGAAGACCTCGAATATGCACTTGAGCGATTTGTGCTCTCAGTCTCGTGATATTATTTGACGCATGTCACAAGCTCTCCGAAGGAGCATCGTTATTGTTCTGTGCGGAATTATTTCTTCTGCGCTGATCTTGTTTTTTCTTGTTGCGAATACTGCTCACGCCCAAGCCAACGCGGCCATTGTAGCGGATACCGAATGCAATCCTGTCATTCCGAGCTGTCCTATGAATCAAGTGCCCGGCGCAA
The DNA here is from genome assembly GCA_963767115.1 of Candidatus Kaiserbacteria bacterium. Lineage (GTDB taxonomy): Bacteria > Patescibacteriota > Minisyncoccia > Phycocordibacterales > UBA2100 > UBA10103. The sequence continues at coordinate 65,217 of CAVYCR010000001.1, read as the reverse complement.
ACGGTTGCCAGGCGGGATTGAATAAGTTTATGGCTCCCTGCAGCGCATCATTCCCCGGTGGCTCGACTGCGGGTATATGTATTCTTCCCAATGAATGTCAGGCGGTATCTGCGAGTGGCCTCGGTGGCGGAGGTAACGCAATGAGCAGCCTCGGCCAACTTGCGCAAACGGTCGGCCAGATCCTCGGCCAGCTTATGCAGGGTAGCGGCGGAGGGAGTGGCAGCGGTGATACGGGAACGACCGCAGCAAGCTGCACGAGTAGCTATTACACCGAGTCCACCAACCCCTCCCCGAGCGATCCGTGTGCACAATATATTCCCTCGACGAACATCACCGGGACTTGCCCTATAGGCGAGACCGGCACGTACCCGAACTGTAGCTCAGACACAGGCTCAAGCTGTTCGCTTGCACAGGAAGAAGCAGGGACTTGTCCCATTACTACGGGTAGTGTATGCCCGACTGGCGATACTGGAACACCGTCCACTGGGTGTATTGCATCTATTGGGACCGACACGACCAATGCCACACTGACACCCACACCAAGCTCCGGCACAGCACCGCTCGTCGTCTCGTTTACCGTTACTGACACCTCAGGCGCATGTCCTCATTCGCCGATTGCAATCTCTTACGGTGATAGTACTACCAACCAAACGGTCTTCGACGGTGCGAGTAGCGACTGTCAGATAGGCGCGACACAGACGTTGAATCATACATATCAAAATGCGAGTACCTATTCGCCCAAGCTAAGCAACCTCAACACGGGCGCGACGCTGCAACAGTCGTCTGTCGTTGTATCGAGCGCAAGTAATCTCGGAGCGACCGACACGACCAATGCCACACTGACACCGACACCAAGCTCCGGCACAGCACCGCTCGTCGTCTCGTTTACCGTTACTGACACCTCAGGCGCATGTCCTCATTCGCCGATTGCAATCTCTTACGGTGATAGTACTACCAACCAAACGGTCTTCGACGGTGCGAGTAGCGACTGTCAGATAGGCGCGACACAGACGATTAGTCATACGTATCAAAATGCGAGTACCTATTTGGCTGCCGTTATCAACCTAAAAACTGGCAATGCTTTGCAGCAATCTTCGGTCATCGTGACAGCTGCGAAACCTCCGGTTGATACGACCAACGCTACCCTCACCCCCACACCGGGCTCGGGTGTAGCACCGCTTGCTGTCTCGTTTACCGTTACCGACACCTCAGGCTCATGTCCTCATTCGCCGATTGCAATCTCCTACGGCGATAGTACGACCAACCAAACGGTCTTCGATGGTCTGAGTACAGATTGTCTTGTAGGTGCAACTCAAACGTTTGGTCATACGTATCAAAATGCCGATACTTATTCGGCCGAGCTTGGCAACCTCAACACGGGTGGAACACTGCAACAGTCGTCTATTATTGTCTATGCTGCAAGTAATACTCCTGGAACTACCGATACGACCAACGGCACTCTCACTCCTACGCCAAGCTCCGGCACTGCACCGCTTACGGTCTCTGTTGCCGTAAATGATACGTCGGGATCGTGTCCGCACTCGCCGATCGTACTTTCCTTTGGCGACAACACTGCTGATGAGACCGTCTTCGACGGTGCGACCGCGGATTGTCTGGTGGGTTCCACCGGCAAGATTAATCATACCTATCAAACTTCCGGCAACTACACACTCTCGCTCATCAATGCCAACACCAGTCTCGCGCTACAATCTTCAGTGGTAATTGTGACTGCGAGCTCAACCAACAACACCGGGGGTACCATCGGCACCTACTATACGAACGGCGGATCAAACGGCGCTCCGAGTATTGCAGACGTTACCGGTACTTTCACACAAAACTCTACTGCGGGCGCATCGACGACGGGCCCTTACCGTCAGGGCAGTGTCTCGGGCAACATCGTTACGACACCCAACGGCGGCACCTTCACTGCCAATAGCACTAATGGCGATACGGAAGTCGCTGGTTTCTTCGGTGGCAATACCATCGCTGGTGCAGTGACTGCGCTCGTCTCGAGCTGGTGCACGAGCCGCCCGTGGTCTACCAACTTCTTGGCCAATATTTTTCCGCCGTCATTTTTCGACGGGCTCTGCACGTGGGCAGGGTATACGGTCGGGCCCACAGCAGCGACTCAAGCGAGCGCGAACCCGCAAGTGAGCCTGACACAAACATCGGTGCAGCAAACAAGGACACCTGCTAAGACAACTACTCCGGCCAATACTACCCAATCGCCGCCGGCCGCTTCGACGACGCTCAGTGTCGTCCCGAAGGTCGACATCTGGGCAGTGCCGGCTTCTGTCACGCTCGGTGCGCGCACTACGATCTATTGGAACACGCAGGGCGTCACCGGCTGCGCTGAGACTTCACCCGACGGCAGCTTCAGCGAGAACACGCTCTCGGGCGGTGCCAACACCGTGCCACTCACCCAAGCGACGACCTACTCGATCTCGTGTGTCGATACCAAAGGCAATCCCGTCACCGGTTATGTGACGGTCTCGATGGCGATTTAAATAAGAAAAAGGAATGCCGCCAGCCTTGGGCTGACGGCGTTGATTACACGAAAAGTTCCGCGAACTTTTCGAACGGCATCGAATAGTTGAAACCAACCAGGGCATCCTGCAGTCGTCCCGCGCGCACCTTGTCATACTTTGGCGTATTCATAAGCGGGATGAAACAGACCATCGCGTACCTGCCGTGTCTTGCTATATATTCGTCTGCGACCACACGATGATACATCGCCTTGATCACGCCTTGTGTCCGATACTGCAACTGCATGCCAGGCATCACCGTATAACCGATGATCGGCCCGGAAGCACCCTTCCACTGAAGGCTGGCATCGAGCCACTCCACGCCCGACGTACTCTCATAGAGATAGATCGTGAACCCGCTTTTGTCCGCGTGCGCTGATGCGATCTCGTCGCCCACCGTGTGGCCTTCGAAGTAGTGCAGATATCGAAAAAGCCATCGGCTTATGCCGCTGAGAACTTCCGACACTAGCCCGGTGATTCCACAGCGCATTTCTATCGCATTGGCGTATTCGACAGCGAGTGGCGCGATTGCGTCCACGAGGGAATTCGTTGCAAGGATAAGAGATCTCTGCACATCATCTTGAGGATACTCTTGCAGAAGAGTCCGTAAGCGATCCATTCCGTTCATGTTCACGTGGAAATTTTCCTTGCGATCGAATGTCCCTCCGATCCCGGGTTTGTACTCATACCCGATTCCGAGACCATCAAGATGTTCGTAGGCCAATCGCAGCTTATCCTCCATGCCCAAATTGCAGAACTGTTTCCAGTAATCGATCGCCTCGTGGATCGCCGAAGCGCCTATCGAAGTGTAGGTGAATGACGCACGCCCCAAGCCACTCGAATAATCCAGTTCAGCGCATCTGATGCTCATGACTTCCTCCATAGAAGGCGTGTAGTTTGTAAAGGAACAAACCACGAGCCACTATATGCATCTATATAATCTAGAAAAGAGAGGATGTCCTCGGCAATTTTTTGTGGCTCTACAATTGGTCTTTTTGGGTCTGCTCGTTGTAGAAAAACCGCATCGCCGAAATCGAATCATTCTTGACCGCCCTAAGGACGTCGACGATTGATGTGATCGAATCAAATTCCACTGACTCATTTTTGATCGCCTCGTCAATCGGTACCCAGAAGTTCTCGCCGAATTCCGTTTCTCCACGCAATCCCCCGGTCGCATCATCGGAATACGCGATAGGGAATAAGACATCAGAAAATAGTGCATCATCTTTATAGAGAAATCGCCTTTCAATCCCAATGATCTTGAAAGCTGCATCGAGCCCCGTTTCCTCCTTGAGCTTGCGTGTAGCCGCATCTTCCAGAGCTTCGCCTTTGTGCACGATGCCACCCACCACGCCGATCTTGCCGTACGACGGATGACTCTTACGCAACTGGTTGAGAATTTCGATCTTGCCATTGTTCTCACGTGAGACGATCGTGATCACATTGAACTTGAAGGTGCTTGCGATTTTTGCGTCAACAGTGCGGACGTTCGTATCAGCAACGACCCCTATGCCGTTTTTTGAGAGTGCATAACCTTCATCGGAGCGGTCGACCAAACCTTTCTTGACGAGGAATTGCAGATGGTAGTTGAAGAGGTCGTTGGGTACGAGATCGGGCTGTAGGTCGCGATACCGCAAGCTCGCGGCGTTCTTGAGCCGAGAAATTATGTGATTTTGAATGGGGGAAAGAATGTCTGACATCCCGGCCACTATGGAGTGATTTGGCTTCTAATGCAAACGACAACAGCCGCGTGTGACACGGCTGTTTCGAATGTCTGTATGGGTCTGTTACTGCTGCACCGAAATATTCACGCCGCCGTGCAAGCGTACGCCGCCGTTGCTACCTGGCGTAGGGAAGCTTGTACCTTCGCTTATCATCATCGCGCTGATCGACCCGTCGCTCTGGGGTTGTCCGAGCACGAAGACAGACTCACCGGTCTTGAGGTCGCCGACGGAGAGCGTCGTCATCTGATGTGACGTAGCATCGAAGCTCTGGATCTTGGTTGAGCTCGTGATGTCGATTATATGAGTGGTGCTGCTCGCGTCCGTTACGGTGATGCTATCGGCGCTGATGGCAGTAATGGAGCCACGCACTGCACCGCCTACGGGGATATTGGGCATGCCCATCGCGTGCGTCGAAGATCCCATGTGGCCGTAGCCGCCGGTCGACGAGGCATAGCCTCCCTGCGCGCCCATGCCGGAGCCGTTGTCGGCATAGCTAGGTGGAGGAGGCGTCTGCGCATCAGTTGGCATGGCGGCATGCCCGCCAAAGAGCGAGCCGAATCCCATGGAGATACCCGCGAAGAAGCTGATAAGAGGTTGAAAAAATGACATATTTGCTTGTTTTATCCTATAACGCTGTTAATACAATCTTGCTGACTGTAATTTTACAGGACCGACTCGAAGACGGTGTGGTTATTGGTGGCGGGTGGCGTGTCCGCCAAACTGGTTCCGCAGCGCTGAGAGCACGCGGCCCGTATACGAGGGCGACTGCGCAGATCTTTTCCGGAATTCGAGCGAGGCTTCGATGACGGGGGCGGGTACGCCGAGCTCGCGCGCTTCGTCGACAGTCCATTGTCCTTCACCGCTCTGATCGACCGATCCTGAGTACTGATCCAAACCAGCTCCCGCCTCCTGATATGCCGCTGAGAGCCATGTCATGAGCCGTGACTCGATCACCGAGCCGTGATCGTAGGTCTCGGCAGTCTTTGGCAGGTCGATAGCGAGTGGTGATTTCTTCAATATCTCGAATCCTTCGGCGATCGCCTGCATCATGCCGTATTCGATCCCGTTGTGGATCATCTTCACGAAATGTCCTGCTCCGGGCAAGCCCGCATACATATAACCGTCAGCGACGGAGAGATCTTTGAAGAGTTGCTCGTTTTGGTCGAAGAGCGCACGCTCTCCGCCGACCATCAGGCACGCGCCGTTGAGCGCGCCTGCCGGGCCGCCAGAGACTCCGACGTCGATAAAATTGATGCCATGAGCAGCAAGGTTTGCATGTCGCTTCTGAGAAGCTTTGTACGGAGAATTACCGCCGTCGATGATCGTGTCGCCCTTTGTAAGCAGGGGAACGAGTTCATCAATCACCGCGTCAACTGCCTGATGCGGCACCATGAGCCAGAGCGTGCGCGGGGACGGAAGTGCCGCGACGAGATCGCTGAGCGTATACGCGCCGCGGATGCCTTCTGTTTCGATCTGCTTCACCGCATCGGGAGTGATGTTGTTGCCGATGACATCCCATTCTTTTTTGTGAAGCTGTCGGGTGAGATTGGCGCCCATTTTACCCAAGCCGATGAATCCGATTGCGGGTCTTTGCGCGGCACGCCTCGATGGCTGGGAAATGCCCGTTTGCCAGAGTGCCGGCGCGGGATTCGTATCAGGCGCGTATGAATTGCGCGGTACCATGCCATGCGCCCAACCCTCGACTATCGGATCGACGAATTGCCACTGCGCATCGATTTCCTCCGGCGAAACGAAGAACGATTGGTCGCCTTCGATCGCCGCGTGGATTACCTTGGCGTATTCCTCGACGTATTGTACTTTGTTCTTTTTCTCATAGAGAAAGAAGGACATCGCGCGCTCTTCGAGCACGTTTTCAAAGCCAGGCTTGCGCGTCCAGAAGTCGATGATGATCTCGTCGTTGGGCTCGAGGCGGAAGGAGATGCGGTTGGGGCCGTGCTTTTGGTTCGTCTCGCACAAGAAGCATACCTCGGGATGCTTCAGGGTCAACACGACTTCTTTGCGCGATTCCGCCATGCGCTTGCCGGCCTCCATGTAGATGGGCACGCCCTTCCAGCGTGGGTGCTCGAGCGTCGTCTTGAGCGCGAAGTATGTCTCAACGTTGGAATTAGGCGCAACGCCCTCGATCGCGCGATAGCCCTCATACTGCGCGCGGTAGGTGTCGGACCGTATCGACTCCTCGCCCCATGGCGCCAAGGTCTCGAGGATTTCGGCCCTGTTTTTGCGCACTGCGGCCACCTCCATGGTTGGCGGATACTCCATGGTGATCGCGGCGAGCATGGCAAGGACGTGGTTTTCTCCAACGTCTCGCAAGCATCCGACGCCCTCGTAGAAGCTCCCACGTTTTTCGACGCCGATCGATTCGTGCAGGCGGATGTCGATGCGTTCGATGGTGCTTCTATCCCAATTCTTCTCGAAGAGGTTATTGGAAAAGCGAAAATTCTCGATGCCCTGCACGATCTCCTTGAAGAGATAGTGGTCGATGGAATAGACCTGGTCCTCGGTGAAGAATTTCAAGAGAAGTGCGCGCAATTCTCGCGCGCTCGCGCGATCATGGCCGAATGGCTTCTCGATGAGTATGCGGCTCCACGTTTGATCGGTCGCTGGTACGTTAAGCCCCGCACCGGCGAGGCGTGAGAATATCGCTTCGTACGCTTCCGACGGGACGGCGAGATAAAAGAGCTTGTTGGTCGGCGTGCTCCACGCAGCCTCGATTTCCTTGATGCGCTCCGCAAGCGGAGCGAAACCCTCCGTCGTATCAAACGTGCCCGAGCGGTACGAGAACATTTTGAAGAAGGCATCGAACTCTTCATCTGGCGCTGCAGATTTCGCCACTTTCTCCACGGCCTCGCGCACCATCTTCCTGAAATCATCCTCGGAGAGCGTGCGCCGCGCGAACCCGACAATCGAGAGTTCTCGCGGCAGTCGCCCTTCGCGTTTCAAGAACCAGAGCGCGGGAATGATCTTCTTTGCGGCAAGATCGCCCGTAATGCCGAAGATTGTAAAGATCGCCGGCGCTTCGGGGGATGTGGATGCTTTCGCCGCCGATGAGTCGTTGTCCATACAACCCATTGTACTCCCTGAACGCGGTTTTCCTATGATCGATACTCGGGTTCATAAGCGACGTCCGGTGGCAGGTTTCGGTTAGTGAACGTATAATTGCTTCATGAGCTCAAACACCGAAAACGTATTCAGGGACGCTTTTGAAAAAGCCGACATTCAGATAGATGGCAATCGTCCGTCAGATATCCAAGTGCACAACCCCGCCTTCTACGACCGCGTGCTCTCCGGCGGCTCGCTCGCCTTCGGCGAATCCTACATGGACGGCTGGTGGGATGCGGAGCATGTCGACGAGCTGATCTACAAGATCCTCAAGAATCATCTGCAGGACCAGGTACGGATCAACCCGGGAGTCGTCTGGAGCTACGTGCGCGCCAAGCTCTTCAACCCGCAGAAGTGGAATCCTTTCCGCGTGGCGGAGCATCATTACGACATCGGCAACGATCTCTATCGCGCGATGCTCGACAAGCGCCTCACATATTCGTGCGGGTATTGGAAAGACGCAAAGACGTTGGATGAGGCGCAGGAGGCGAAGCTCGATTTGATTTGCAGGAAGATCGGGCTGCAAAAAGGGCAGAGTGTGCTCGACGTGGGCTCGGGGTGGGGAAGCTTCCTCCTCTATGCCGCAGAGCACTACGGCGCCAAAGGCTTCGGCGTGACGGTCTCGAAGGAGCAGGCGGCGTACGTCGACTCGATCAAAGGCGACTTGTCGGTCGAGACGAAGCTCTTGGATTATCACAGCCTCACGGGCACGTATGACCACGTGGTCTCGGTCGGGATGTTCGAGCATGTCGGATACAAGAATTACCGCGCCTATATGGAAAAGGTGCACTCGCTCCTCGCAGACGATGGCTATTTCCTCCTGCATACGATCGGCGGCAACCTGACCGTCTTCCAGAACGACGAATGGAACGGCAAATACATTTTCCCCGACGGGATGATCCCTTCGATCAAGCAGATCGGCGCGGCATCCGACAACCTCTTCTCGATGGAAGACTGGCACAACTTCGGACCAGACTACGACAAGACTCTGATGGCGTGGTTTGCAAACTTCGACGCGCATTGGGAAGAGCTCAAGGGCACGGGCGTATACGACGACCGTTTCTACCGCATGTGGAAATACTACCTGCTCTCCTGCGCGGCGTCCTTCCGCGTGCGCTACCTCCAACTCTGGCAGATCGTCTTCACCAAGATTAGCGAGAAAAGTAGCTACACGTCGGTGCGTTGAGTTTGCAAAAAATCTGTCCGCCCACCTGGATTCGAACCAGGGACAAACTCCTTAAAAGGGAGCTGCTCTACCAGCTGAGCTATGGGCGGGTACATCCTTTATACGAACAGGGAAAATATAGCATTCAGAAGCGCGAATGCGAACTCTTTGTAAAGGCCGGGGCTTTACAAGAAATTACATTATTTTAATAGAGGGGGAGGTCGAAGGCGTAGAGTCCCGCACCGGTCATGAAGATCGAGATGCAGATGACGATCAGGAGGAAAATCGTGCTTCGGTTATAGAAACCAAGACCATCAAGATCCGGCGAGAACCACCAGAGCTTGGCGAAGATTACGCCCGCGATGATCGCTACCAGCTGCGTCAGATAGCCGACAAAAAGCATTGTGCCGACGACGCCTGCTACGACAACCCCGATCCATACGAGCCACGCTTTCATATGGCCGATGACGGGCAGCTTGCGGTGCGTCAGCGCTTCGCGCACACCATAGAGGTGATAAGCGAAATAGAGCACGTAGAGCCCGAGCGTGACGCGCAAAAGGCTCGCCGAGATCGGCGCAAGGAAGAGGAATTGTGACAACCACATCATCAGGGCCTGCATGGATATGAAGTATATACCAATGTCGAAAATAGCAAGTGTTTGGTCGAGGCCGGGCCTCGGTCAGAGGAGCGCCGCATGATACTGTGCGGCAATGCAGCCAATTGCCGTCATGCTCCACAATGTGCGCAGCGCGCACAACGTCGGCTCGATCTTCCGCACAGCGGATGCCGCGGGGGTGCGGCATATCTACCTGTGCGGCTACACGCCGACTCCCCTCGACCGCTTCGGCCGAGTACAGAAGGAGATCGCGAAGACGGCGCTCGGCGCGGAGCGCTCCCTCGCGTGGGAATATATGAAATCGCCGGCATCTGTCATAGCGAAATTGAAAAAAGCAGGATGGAAGATCGTTGGTATCGAGCAAGATGCACATGCGATCGACTATCGATCATTCAAGGCAGAGTCTCCGACACTCGTGATACTCGGCAACGAAGTGCGCGGCATCTCGAAAGGTTTGCGCGATCGTTGCGATGTGCTGCTCGAGATCCCGATGCATGGAGTGAAAGAGTCACTCAATATCTCGGTCGCTGCAGGGATCGCGCTCTTTCAGGTTCAATAATTGTAGTTGTACGAGGGCGCTTGGTTGGTCTGTTGTTGCGACTGCTGTATTTGTTGCTGAGTCTCTTGGTACTGCGCTTCAAGCTGTTGCAGTTGCTGGAGCTGTTGCGCACGATCGGACGAATCAGTGGGAGCGACAGTGGCATCTTCCTCTTGTGAAAGAGACGATGTGCTTTGGTCGGGCACGGTAAGCGAGGGGAAGGACGACGGCGTGCCGGGAAGCGTGAATTGCTCACCAATCGAATCAGGGCCTGTGCCGGAGATAAATTCGATGAGGTTACCGCTCGGGAGACTGTAGTGACCGGAGGCAACTTCGATCGCCTGTATGCCACCGCTCAGAAGCCACACCGCAACGAAGATCACGACGATCATCGCGACCACGACCTTCAGAATGGTCTTTATCATTGCTCGATTATAACGCGCTTTGTGGTCTATTTGGTGTCTCTAGTATGTGCACGATCTCCTCACGTGCCACCTGTGCGTCGCTCCATGGCTGCGAGCTACCGCGCGCTCCGCGAATATTGGGGTCAGTGCCTTTGCCTGTGATCAAGATGGCGACGTCTTGGTCATGGTGAGATTGTCGAACCATGGCAGCCATCTCAATTGCCCTACCGATCGCCTCGCGCCTGTCCATGATGATCATGGGTTTGCGCTTCATGCCGGAAGCGAGTGCATCGACGATAGAGCGCGGATCTTCGTCATACGGGTCTTCGTTGGTGAGGATGACGGTGTCGCAACGCTCGTCAGCGATGCTACCCATGACGGGCCTTTTCCAGAGATCGCGACCGCCGCCGGTTGCGCCGAGAACACCGATCTTGTGTGCGGAGCCGTAGGCGTCATAGAGCGCAGCGAGAGAATCCGGCGTATGTGCATAATCGACAACGACAGCGAAATCCTGCCCCGCTTCTATACGCTCCGCGCGCCCCGGTATCACGGTGAGCTTTTCCAAACCTGCGGCGATCTGTGCAGACGATATGCCGAATGCATGCGTGACACTCGTGGCAGCAAGCGCGTTTTTGAGCGAAAATTCTCCGGGCTGCTGCACGTGCATGTCGACATCGTCGAAGTGGAAATGACCGCCGTGCTCGTCTGAGCTATACGGCTTCTGCGCAGAGAGTGTGAAGGGGATTTTGGTCTCGACACCAAGCGCCATGTAGCGCGGCGATTGCGCGTCGTCGGCGTTGGCTACCATGATGCGCGGTCTTTTGTGTGAGCGGACAAGTTGCTTGCCGAGTTCAAGCTTGGCATCGGCATAGGCTTCGTACGAGCCGTGCGATTCGATGTGCTCGGGCGCGAGGTTGGTGAAGACGAGCGCGTCGAGGTCGATCCCGCGGTGCCGATATTGGCGCGCGCCCTCCGAGGTCATCTCGAGGATCGCGATCTTGACGCCGGCGCGCTCGGCCTTGGCGAGGAAGTTCTGGATGAAGAATCTCCCCGGCATCGACATGCGCGTGAGGTTGGGCTCGGAGGAAGGTCCGATCTTGATGCGGATCGAATTGAGAAGTGCGGTCTGATGGCCGGAGGCTTCGAAGATCGCGTTGATCATCTCGGTCGTCGACGATTTGCCTTTGGTACCCGTGACGCCGATCACCGTCATGCGGCGCGAAGGGAAGTAGTAGACGAGCGCGGAAAGCTCCGCGACGCAGAAGTGGTATGCCGCGACGACTGGCGCGGGCACGAACTTGCGAAGCGTGTACTTGATCCGCCACATAATTGATTATCGCGAGCCTGATGAACTGGAGGAACCGAGGATCCGCAGTGCTTCGCGTAGGCGTGCGCTCGATCCTTCGACTTCCGCAGGTACCTGTCGCAAGGCCTCGCGGCCCTCATGCGCCGAATACCCGAGGCTCCGCATCGCTTCGAGTGCCTCGGCGTCGCCTTGCGGAAGCGCTGAAGCGAGGTCTGTCTTGGAGAGTTTGTCTTTGAGCTCGAGTACGATCTTCTCGGCTGTCTTCTTGCCGATACCCGAGACGTTGGTGAGATAGCTCGCGTTGCCGCCGGCAATCGCACTACGCAGGGTCTCGACCGCGGCGATGTCGAGAATACCGAGAGCTGACTTGGGACCGATACCCGAGACACTCAAGAGGAGCTCAAAGAACCGCTTCTCAGTCTCGGAGACGAAGCCGTAGAGGTCAAGCGCGTCTTCGCGCACTGCGAGATACGTCCAGAACTGCGCCGGCTCGCCGAGCTCGAGCCGCGCGAGCGTTTCTTTGGAGACGAAGATCTTGTAGCCGATGCCGCCCGTAAGGACGAGGCAATGAGTGTCGTGCACTGCGCGGACGGTGCCCTCGATGTAGCCGATCATCTCTAAAGAATACAGCTTCTCGCTTCTCGCTGCTAGCTTCTAGAAAATAAAATTAAAAATAGTGATGTCGGACATCGCTATTTGGGAATTGAGCATCTATTAGCTAGAGGCTGGGGCCACGCGTGGGGGAGTTGCCATTCCGTGCGAATTACGCTATTATCGCCGAACTATGGCAAAGACAAGTTCAGCCAAGAAAGCCTACCGCGTCTCCTTGCGCCGCAAGGTCTTCAATGCGCGCCGCAAGAAGGCGATGAGGGATTCCATCAAAGAGACAAGCAAGCTGATCGCGAGCAAGGATGCGAAGGCAGCCTCCGCTGCGCTCCCGGCCGCGTACAAGGCGATCGACAAGGCCAAGAAGAACGGCACGATCAAGAAAAACACCGCCTCGCGCATGAAGTCGCGACTCGCCAAGCGCCTCGCGGTGATTTCGAAATAGTGTTAGATTGTGATCGACCCGCCCAAAAATGATTTGGGTATTTGGGTACATGCTCCCGTCGTTCAACGGATAGGACGCGACCTTGCGGAGGTCGTGATGTAGGTTCGATTCCTGCCGGGAGCACTACAGTAAGCAGCCGATTAATTCATCCCAAAAAGACAACCGCCGCGAATTTCTCGCGGCGGGGTTGGACGATGTCTCATTCTCGGTCCGGGGATTTCAGGGCATCTATGGCCCTGCGATTCATGAGAACCAATCGTTGCGTTTCCTTGCGCCGCTCGTCTACAAGTAATGCAATGCCGCTCAGCAGTGCAACCGCATACAAGAATAGAGGAACCCACATTTCTGCCTCCTTGGAAAACCAACGCTAACTATACCATATTCTATAAAAAAGAGAAATATAGCCGAGATGAGATTGGTGTTTTTGAGCCGAACTTTCCGACCATGCGGGGTCGAAAATCGAAGCCAGTGGACGTATCCACGTCGGCGCTGGAATGGCTTATTCTGGGACTATTTACCACGCGCTGTGCGCGGGGTGCATGCCTCGTCGTGAAATCAACAGGTCTTTAAAAGCGGACGATTTCCAGGTCCTCAGCGTGCTATAATTAATCTAATATGGGATTTCTATTGAAGTACCGGCACAGTCTTCTCGCAAGTATTTTAAGCATAGCTGCCATAGTGGGCGTTATCTATTCATACACGAATACCGCGCATGCGAGCGTCGAGACACCTTCCCCAACATCATCCCCGTCGGAATCCAACTTCGATTTCATGAGATTCATCCAGCCGATTTCAAAGGAAGTCATGGATCTCCGAAGTACGATCAGCGGCTTCGCGGATTCGTTCACGACCGGTACCCTGTCCTTCTCGAAAGGGACCGGCAGTAAGCTCACGGTGGACACGCTCTGTGTCGGCTCCACCTGCGTGGATGCCGCACAGTTCCAAGCCATTGAGAGCGCGATTGCCGCAGGCCAGTCAGTCGGGAATATTGATAGCGACAACACGCTTTCATCAACATCAACCGATGCGACATCAACCAATGAGCTGTCCGGTGATGCAAGCACGACGCCGCCATCGATCTCCATCAACGGCAATAACCCCGCGATCGTCACGATCGGGGATACCTATAACGATCTCGGGGCGACGATAACCGGTCCTCAATCTGATCTCAATCTCGGTGTCGAGACCTTTCTCAATGGTTCGCCAATGAGCCCGATACAAATCAATACGAGCGCGTCGGCGACCGATACGATTGAATATGTCGTTACTGATAGCAATGACCTCACCAGCACTTCGACGCGGACCGTCATCATCGAGCCCAATGCCCTCCTCCTGCCCTCCCCCGATGCTTTTTTATCAAACAGCAGTAGTACTGATGATGCGGCAAGCACCAGCGCCTGGGTTATCGCAACGTCCTCATCGAAATAACAAGCAGGAATCGCTGATTACTTTTCTATGACTCCATCTCAAATCAGTCCCAACGAGAAGTATCATGCGCACTTCAGCACATAAGCGGGATCTGCTCGGTCATTTGCGGAATCTCCTTGGAGTGAAGGTGGCACCATATATCGCGCTGCTCGCGGTCTCACTTCTCCCGCTGTCGATGGTTGCGGCTTTGGGATATGACTGGGCCTACACGCTTATTCGGGCCCCCAGTCCAGAGATGTGGACCTTCATCGCATCCTCCGCCGATGGCACGCATCTGGTGGCTGCAAATGATCCCGATATGAGTATTGTAGGCGATACTACCGGCGATATCTGGACCTCCTCTGATAGTGGCGCCACCTGGACGAACGAGACTACTGAAACGAGCGCGAGCGGACAAGCCTGGAGTTCACTCGCATCCTCCGCCGACGGCACGCATCTTGCGGCAGTGACATTTCCCGGTGACATCTGGGTTTCCGCGAATTCAGGTGTCACTTGGACCAACGAAACCACGGGCACGAGCGCGAGCGGACAATACTGGATCTCCGTCACGTCCTCTTCCGACGGCACACATCTTGCGGCGGTAGTCGAGAGTGGCGATGACGACATCTGGACTTCCTCTGACAGTGGCGTCACCTGGGTCAACCGAACCACCGGCACGAGCGCGAGCGGACAAACCTGGACCTCCATCGCATCTTCCGCCGATGGCACGCATCTCGCAGCAGTCGCGAATAACGGTGACATCTGGACTTCCTCCAACAGCGGTATCACCTGGATAGACCGGACCACCGGCACGAGTGCAGGCAACCAACCTTGGGTGTCGATCACTTCATCCTCTGACGGCACGCATCTCGCGGCGGCTACCAATAATGGCACCGAAGACATCTGGGTCTCCACCAACTCTGGTGTCACCTGGACCAACGAAACTACGGGCACCGGTGCGAGCGGACAGAATTGGATTTCGATCACTGCCTCTTCCGATGGCACGCATCTCGCGGCTGCAGTAGATGTCGGCGATATTTGGGTCTCCACCGACTCCGGAGTTACCTGGACCGACAAAACGACGGGCACCGGCGCGAGCGGTCAAGTTTGGGCGTCCATTGCATCTTCCGCCGACGGCTCGCATCTCGCCGCCGCCGCTCTCGGGGGGTTCCTGTGGACCTCGTCTAATGCAGGCGTGACGTGGCTTAGACGCATATCTAATGAAGACGGGAACATCGCTTCAACGGTGGTCACGTCCTCCGCCAACGGTACGCATCTTGCATTAGTTGCCTGGGGAGGAGATATCTGGACTTCAGCCGACACCGGGGCCACGTGGACGGACGAAACTGTGAATACCAGCGAAGCCAATAATAATTGGGCCGCCGTCACTTCATCGGCAGACGGGACAAGGCTGGCGGCGATAAACAACTCGGACGGTGACATTTGGATTTCGAGTAATTCCGGCCTCACCTGGAACGACGAAACCGCGAGTACGAGCGCCAGTGGCCAATTTAGCAACGGCGGCATCATTTCCTCCGCCGACGGCACGCACCTGGCTGCTGCATCATACGGAGGTGGCGACATCTGGACTTCCTCCAACAGTGGCGTCACCTGGGTCAACCGAACCACCGGCACGAGCGCGAGCGGACAGACATGGTTTTCAATAACCTCATCTTCCGACGGCACGCATCTCGCTGCGGTAGTGTTCGACGGCGACATCTGGACCTCTTCCAACAGCGGCGTCACCTGGATTAACCGAACCACCGGCACGAGCGCGAGCGGCCTCGAGTGGACCTCTATCACTTCCTCTTCCGACGGCACGCATCTCGCTGCTGAAGTTGACTCCGGTGCCTACGGCGTTTGGACCTCTGATGATTCCGGTGTCACCTGGACGAATCAAGCCGGCTTCCCATACAATGGAACCTCCATAATTTCGTCTTCTGATGGTACCAGACTGGCAGCGATCGGTACCCAGGGCAATATCTTTTTATCCGATGATACCGGAGCATATTGGGTCAATGGAGAATACGGCTGCATCGTAGCATCTCCATGCAGCGGAATTCTAGGTAACTCTGCGGGATCGATAGCGATGTCCTCCGACGCGTCGGTATTGGTGGCGGTTAGCGGCGGCAACATCGCTATCGGTAGAGTGTACCCGCCGCCAACGGTCGTTACGGACGCTGCAAGCTTTCCCACGGCTACCAGCACTCAACTTAACGGCGAGATCACCTCAATACAAGGATATGATGCGACTGCCGAAGGATTCATATACGGCCTTACCACTGCCTATGGTGCTACGACGACGACCAATGGCGACTTCGCAGCCAGTTCATTTTCGACGGATGTATTTAACCCCACGTGGATCGACGAGACCACCGGCACGAGCGCTGTAAACCAGCAGTGGTATGCCGTATCTTCATCAGCCGATGGCACGCATCTCGCCGCGGTCGTCTACGGCGGCGATATCTGGACTTCTACCGACTCCGGCGCACTCTGGAATGACGAAACGATAGCCACGAGCGCAAGCGAACAGAATT
This sequence comes from Candidatus Kaiserbacteria bacterium, assembly GCA_963767115.1. Taxonomy (GTDB): domain Bacteria; phylum Patescibacteriota; class Minisyncoccia; order Phycocordibacterales; family UBA2100; genus UBA10103. The sequence continues at coordinate 48,824 of CAVYCR010000001.1, read as the reverse complement.
GGAATTCCATCACCGCATCTTCCAACGGCACGCACCTCGCAGCAGTTGTGTATGGCGGCGACATCTGGACCTCTTCCAACAGCGGCGTCACCTGGGTCAACCGAACCACGGGCACGAGCGCTGCAAATCAACAGTGGTATGCCGTGTCTTCATCCGCCGACGGTACGCATCTCGCGGCAGTCGTGAGTAACGGCGACATCTGGACCTCTTCCAACAGCGGTATCACCTGGATCAACCGAACCACCGGCACGAGCGCGAGCGGCCTCGAGTGGACCTCTATCACTTCCTCTTCCGACGGCACGCACCTCGCGGCTTTTGAAGATAGCAACGGCGACATTTGGACTTCTTCCAATAGCGGCGTTACCTGGACCGACGAAACCGCCGGCACGAGCGCGAGCGGGCAGAATTGGAGTGCTATTGCATCTTCCATCGACGGCACGCACCTCGCCGCCGATGCCTATAATGGCGACATTTGGACTTCTTCCAATAGCGGTGTTACCTGGACCGACGAAACCGCCGGCACGAGCGCTGCAAATCAACAGTGGTATAGCATCACTTCATCAGTAGATGGCACACATCTGGCTGCTAACGCTCAAAATGGCGACATCTGGACGTCTACCGACTCCGGCGCCACCTGGACCGACGAGACCGCTGGCACGAGCGCGAGCGGACAAAACTGGCAATCCATCGTTTCCTCTTCCGATGGCACGCATCTCACTGCAGTAGCGTATGGCGGCGACATCTGGACCAACTCCATCATCTCCTGCGGCACCACCTACCATTATGCCGCTTATGCAATCAACGGTGCCAGCGCCGGCTACGGCAACGATGATACGTTCACCACCGGCCCGTGCGGATCATCACCCGCGTCTCCCGCTCCACCAGCTCCTACTGTTGTCGCGCCTCCTTCCAACGGGCCGCCGGTTACGCAGCCCATAACCCCGCCGGTAATTGTCGTCCAGCCGATACCGCCACCGACCACATCGACTCCACCTCCGACGACTACATCAAGCCCCGCACCGCCGGCCACGCCTCCCGCGACGAATTCTCCTGTTGTTCCGACGCCGCCGTCCTCGTCCCCCGGAACCACTGCGCCGCCGCAAACGCCGCCAATCACCACGCCTGTTCCTGTGGTCACGCCTGTCACAACGACTGTCCCGAGTCCCGTAGTTGCCGGTACGGGCGCGGCAAACGCATCTCCGCCTCCCGTTCCTACTGTCCCCGTAGCAGCACGTGCTCTCGAGAGCTTCGGTGTTCTCGTCTCGCTCGCGTCTGTCCTTGTGGCCTCCTCAGGCGCTCCGTTCTCGCTTCTCAATATCGCCCATACCGCCAACAAAGGAACCAATACGTTCATAGGACTCTTTATGTCGCGCAAACGCCGCTTTCCCTGGGGGACGGTCTATGACTCCGTCACCAAGGAGCCTATCGACCCGGCCTATGTAGTGCTCTTCGATGAGCGCGGCGAACGTATCAGGGATGCCATCACCGATCTCGACGGCCGTTACGGCTTTCTCGCTACGCCTGGCACGTACCGGATGGAGGCGTCGAAGACGCACTACACCTTCCCCTCGAAATATCTCTCCGGGCGCGATCACGATATTATATACAACGACCTCTACTTTGGCGGCGCGTTCACGGTAGGCGATGACGGCACCGTTCGAAGAGACATTCCGATGGATCCCGTCGAGACCGACTGGAACCAAGTAGAGAAGCGCGCGAGCGACCGGCTGCGCTACGTGAGCTACCTCGACCCCGTGCTCCTCGCCATTACTGACCTGATCTTCGTGGGAGGTCTTGCGTTCTCCCTCTACCAGCTCATTGTGCGACAGTCGCCCCTCAATATAGGCGTTGTTCTCATGTATGTCGTTCTCGTCGGACTCCGGCTCAAGATAGGTAGACCGCGCCTGTACGGTACGGTGCGCACACGCGACGGTTATCCGCTCTCCTTTGGTATCGTTAAGGTCTTCGCGAAGGACAATCTCATTGCCACCAAGGTCCTTGATGCCTATGGCCGGTACTTCGTCCTCGTCGTGCCCGGCGTCTACCATGTCGAGATAGATAAGCGCTCCGGCGCGGAAGAATCAACAAAGGTCTTCGAGACGGAGGTTGCGCCCGAGGAAGGGGTGATCAGTCGATCGTTTGTCGTGGGGTAGCACGACTCACTGTTTTTGCATTGCGCGTCTCGTCGCCATCTCTGTTTTAACAACACCTATCCCCTGACGTGGTACTAACAAGGAAGTAAGCTATATCCCTCAAAAATGATAATCTTCATCTATGCAGCTTACATTTGATATCGTCGCAGGGGTGTGGATTGTCATATTAACAATCGGGATATTTGAGCAGAGAAATTATACCAACGAGCTCATGGAGGTGATAAATAGTGAATTAGAGGAGCTTAAATTGCGAATTGGTATGAATGATAATGAAGATGGGATATAAACAGGATATCCACTTTTCATTTTGAAACCATGAAAAATTGGTATACATTGGTAATGACAGCCCTGGTTCTGGTCTGTCCATAGCAAAAAAGCACCTTTAGAGGCAGTGGGGTGTCGCCTGGGTCATACTCCCAGTTCTCCCGATTACGGGTCGGGGGCTTTGCAAATTAAGCTAGCGACACCACACTAACTCCAAGTTGGTGCTTTTTTGTTTGAGGCAGAGTGTCGCTTGCGCACGCACTCTCAGGCAAAATAAAAGAGCTCGCGGGAGATAGCGACGGCACCGGGAGAAGAATGAATACTTATTGATTTATCCTTCCCTTCGATTGCGACACCTAGGTTTCCCCGGATGCCGCCGCTACCACTCACGAGCCCATTGATAAATCCTAGTAATCCAAAACTCCTATCACCTAGCGTCGCCTTAATAGGGTACCATGTCTGTGGTAGTATGTGAGGACTAGAAACCGCTGAAAAAACTGTGGATAACGCATGAGAACACAAAATATTAAAGCTGTCTTGCAGGCTGCAATACGGCACCAAGAAGGCGACCAAAGCGCTCGGCGTCGCTGCAAGTGCGTGCGTTGTACTGCCAAACGAAACCGTCAAGGTAAGCCTGCAAAAACTGCTTAGAGACAACCTTGTGGGTGCCTTTGATCGAGCGCTTTACGTGCGCCCAGAAGGTTTCCACATTATTCACATGAATATCCCCACGTACGTACTCTTTGCGGTGGTGATCGACCATATGGCGGTCATAACCGACAGCAATTTTATCGTATCGGTTTGCGCTATCAGTAAGAAGGCGTGTTCCGGTAACTGACACATTCTTCATAAGGAAGTCTTTGTGACTTTTCGCGGTGGCGTCGGGCATAACCTCAGCCTTCATACGGCCGCCGCGTTCTACCGCGGCGAAGACAATACCTTTGTTCCTCATGACGTTGCCGATGTTTTCGTTATTCTTGCCGCCGTTACCCTTGCCGCCAAAGAAACCTGTATCCATTTCAACGTCGCCACTCAATCGGTCTTTATCCTGCTTGAGCGCCTTCTTTATGAGCATGAGCATGCGGTAGGCAGTCTTGTAGGTAACTTCGAGATCGCGCTGCATCTGTTTGGCCGAAATCCCGCTCTTGGCGTTAGAAAACACCATGATGGCGTGGAACCAGAGGGTAAGGGGTGTATCGCTCTTGTGGAAGATCGTACCCGCCGTAGGCGATATCTTGTTGCGGCACTTGGAACATTGAAAAGTACGCATCAGACGGGGCGTCATACCATCCTTCTTGAGCCCATTCGACATCAGGGAATAGGTACCACCACAGGAGCACTCGCGGCTGTGCAATGTATCAAACAAAAATTCGACGCAGGCTTGATCTGTGGGGAATTGTTTGCGAAGGCTTGTAACGCCGTACTTCTTATTCATATACAGGAAGTATACACCCCAGTATTACCACGTCAAGGGATAGCTGTTGTTTTAACCACATCTTATCCACAGCCTATCAACGCTTTTTCCACCCATTGTCCACAAAAAATCCAGTATCTGCGTTGCGGATGAGCCGGTAAAGCAGCATTATTGGGCTATGTACTTGCCTCGAATGCGGCAGAGTGGTCGCGGCGCTTCGATTCTTGCCGCGCTCGTTATGGTGGCGGTGCTCGGCACTGTCGCCCTCGGGATCCAGTATCTCGGCAAAGCGACCGGCTCGATTGCCGCGAGTACCAACGAGAGTCTGCTTGCCCAAGCAAGCGCGGCAAGCAGCGGAGCCTCGTCGGGAAGCATAAATGACGCATGCGCGAACGGCTCGGTACATACGATCGACGAGTCAACAGGTGCCGTACAGAATCCGCAAGAAAGCCCGCCGGGCGGCGCGAAGTGCTGGGTGCCCGACCCCAAAGCCGGTACGCCACAGGCAAATCCGAAAGACGTGGGCACCATGATGCCGGGGCCGGACGCCGGCTCTGCTGCCTGTAAGCTTTCGCAGCCTGACAAATGCGTCGTGCAGTATTGCGTGCCATCCACGATGTTGAGCCAAAGCCTCGCTTCTGCACAGCAGGGGAGTGCGAGCGGATGTTTTGTGGTCAACTGCGGCTCTGTCGGAGGAGCACAATGCCTGCAGACCACCTTGAGTACGCTCACAAATACCGTATCGGGGCCGGCGACTGTCGTCGGCGCAACTTTGATCGCCAATAATCAGGCGGCAATTACCATCGGTACTTCAAACGAGGCGCAGTTCCTGACACAAGCGTTGAGCCCGACAGCCGCACAGAGCGTGAGTAACTACGTATCTTCAGTAAATCAGCAAGTTCCCGGTGGCGATACACAGCTGTCAGCTCTCGCAAACGCAGTTCAACAGGGAAGTGCCCCTTGTGATACCACTGCATCTGGTTGTGCGCCGACAGTCACTGTGCCGAGTGCGGGCAGTGGTTCCGTAGCTACTAATCCAAGCCTCTCAGATGTTGATACGGCTCAGCCGCCTGTACGGCCGTGCGACTTGGGAGGAGCCTGCCCGCCGAATTCAGATACGCCCGATCATTTCTCACAAGCTCCCGCGGATACTTTTGATAATAATGGCATCGCTCAGCTCCAGCCGTGTGCCGGCGGTGGTGATCCGGCAGCAGGATGTAGTGGCGGTGGCAGCGATACAGCACCAGAGGCACCGTGTCCTGCAGGACAATCCGGCACTCCATGCACGGCGACAGCGCCTGCGCCGGCGGCTCCTGCTGCGCCTGCGCAAGCTGCATGTACCCCGAGCATTCTCAATCTCTGGAATTGCAGCACGAGCAAATCGACCACCAACGGCAACAGTACGCTTGGCACGGTAGAGTCGCTCGGCGCTTCGTTTCTCACGGGTCTCCTCAAAGGTGTGGCACCGAGCCTCATCAGCGGGGTGAACAACGGCATCGCAACGCCCGGCAACACCGTCGCGCAGACTCCCGGCACCTGCTCTACACAATATATTTGCAGCAACAACATGCTCTATTACCAGCAGAACAACTGCGTGCAGCAAGCGATGCAGCAGTGTCAATATGGTTGCAATGGCAATAGCTGTGCCGCATCCAACCAAAGCACAGCGCCTTACGGCTACGGCACCGACGGGAGCATCTGTCCGCAACCGCCGACACAGCCCACTGCTTCGCAGTGCACGACAGGGACGTGGCAGCAGACTTCGGCCAGCAACAACGGTTGTGTGACCGGATGGCAGTGCGCCACTACCAACACCGCCAACAATTCAAATACGAACGGGAATGCGAGTGTAACCGCGAGCACCACTGCACAGCTCTCGTGTGCACCGTCGACTGTCGACGTCGGGCAAAGTGTATCGATCTCGTACGCATGCACCAACGCGATCTCGGCGCGCGGCAGCGGTTTCCCCACGGCTGGTCTCGTAGGTACTACGACGGCACTCATGTCGACACCTCCGCAAGGTGACAACACCGCGACCTACACGCTCGCCTGCGGGAATCTCGCGGGCCAGATGACTGGTGCGCAGTGCTCCGTCGCCATCAACCAGCCTATGATCGACCTCGTCGCGTACCCTGCAACGACTACACCGGGCACCTCTTCGGTCATCGCATGGGTCACTGCGGGCATGAATTCGTGCGTGGCATCAAGCGCACAAGACAGCGCCTTTACGTCTGCTAATGCAAGCTTCACGAGTGTAAGTGGCGTCGCGACGACCTCATTGCTCTCGACCTCGACCGCCTACACGCTGACGTGCCAAACGCTCGGTGGACAAACTACCGCGACTACTACGAACGTCGTCGTGCAGTAATCCTGTCAAAGGCCGAAGAATTCTAGTATCTTGTGCCCGACAGGCTCTTGCATCGGGACCTCCTTCGCGTGCTCTTTGAGATATGCCCGCACCACATGCGGCTCGATGTGCTCGATCGGGATGATGAAGTTGGGTGCCATAAATTTGGTCGTGTCGATGAGAAGGAGCGGCCGGTCGGTGTGGTGTTCGTCCTCGACCCAGAAGGAGATGATCTCATGATAGCGATGCAGCCGGCCGTTGATGCGCACGCCGCGCTCGGAGAGCTCAAACTGCGCGAGCTCCGGCGGCGTTCTCGAAAGAAGCGCTATTACAAATGCCGCGATGATGATGAGGAGTGCAAAGAGAAGATCGCTGAAGAGGATCGCGATGATCGCTATCGCGACCGTCGTGATCGTGAGCGCGATATACCAATCGCTCCCGCGCTCGATGTGCTCGTGCTCGTACGCGCTCCAGCGCAAAATGACTCTTTCTTGCGGCATACTCGTGCCTAGTATTGTATCACTCCTGCGTGCGGGGATATGAGAGTCGTGGTACAAAGGGAGGACGGATGGGTGGCCGATGGTGAGAGGTATACGTATATCAGCCGCAGGGGTCCGTCTGTGACAGAAAAGAGTTGAAATAAAGGATGGGTGGCCGAGTGGTCTAAGGCAACGGTCTTGAAAACCGTCACACGGAAACGTGTCGTGAGTTCGAATCTCACCCCATCCGCATAGTAAGATTATCGTCGTTATTTAGTAGCAGGTTGAACGGAGAACGCATTGAAAACTCTAGCTTTTTCTCGTTCAGCTCGCAGTTCTGAAGTAGGAAACCCAAAAATTGCCTTTTCTCGTCTACTTCGGAACTCGCGAAAATCTCTTTCGCTCTTTTAGCTATATTCAGCGTCATATTTGCAGTCAGATAGAACTGCTCATCAGCATCAGAGTGGCTCTGCATTTGCTCAAGTATTTCTGCTTGCTTCGTCTTGTACTCGCGCAAGAAGCTGTCATACATTTCATCCGTAATACTCCACTGTTCCTCTGGGAGTTGAAGTGGCAACTTGCGCTACACAACGAAATACAAATAATGCAGCAGCTAATAATTCAATATCGTGCAATTATTATGACCCGATAGAGAAAGACGAAATCATGGGGAGTCAAACCTTTACGGATTGGACAGACCAATATAGTACTAACCCCAACGGTATTCCTGCCGCGCCACCAATGAGTCAGCAAGATTTTCAGTCGCTTGTAGCAAAAGACATGGCGGCCAACTGATTGGGCTCGTTCCCTTTGAAAAAAGATACGAAATATCGTTTCTTCACATTTTCTTGCACACGGGATAGTATAAAGAGACTATGGTTCTGCACACCACAAAGTCAGCCAAAGCGGAAGATATAGGAAGGTACTTCATACACCTTTCAAATCAAGCGCATAAGCCTATAACTAACAAAAAGCTTCAAAAGCTCGTCTACTATGCGCAAGCGTGGTCGTTAGTACTAAACGATAAAAAGCTCTTCAGTGAACCTATTGAGGCGTGGGTACACGGACCAGCCGTTAGAAGTCTGTATGTGCAATACAGACACTTTGGATTTAGTCCGATACAAGAAGAGGTCAACTCCGATGATATTAAACTTTCTTCAAAGACACAGAAGCTACTTGACCAGATTTGGCGTATCTACGGAAAAATGGATGCAGGTTATTTGGAAATGTTGACGCATTCCGAAAAACCTTGGCAGGAAGCACGAGAAGGACTTGAGGGCTCCGAAAACTCTCAGAAAGAAATATCTCTCAAGACAATGAAGAGTTTCTATTCCAGAAAACTAAAAGTAGCTCAAGCTAAATGACCGATATTCCCAAAGAGGTAGCTCAGCCAGAGGCAAATGGTGAGATACCCCAGTCTGTTGCCGAAATACCTCAGGAAATTGAAGCGCCTGAGGTAAGTCCTTATGTCATCTCGTTTGCCAAGTATAACGAGAAGCTTTGTGAGATTGAGCACCTAAACAGCAACAAGGCACGAAAGGCAGTAGAAACCTTCAAAGCTATTGGTACGAAAGTTCGCTCCGAGGCTGATTTTCAAAGACATCATATAGACCGAATACCAGTGCGAGGGGAAGGTGATTACAAAAAACTCTATAGTGGCTTGAAGGACGACATTGAATTGAAAGAGATAAAACTTCAGCAAGACGCACGCATTTTCTATTTTGATATTGAACCAGACCGCACTTTTTACGTCGTAGCGATAACGCAAAATCATCTAGAAACCGATAAGGTAAAGCGATGATAGACGGGCTTCGCCCGTTTCCTTTGAAGGGAAAAGATGCGCGTGGTACGCTTCAATTGCTTGCCGTAGCTCTAAATCTCTGTGGTGACGCGGTCTCAAGATAATAAAAATATGAAACTAGAACCCGCCAATCAAATTAGTCTCACTAAAGAGGTGCTTGCAACTCTGCTCGATGCGTACAGTATTCGGGATTTTACCTTTGAGCCAATAAATGAAGGGATTGCTAACACGTCTGCTCGTATTCAGGCTGGTGATAAGAAGTATGTGGTGCGAGTTTACGCGCAAGGTAAGGACAGTGAAGACATTGCCTTTGAAATAGGCTTTCAGGATTACTTACGAACGCGCGGCATACCAATTCCAGTTATATATACGAACAAGGGCGGCAAGGAGCTTACAGCCATAGAGGCAGATGGAAAGCTTTGGCAAGTCATTTTGATGGACTTTGTAGATGGTCAGAGTACTACGACCAATCCTTCTTACGAACTGATTGCGGAGCTGGCTAATCTACAGGCGAAAATGCACCTGCTCGGAATGGAGTTTGAGATGGGAACGAATAGACCAAAGAAATTGTGGGCAGACTTGCGCGATAGTTTGGTTTCAAAAGTTGAGGGAACTTCTGTCGGCGGTCAGGAAGTGCGCGATTTGCTACAAAGGATAAAAGCATATAGCTATCCGCTTAGCCCTGGCCTTCCGTACGGCTATAACCACTTGGACATAGATTTTGACGGCAATGTGCTTACAAAGGATAACCACGTGAGCGGCATCGTTGATTTTGAAGACCTGCAATACTCGCCTGTAGTTGTGTGCCTCGGCTATAGCCTATGGAACATGCTTGATGATGAGGGCATTGATGCAATGAGGCACTATCTGAGTGAATACGAAAAGGTGCGTCCACTTACGCCAGCTGAATACGAAGCCTTGTCCAATGTAGTTTTCTTCCGCAACTATGTGATGGTCGTCATCCGCTTGCTTCTGTGGGAAGAAAATACGCCGATTGAGGATATAACCAATCTGTTGAAACTTGAAGAGCTAATTCCTACGCTCGCATTTACTGCACCTAGTGCAGTAAAAATCTAAACTGAACTGATGCGGGCTGCCCCGCTTCCTTGAAAGAAAAGAGTTTATTGGTCGCACTACATGCCGCGCCAAACCTAGACCGCCGTGGTACGTGCCGAGTTCGCAAAGAGCGATAGAATGCCACTATGCTCAAGTTCCTGTCTTATTGGCTGCAAATTGATAGTTCTGAACGCATCTAACCACTCCCGCCTTCGGTCGCCGAAACTACCTTCGGCGGACACAGTCCGCTGGTAGGTTCGCGAAGGTGACATTGCTATAATAAAAAACATGGATGCATTTTTCGCCGGACTCCTTGTGTTCGTGCCGATCGCTATCGGCGTTCATTTCATCGGTTTCTCGCCGACTGCTGTCTTCTTCCTCGCCGCGATCGCGATCGTGCCCTTGGCCAAGTTTATCGGGGAGTCGACCGAGGAGATCGCGACGCGCACCAGCCCCGCCGTCGGCGGGCTCTTGAGCGCGACTTTTGGCAACGCGACCGAGCTCATCATCGGCCTCTTCGCACTGCATGCTGGCCTCATCGAGATCGTGAAGGCCTCGATCACGGGCTCGATCATCAGCAACCTCCTGCTCGTCTTGGGCCTTGCGATGTACCTCGGCGGCCGCCGCGAGAAGGCCCAGACCTTCAACAAGACCGCCGCGCTTGCAAGCGGCTCGACGCTTTTCATTGGGGCTATTGCGCTCGTCATGCCGGCGATTTTCTCGCAGTCGGGCGGATCGGCGAGCGACGTCGAGGGACTCAGTATCTTGGTCGCGCTCGCGCTCCTCTTGGTCTACGGCGCCAATCTTTTCTTCTCTCTCCATACGCACAAGCATCTCTATATGGAAGAGGCGGGAAAGTTCGAACCGCGCTGGAACTTGCCGCGCGCCGTCCTGACGCTCCTTGTCGCGACCCTCGCCGTAGCGTGGGTGAGCGATATCCTCGTCGATTCGATCACGCCGCTTGCGGCCGCTCTCGGGTGGTCGCAGCTTTTCATCGGCGTCATCGTGCTTGCGATCATCGGGAATGCCGCCGAGAATCTCTCTGCGGTTTCCGTCGCCATCAAGAATCGCATGGATCTTTCGCTCCAGATCTCGATCGGCTCGGCGACACAGATGGCGATGTTCGTGGCGCCAATCCTCGTACTCGTCGGCATCCTCATGCACCAGAGCATGAACCTCGTCTTCAATACTTTCGAGCTCGTCTCGATCGTGCTCTCAGTCATCATTGTCAACTTCGTCATCGCTGACGGCGAGAGCAACTGGCTCGAGGGTATACAACTCCTCGCGGCCTATGCAATCATTGGTATCGCTTTTTTCTTCCACACATGACGAGCAGTGTCGCTAGTGCTGAAAGGGTGTCGCGGCTGCCCAATCTTTTTGAAATGTCGTTTCGAGTGAGGAAATGACACTCCGGTTTGAGAGGGTGATGCCAAGTTCGCGGTTCTTCTCAAGCGAGGCGGATGAGAAATTCTCGCTACCGAGGAATACGCGCGCGTCGTCGGCGATGATCAACTTCGCATGTATATAGAGCGGCGCGTCGGCAGCATAGGTGCGCACCTGTACGCCTGATTGCGTGAGTGCGGTGAAAGCGGATTTCCATTCGCTCGAGTAGGTCATGTCAACACGTACCGTGACAGAGCGCGCGGCGGCAGCTTCGAGTGCTTGGGTAATAGCAGGGTCCGCCATCTCTTCGTTGTAGATATCGAGCGAGCTCGTCGCACCCTCGATGAGGTCGATCAATGATGCTTCGGACCCGGGCGACCACACGAGGTCATCGCCCTCCGGCGCAGTCGCCTGCGTGCCGTTCCAATCGTCATCAAACGCAGCTTCGATTGCCGAGACGTCAGTGGTGTCAGTATCGACGAGTGCGAAGTCGCGGCTCGATGCATAGTATTGCGGCGTGAAATTGAGTGTCATGATATATCCCCGGTCGTCGTCGACAATGAGCGTCTTCTGGTGGGTGAGCGCGAAGTATGACGGTGCCCAATGCACTGCCACATTGTGCGACTGGAAATACTGGTACGCCGCGTCGTTGTCGGTGTTTTCCTTCTTGCCGTAATACCCGCCGTTGAGCAGTACTCGTACGCTGACACCGCGCGACGCGCCTTGCGCGAGTGCCTGCTCTATCTGCGGATCTTCGAGCTGATACATGACGAGATCGACAGATGACGATGCATTTTCTATCGCGGTAATGAGGGGTGTGATGCCATCGCTTGGCTCAGTGATGAGGGACGTTGTGCCAAGCGTTGCCGGTGTCACACGCTGTATGAATGGGGGAGATGAGTGCGCGCGCAGGAGCGCTAAGCCCACAAGCGCCGCAGCAGCAACGAGCAGAGCGACCCCGTGACGTACTCTCATAGATGCAAGTATACATCTTGCTGATACCTGTGTATCCTACTACGATGGAAGCTGAGACCGACGAACAGATCGCCGCGCACGTTCAGGGCGGGGGAGTAGACGTCTTTGGAGAGCTCGTAGAACGCTACCAAGAGAAGCTCTTGCGCTACGCGCGCAAATTCCTTCTGGATCCGGATGATGCCAAGGACATCGTGCAGGATATTTTCATCAAGGCTTACGAAAACATTCAGAGTTTCGACGTCTCGCGTAGGTTTAGCCCGTGGATCTATCGCATCGCGCACAACGAGTTCGTCAACGCGCTGAAGCGTCGTGCAAGCCGTCGTACGGTCTTTGCCTTCGACATCGATACGCTCTTTCCGCATCTCGCCGCACCGGATACTGCCGATAGTGCCGCTCTCGAGCGCGACATGCGCGCGACGCTTGAGCGCTTCCTCGATAAGATCGATGCGAAATATCGCGAGCCGCTCGTCTTGTATTATCTGGAAAGCATGGACTACAAGGAAATCTCAGAAATACTGCAGGTGCCTGTCTCCACGGTGGGCGTGCGCCTTGCCCGTGGCCGTGCCGCCTTGAAGAAAGCCTCCGATACCGGAGTACTCTATGATTGATATGAATACCGATATGAACGACCCCAAAACCAACGCGCAGCTCTCCATACGCACCAACGTGATGGATGCGATCCGCAAAGGACGCGTGCAAATGCGCCCGCGCTGGCATTTCTTCCTACTCTCAGCACTAGTCACGACCGGCATACTCATCCTGCTTCTCACTTTGCTCTACATCGTGAGCCTCTCTGTCTTCTATTTGCGGGACAACGGCGCGCTTTTTGCACCGAGCTTCGGTATGCGCGGGTGGTTCTCGCTCCTGCATTCCATACCATGGCTTTTGGTCGTCCTTATTGTCGTATTTCTCGTGTCGCTCGAGATCTTGGCGCGACGCTTCGCTTTCGTCTATCGCAAACCGCTCATCGCATCGGTGTGTGTGATAGTGATGCTCGTGCTCGCCGGGGGGATCGCGCTTGCTGCGACCTCTTTCCACCGCAGAATGGAATTCTTCGCGCGCCACAACGAGCTTCCCGCGCTCCTAAGCTTTGCCTATGGCTCGGGCTTGCGTCCGCCACCGCCGCCAGACGCCTACTACGGTACGATTGCTTCATTGACAAAGGACGGGTTCATATTGTACGACGAGAACCGCAGCAGTACGACGACGGTTATCGTCACTGCCCGAACGAGGCTTCCATATGGCGCTAATTTTGACATCGGCGAACGTGTATTGATGATAGGCGACCAGGTCGCAACTGGTACGGTCGAGGCGTTCGGCGTGCGCGAGGCAGATGAATAGTGAAATATTTCCCAAGGCGTGGTAGTATTATGAGCGAAACAGGCTGCACCAGACCCCGGTGCAGCCGTTTCATTTATATATTACATAGAGGAAAGGCCCCCCTACGGGAAAACATATTTTGCCGTCGCTATCTGGGCCTGCTGGCCCAGCGCTCGGACTCGGCCCCGCCGGGCCTGCGTAGACGGCAAAATATGTTTTCCCGTAGGGGGCCTTCTATTTTGCTATACTCACAATGATGAAATACCTCGGCATTGATTATGGCGGCAAACGCATCGGACTCGCGATTTCCGACGTTGGCGGCACGATCGCATTCCCGCGCTCGACGATCGAGAACGACGCTTCTGCGCTGAAGAGCATCGTCGCTATGGTGAAGGATGGGGCGATCGGGCATATCGTCGTCGGCGATACGCGCTCGCACAACGGTGCCAAGAATCCGGTGACAACGCAGGCGGAATCTTTCATTGAAAGTCTCGCGCATGAAACCGACGTGCCGATCTCGCGTGCCCTCGAGCTCTTCTCCTCAGTCGAAGCCTCTCGCTACGCGCCGGAAGGCAGCGGGCACGACGACAGTGCCGCCGCAGCCTTCATCCTCCAGCGCTTTTTGGATATGAAGCCGGCGGGTGTAGAGTAATTGTATGCCAGAAATTTCATACGATGATTTCGCCAAGCTCGAGATGCGGATCGGTACGGTCATTGCGGCTGAGATGGTCCCGGAGACTGACAAGCTCATCAAGTGCACCGTTGACTTCGGCGAGATCGGTACGCGCACGATTGTCTCAGGTATCGCGCTGTGGAAGAAACCAGAAGAACTCGTCGGCAAGCAGTTGCCGTATGTCGTCAACCTCGCGCCCCGTAGCTTGCGCGGTGTCGAAAGCCAAGGCATGCTCGTCGCCGCTTCCGACGAGAGCGGCGTCGCGCTGCTTGTGCCTGAACGCGCAGTAGTACCCGGTACCAATCTGCGCTGATGCGCGCAGGGGCGATGGTATACTAAAAGCAATGAGTGGCGAGGTCTTTTCTCATGAATCGGTTGGTACGCGCGTGTCGAGAACTCTTTCGCGCGCGTTTCCGACGCCGCGATTTCTTACGCCGCCGGTCGCAGGCGTCGACATTTCGGATACATCGGTCAAATGGATCGCCTTTGTAGGTGAGCTCGGTCACATGCACGTGAAAAGCTACGGTGCCATACAGCTCACCCCTGGCATCGTCGAACGCGGTTCGGTGATCGATCCTCCCGCGCTCTCGCAAGCACTTTCTATACTCAAGGGACAGCTTGGCGATATTGCCACGGTGCATGCCGCACTCCCCGAAGAATCCGCGTATGTTTTCAGTATGCACGTCCCGTCAGGTACTGCGCGCGACCAGATCTTGCGCATGGTCGAGTTTGAATTCGAGGGTCGGGTGCCGATCGCGCTCAAAGACGCCGTGTATGATTTCGATGAGATCGGTGAAGACGCCGACGAGGGGCTTGAGATCGCAGTGAGTGTTTTCCCGCGCGACGTCTCGCAGAGTTATGCCGACGCATTCGGCATGTCAGGGCTTACGCTGCGCTCGCTCGAGCTTGAAGGTCGTTCGATAGGGCGCTCTGTTGCGGGGAGCGGACCGGACGAGCCGGTAACGCTCTTGGCTGACATCGGCCGCGCACGCACCGGCTTTTCAGTTTTGAAGCAGGGTATTCCGATATTTACTTCGACTGTCGAGCTTGGTGGCGACGCGATCACGCGTGCTGTTGCTGACAACCTCAAGCTCTCAGGCGATGATATCGAACATTTCAAAAATGACGAGGGACTTTTTGCCGAAGGGGGCAAGGATTCTAAGGGCATCGAAGCACTTGTCGGAGTCGCCTCGAGTCTCTCAGACGAAGTTGCCCGACACTACCATTACTGGGACACGCGCCGCAATGAGCGCGGTGAGCGCGTCTCACCGGTTGCGCACGTGCTCTTGGTCGGCGGGAGCGCCAATTTGCGCGGACTTCCTGATTATATTGCTGCGCGCATACAGGCGCCGGTCTCCTATGGGGAAGTCTGGCGGCACGTTTGCTCTTTCGAAGACTATATCCCGCCCATCGACGCGCGCATTTCGCTCGAATACGCAACTGCAATCGGACTCGCGCTGCGCAATGCGCGCGCATAATATCTTATGGCCAACATCCTTCCTACAGAATTGCGAAAGAGAAACGCGCGCCTCGAGCGAGCGCGCCTCACTATTGCCGGCTCGATGGTGGCGATCGTTGCGGCAGCTCTATCGATGCTTGCCTTCGTGCCGGCGTCGATCGCGATCCGCGAGGGGATGGATACGATTCAAAATTCTGCCGTTGCTTCGAGTACAAATCCTACGACGGCACAGACCGCAAGCCTCACCTCCGCGCAAAACGTGCTCACTCAAATCACGCCCCTCCTCACGGCAACGACCAGCCCTACCGATGCGATCACTGCGGCGCTTTCGCTCAGGCCCGCCGGCATCAGCGTCACCGGGATCACGTATGCGCCGGGGAGTCTCATGCTCGTAGGTACGGCGCAAGCCGAGAGCGACATCGACTCGTATCGCACCGCGCTCGCCCACGACCCTCATTTCACCACGGTCTCCGTGCCGGTAAGCGTACTCTTCGGAGAAAACGGCGGTAGTTTCTCCGTCAAGCTCTCCGGAGCCTTCTAAATTATGAACAACTCGAACAACCGCATCATATACATATCGTGGATCGTGCTTACGCTTGCCGTACTCGCGTGGTGTGAAGTCGGATATTTCGTATACACGGTGGCGCTCCAGCAATCGGCATACGTTGCGATGCTCTCCGTCCTCGGCAACACCTCTGCCCAACAAAAGCATGCCGACACTATCGCCGCGCTTGCAGATGCTACGGCATCGAGCCGCTCATCTCTCCAGTCTTTTATGCAGGTTGACCCGGTCGCACTTGCCGGCCTCATTCAATCAGGGGCAAGTGCCATAGGCACCCCTATCCAGTTGGGCAATGCGATCCCACAAACGCTCTCGAGCAAAGTCGGACTCAGTGCCTTCACCTTTACCGGGCAGGCGCAGGGCGCATTCCCGTCCGTGATGCGTGCGGCCGAAATGCTCGAACAGTTGCCGGTCCCTGCATCGGTACAAGCTATGAACATCTCGCTCACACCCGCGCAGACCGGCCAGGCGTCGTCGTGGCAACTCCAAGTCCAGATGCGTGTATTTACTTCTTCAGTCATCTCGTCATGAATTCTAAACCACATCTCTTGGGTATGATCCGCGCTACCTACGCGCGCCGCCACGAGCCTCTCTATGCGGTCTTGTTCGCTGATCTGTATTGGCGCATGTTGCTCCTGGTCGCGCTTGGTGTCGTCATTATCGCGTGCGTCATTGGCGCATGGCAGTCAGTAGCCATCATCGATGAGTTTGGCTCCGGTGATTCACCGGACGCCGCGAGTAAGATACTTCTCAATACAGCGCAATTAAACGCGACACTACAGGCAATCCAATCGCGCTCGACAAACTTCCAAGCCGCCGCAACCCTCCCGAGTATCGCAGACCCGTCGCATTGACCGCATATGAGCGGGCGGATACGATATGGGGACGCTCTTGTAGTTCAATGGATAGAACAGGGCTCTTCTAAGGCCTTAATGTAGGTTCGATTCCTACCGAGAGCACAGCAGTCAGCAGCCCATTCATGCGTCCATGAGGCCTCAAAACTCATCGAGGCCGGTTCGCAACCGAGAGGGGTCGATGACGCGAAAACGCCGAGCAAATCGCTCGACGTTTTCGTGTCGGTCAACTTTCGAGAAATATTTTCTTGTCTTTCATCACGATACGGTTGCGGAGATGCTGCAACAATTCACGCTTTTCTGTTGATGCGCCGTGCTGCAAGAGATATTTTGCATATTTTCTTACGTCCATATCTCTCGCCTTGTCTTTATCGGTATGACCCATCGCGGCTCGCAGCTGGTTGTATCGCTGTACCTCCAGCTCGATGAGATGCCGCGCCCCGATTTCATCGATTGAGATCTGATCAATCAGTTCGAGCAGTAGCATGACCAAATTGTCCTCGCGAATGAACGGATTCTTGCAGTGGTGATCCTTGAACTTGTCGCAGCTGTAGTAGATATACCAATGTACGGAGCCATCTGATTTGATGGTTTTGGACTTTTCCTGCGCGGTGATGCCGGAACCGCAGTATCCGCACGTCATGAGCTTGGTGAAGGTGAAGTCTTGGAATTTCTTCTTGGGCCGATTCTCCTCTGCAATTTTCTCCTGCACCAGCTGGAAGAGCTCTTTGGTGATGAGCGGCGTGTGCTTGCCGGTGTACCACTGACCACCCCCGCGCGGATATTCGAACATACCGCAGTAGAAGGGATTTTTGAGTACGTTATACACATTGCTCAAACTAAGCGGTTTGCCGGAGCGATGGGTAAATCGGATTTCATATTTCAACCATGCGTACACTTTTCTACCGCTGATCCGGTCGCGCCCGACCTTTTCGAATATCTGCTTCACTACCGACGAGCGAATCGGATCGACAAGGATTTCGCATTTGTGATCGCTCCGATTGTCATTGAGATATCCTGTCGGCGCGATGCCGGGCCACAGGCCCATCTCGCATCGAGCTTTCAGCCCGCGCTTTACGTTGAGGCTTTTGTTGTCGTTCTCGAGTTTGGCTTGCGAACCAAGAATCATCAACAAGAATTTCTCGTTCGGGTTGTTCGTGAATTTCTGCGTGTACGTGCGTATCTCGACCAGCACTTTCTGATCCATCAAGTCGACGAGTACGCCGAGGTCGCCGCCGTTACGTGACAAACGATCCGGTGCCCATGTGAGAATCCCATTGAACTTTCCCTCGCGAATATCTGCGAGCAATTGCTGGAATACCGGCCGTTGTCCTGCCGCTTTGGCGGAGTGTTTCTCTGAACGGATCTCGACCACTTCCAATTTCTCTTTCGCCGCCAATGCGCCCATCTCCTTGATTTGCGACTCGATGCTGAGCGCCTGATGCTCATCATCTTCGGTGCTCTTGCGCGCGTAGAGGCAATATTTAATCGCAATCGCTTTCTGCTCCTGCGGAGCCGCTACGCCCATCTTTGCCAAACCCTCTGCTATCGATGCCTCCATATTTTTCCCTGTTAAGACCTGCTAATTCGACAGGTACAGGGATGACGCAACGGTGGTGGGAGTCCAGGAGGGACTGTTGGCAAGTCGGTATCCGATATTGCGGAAAGATGCTACCGTAAAGGGGTTATTGGCACCATTTTCAATATGAAAAAATACATCTCTTTGGGGGTCGCGGTCGCGTTACTCATCTCGCCAGTTTTTGCGTCGGCGCAGACAATTAGTTCTCTGCAAGCTGAGATTCAAAGCCTCCTAAGCCAAATTGCAACATTGCAAGCGCAGGGCACGGCAAATGTGTCTGGATCGACAAGCGGGTCAAATTCAGAAAGTTGCATCAACCTTACTTTCTTCGGCGGCATTGGTACTACGGGCAATCAAGTGTCGTCACTTCAAACATTTCTCGGAATAAATCCATCAACCGGTTATTTTGGAACAAAAACACAAGTTGCACTCGCGGCATGGCAATCCGCACACGATGTTTCGGCAACGGGATATTTTGGAGTGCTCACGAGAGGGGCGATGGCATGCGGGAATAACGGTGGGACTCAGACGGTCACATCGAGCAATACTGAAAATTTCATCGCCACACCTACGTCTGGCGCAGCGCCTTTACAGGTTACCTTTACGATGAAAGGAAGCACCGTCGCCTTCAACACGTTCGACTTCGGCGATGGAGCGGTATTTTCCGTGGGTGCGGCGAATAGTTTTGACAACGTATCCTGCTCTGCAGCTGGTCAAGACACCGTCTGTCAGGGAACGCATACCTACACTCAGCCCGGTAGCTACATTGCGAGGATAGCAGATTCTTCGGGCAACTCGCTCGGCACTGCAACAATCACGGTCACTGGAAGCAGTGCAAGCCAACCCTCCGCAAGTATTGATCAAAGCTCTCTCGCCCAGTCGTCCTCAAACTTCACTATTTCGGGATCTGCAACGAATGCGCAAAAGGTGAGCGTTGACGTTGCCGGTTTCGGAAGCACGCCTCCCAGTCAGGCCGGTTATATTACTTTCACCACAAACGTGGGGGGCGCGAATGTAGTTTCTATCGGCACCATTGTTCCAGTTGTAAACGGGCGCTGGTCGGTTCCGTTCCAAGGCATCGGGTCTGGCGCGTATACGATTCATGTGCGCGACGCCGACACGGCGAGCACGCTGCAACAACTATTGCAAAGTGCTTTAGCTCCGCTTGCAACCGGCGTTCTGACAGTCGGCAGCGGTTCCACGCCAAGTTCGCCGCCCTCCGCGACGATCGATCAAAATTCACTCAATCCTGCGCTCGGATCGTACGCGATTACGGGTGAAGCCTATAACACGAACGCTGTCATTGTTGCGTCGGTTCATTCCAACTATTCCGGAAGCACCGATTACAACTCCGTTTCGGCTTTTGTCGCTCAAAATCCGGGAGTCGCATTTTTCCAGCCCGAACCGGTCTTGACTAATCACTGGAGTGTCAACGTCGTTACGTTGAACCCCGCGCTGGTCGCCACGATCCTTGTGTACGATGCCTCAACACACACCCTGCTTACTACCGGCACGCTGACGATAAATAGCACTGCTTCAAGTTCCGCAACAGCACCGACCTGCACTCTGGCGGCAAGCGGATACACGCCGAGCCCGTACACTTCCGTACCAGGGCAGATTTATGTAAAGCCGGGTTCTTCGGTAACGCTCACATGGACTAGTCAAAATGCGACATTGACGACAAGCAACTTCAGTAACGGTAGCGGCGCGACGAGCGGTTCTTTGACGATTGGTGGCCTCGCCGCTGCAACGAATGTATACACTGTCACGGCCTACAATAGCGCTGGAAATTCCGGCAGCTGCAGCGCTACAGTGTACGTCGATCAAAAGGGTTAGTCGGTTACAGCAGCATCTCTAAATTCAGAATCAAATTTATGCCTCCTACACAAACCCCACAAACTTCTCTGACGGACTCGAGTGTCGCCCCGGCAAAGAAAGGCTGGTTCGTTGGGAGAATTAATAGAAAAACTTATTTATTGGGTATTCTGATTGTACCGGTTGGTTGTTTTCTCATCGGGATTATCCTGTCTGTGCCCCTTTTCTTTGTCGCACGGAGTTTCGGGTCGTCCGCAACTCCAAATTCTTTGGCTCTCCCTATCATAGTGATTGCCTTTATCCTCGCGATTCCGGCCGCGCTATTCGGTACTTCGCTCGGGGTGCGCCGTCTGCATGATATCGGCTTTAGCGGCTGGTATCTTTTGGTACCGACGTTTCTTTATGTTCTTTCTCTTATTAGCCGGCTTGTGAGCTCAAGCTCTCTTCTGTCCACGGTTTTATATCTTTTCGTTTTGATCTTTTCCTTTTTCTTGTTGTTAAAAGGTGGGAGCGCGAGCGCCAATGCGTACGGCTCTCCACAGGATGTCGGCGCGTGGCGCGGTATATGGAACAGAGGCTTAACTAAGTAAGACGAGTCCATGGCCACTCCATACACCGGAAGCTGGGTCGCAAAGAAGTTCACTCTTCGCACTTATATTTTGCTTATCATCGCCCCGATCTTGGTGTTTTCAGTCCTCAATATATTTTATCTTTCCAATCTGGAAACGTTGGGAGCCGTGAACAGAGTTTGTGTGACGGGGCGTGGTGGGCCGCTCTCATATCCGGATTACTTCGGCTTTTATTCGACATTAAACCAAAACTTTTCTACAGATCCCGGGTATTACTGCGGCCAGTACACCCTCAAGATCTTCAGCTCGCCCGCAGCGCTCTATATCGCAGTGGCAGAAAGCGTCTTGGCGGCAAGCTTGCTAATGATCGCGTTCTTCTTGCTGTTGCACTGGATCTTTACGAGGAGTACTCAGCAGACCGGGCAACCTATCGATCCTAACAATCTAACGACTCGGCAGGGAGTACAAACTGCCTTGTATGTCGGTGTGATCATCGGAGGATTTATCATACTTTACGTCGCAATCTTTATACTTTCCGGCTTTCTCAAATAGCGATGTACCCAAGCTGGAATGCTCGCACGAGGATAATGCCGAGGAGAACAATTACAAAAACGACCACTGCGTATTGTGAGATCATCAAGTTCCGATAGCCTTGTGGATTATCGTTTTTATTTATTTGCAGCCCATAGCGCCCACGAGCGATACCGGTTTTCGTTTCGCTGCGTATCCTGAACACGAGCCATACGGTCGTGATCACTATGAGTACCAAAAGGAGAGGTGCCTCGAGATTTGATATAAGGGCATATGGCATACGCTCTATATTATCACTCCAATGTTACAGTCCGAAAACCCCAAAAACGTGTAACATTTGTAACATTGCACAGGCAGAATGGGACACGCCGATGTCCGATTCTCGTGTCCACTTTGTCTACTTTTGAGACACGAAGAAATCCCTTTTATAGTGTCTCCGTTATAGTGTCTCATTTGTCTCATTTGCACACAGGTAAGCCATTTTTTGGCAGTAAATGAGACAGATGTTTGCCATTCATCTCATGTGAGTTGAACAGAAATCGGACACAGGAATATCATGTTTTTATGTTCGCTTTGTTCGGATTTCGATCTCAGAATTTTGATATTTGGCGGTTCGCAACCGTGGAACATCGAATGAGACATGCGTTCCGCCGTCAAAATCGCTGGAATATCCTTATGGTGCTTGATGGAATCTTACAAATGGGACACACCCCAGCACTGTATAAAAGTGTCTCATTTGTCTCATTTGCTCACTGACCTAAAGGCATCGTCGCGATTCAATTGATCGCCTCGCAGAAACCCTTGTGTTACCTTACCTATGGTGGTGCGCTACCGTGAGGGTGCACCACCATAAGCATTCTAAATCTTAGATATTCGAACACTCCGAAAGCGCAGTGCGGGTCTTGGGGCCAACGGCGCCCCATCCGGTAGCCGCAGGCGAGCCGGCAGAGACTATTCCATGCGATTGTTGCCATTGTTGCACTGCCGCTTGGGTGAGAGGGCCGAAGTAACCGGTGACAGATTCGCTCGAGAGGAGCGACAGAGAGACAAAATATGTTTGCAGCGTGCTTACGTCGGCACCACTGCTTCCTTGTGCGAGGTTGCGCGAGAGTATAGGACACGATGCATTTGATGTGCTCTCTATATGATGAAGGCTCTCAAGCTGTGCAAGCTCGGAGATGAGCGATGCGATCTCCGTTTTGAGTGTCTCGATGATCGATGGTGTCGTGGTGGCTGTCGTCGTTGCGTTGCTTATATACGTGCAGGCTTGTGCTTCAGTCGGCTCGCCTACAGTGGTGTTGCATGCGTTGAGGTCAGTACAGGTGCGCGATTGCACGCCGGAGAGTGCGCATTGGTTCCAACCACTACAGGACCAGTCAGGCGTGCAGGTCTGCGGTGTCGCGTTTGGATTTGCATAAACAAAACCAGAAGTGTTGTTGAAATCGCGCGTCTGCGGGGCCGAGAGTATATTCGTTCCTTGTGTGGTAGCGATACGCACGCCGTTGCGCCATAGTTCAAATGTCTGTGAGCCTACTGAAAAGGGAATGTCAGTGTTCGTGATGCCGGCGGGCACGTTGTAGCTTGTCTCTGTACTGCCGCTTGTCACCTCAAGCGTAGCGGGCGCGGTGAGCATAGTCGTCACGTAGAGGTCGTCCTCGACGTCCCCGATGAGATACTGCGACTGGATCGGTATCGAGCAGTCACTCGCGTCTTGTGGCGTGAGCGCGCTTTTCGACTGCGGACGATAGAAATAGAAGAGCGCGTCTTGTGTGATAGGGGGTTGTGTGCCTCTCTTGTACCATGAGATGTAATACTTGCTGAGCTCGTAATAGCCGGCATGCGAGTAGTTGGGAATTCCCGCGATGTCCTCGGGGACGTTTTGCGAGGGAGAGAAATACGTGGATTCTGTGTAGTCATTCCACGTCGCTTCCTCAACCCATTGCGGCTGTTGTTGGTTGATGATTGAGAGCCACTGATTTTCGAGACCGAAGCCGCCTTCGAATTCGTAATATTGTCGGACGGAATGGCAGTTGGCCCAATAGTACGGCGTGACTGTACTCATAAATGCTTTGCCGTGACTTTTCATCACAGCGGCGAAGTTTGCCAGGCCATCGGTCAAAGACCATGACGCGTTGGGCAGTTGTGAGATTTGGCCAATGGAGAACGGAAGCGCCTTTGGAATAATCCACTCATACATGCCGTCGACGATACTGCCGTACGGGCTGTACACATACTGATCGTAATTCGCAAATGTCGGCGCATACGAATTGGGATCAGGGAGATCAAAAAATGGGATGAAATAGACCGGGTAGCCAGCGGAGGCAAGTGGCGTAAGTACTTGCGATTGCCACCATGAAGCATCGTGGCCGTAGTCCTGTGCCTCCCATACGGTGAGTACAGGCTTGCCGTTTTGCTGAAGATAATTAGCACGCTTCCCGTAGGTCTCGACGAGGCTGATGATCTCGGAGGCCGACATCGGCACACCCTCATCGATCTCGATAAATAATTTGAACTGCGGATCGACTTCTTGTGCGGCGTCCATCATCATACCGACGTTGGCATCAGTTCCCGTAAAGGTATCCATGATGAAACCATCGAGACCTTCCGCTTGCGCGTTCGCCACATCCTCGGCGTAGAGGGAGGCAGTACCTTGTCCCGTGGTATAGGTGAGCGGGACGTTGAGCATGTAGTTAGCAAATACCATGCGCGTGGCAGGAGAGCTCGCAGGAGTGTTAGTGGAAGTCGTCGCAACAACGGACGAGGTAGGAGTAGGGGTGGTGGAAGTCGCGGAGACAGTAATAATAGTAGGGCTCGTAGTCGCTGCAACTGCCGCTCTTAGATTTCCTTGGATTCTGGCTATATATTCCTGGCTCGTTAGAAAGTCGGTAATGAGCTGACTGCGTGTCTGCCTCTGCAATTGTGAGACCCAATATGAGAGACCAGGGGCATCTCCTGGACGATACAGAATGCAGTCGAAGAGCTGGTTGACGAATTCCTGATCGGAAGTTTTGTCGTTTATGTATTCACTCGTCGTGAAGAAGTCTTGGAAGGTGTTCTCGATATTAGCATTCGAACTTTGCACATAGTTCGTCCAGTACGGCAGATATGTCGATATAAAACTACTATCCAAGGGTCGCAAGAGGATGCATTGGAAAAGGTTGGTGACGAAATCTGTCGCATCTGTAGGCAGCGGCTCCGGTGTCGGCGTGGTGGGTGCATACACTTCTGCGAAAGTACTGACGGGGATGAAGCAGAAGCCGAGCACAAGAGCAAAAACAGGAGTAAGAACAAGAGTCAGAAGCAGTATCGGACGCTTGTGCATATGACACCAATGTAGCATGCGTGATAAACTTCCAGTATCCATGACGATCGAATTTGATACGAAATATCGGCCCGGGCGGCACACGTTTGTGTATCTACTTATCAAGTATTGCTGGTGGCTCATTGGATGCACTCTAGGGTCAGCGTATCTCGCATATGTAATCTATGCAGGAAGCCTCAACGCATTCACATCAGCGTTCTTGGCCGCGCACCCCGAGTGGTTTGTAGATACCTCAATGATCGCGCAATGGCTCGCACTGCT
Organism: Candidatus Kaiserbacteria bacterium; assembly: GCA_963767115.1. Classification (GTDB taxonomy): domain Bacteria; phylum Patescibacteriota; class Minisyncoccia; order Phycocordibacterales; family UBA2100; genus UBA10103. The sequence goes on along the minus strand of CAVYCR010000001.1, from coordinate 24,007 downwards.
TTCTGTTGGGTTCTTGGTCGTTACATATCTGCGGGTTGCGGTGCAGTACCGCCGATACACTTTTTATGTCGACGACCATGCATTTCATCTCAAGAGGGGACTCTTCCGCGTGCAGGAGATCACCATTCCGTACCAACAGATCAGCAATGTGCACATCGAGCAGCCCTATCATTGGCGTCTCTTGGGGTTGGCACAACTCGATATAACGATAAGCTCTTCGCGCGAAGCATTGCGGCCGAGAAAGCGGCGCGACTTCCTCATCCCGTGCATCGACAAAGCGCTCGCGCGCGACCTCTCACGCTTCCTCGTGCGCGAAGCCTCAGGCGATACGGAGGATGACGAGTATGAAGATGACGACGAGTATGATGACGAGGATGACGGTGAGGATATCGAGATCGAGACCGCAGTAGATAACTACTCACCATAAGGGGCCAGCCAGGTTTTCTTGCCGCCAAGCAGCAGGAGTGCTATAGTGCCCGCACATTTAGGTATATGGCAAATACAATAAAGGTTTCACCCGTCGATATGAAGGCTCGCCAGAGCCTTGATCTGCGTGCGGGCGACACCGTCCGCGTGTGGCAAAAGATCGAGGAAAAGGGCAAATATCGCCTCCAGGTCTTCGAGGGCCTCGTGCTCGCCAAGAAGCACGGCCTCGAGGCCGGCGGCACTTTCACGGTGCGCCGCGTCGCCTCGCGGCGTGGGCGTCGAGAAGATCTTCCCGATCTACTCGCCGATGATCGACAAGATCGAGATCGTGAAGCGCGCCACGGTGCGTCGCGCGAAGCTCTACTACATCCGCGAGAAGGTTGCGCGCGAGGCACGCCGCATGCTCCGCCGCTCCAAGATGATGCATGCTACTTCGGAGAGTGCGGAAGTACCGGACGTCAACGAGATGACGCCGGAGTCGGTCGAAGTCCCGACGCAGGAATAACCTCAGCTTCCCTCGGAAGGGAAGAAGCATTACAATACGCCCGTTGCCCAGGTGGAGAAATTGGTAGACTTACTACCTTGAGGTGGTAGCGCCGAAAGGCATGGGGGTTCGAGTCCCCCCCTGGGCACAAAAACGAACGAAGTGAGATTTGGGCCTAGGGAGCCGCATCTTTTTGCTCTGGCAAAAAGGAGGACAGGACTCGAAAGCCGGACCCGCCTTGGGCGGGGAGGTGGGTGAGATGCGAGCACGCGAGCATCGCAAGACCTTTTGAGATAGTTTCGAGCTTTGCGATGAAAATATCCAAAAGGTGTACTGATCCTGTAAGGATCGCGCAAAATCGCAGCAGCGATTTATGCGTGACCGAGCCCGATAAGAAAAGATTGTAATCACTGATATTATTCAGTTATGGCCCGCCGCTATTTCCCCAAAAGCGTCCAAGAGCTCGTCTGGTGGTACGAGCGATTCATCTCGCCGCTCGCGCTCATCGCGGGCTTCTTGAGCGACAATTTCATCCTCCTCAAGCGTGTCGACTACTGGGAGACCGACGCGCTCCTCTTCTTCTATCTCTTGGTCTGCGCCTGCGGCATCGTGCTCCTCAACCTCATCGAGACCGGTCGCGTGAAGAGTCAGCGCATTGTCGGGTGGGCACCGCTGATCCCTGTCGTGATGCAATTCTCCTTCGGCGGGCTCTTCTCGGGCTTTCTTTCGCTCTACAGCAGAAGCGCGTCATTCTTGGAGAGCTGGATCTTCGTTGCGCTGCTTGCGATCTTGCTCATCGGCAACGAGCGATTCACGCGGTTTTATGTACGCTTAGAATTCCAAGTGAGCCTCTATTTCGGCGTGCTTTTCTCCTTCCTCATTTTTTACATGCCTGTCGTTTTGCACCAGATCGGCCCCAAAATATTCATTGTGAGCGGCATTGTCGCCCTCGGATCGATATCGCTCTTTCTTATTCTATTGAGCCGTCTGGTGCCTGAAGTGGTTAAAAAACACCGCACGACCGTTGCGCGCTCCATCGCGATCATCTACATCGTATTCAATGTGCTCTACTTCAACGATCTCATTCCGCCTTTGCCGCTCGCACTCAAAGATGCCGGTGTCTATCACAATGTCGTTCACTTGCCGGCGCAAGCAGGACAGAATAGTGGCACTTACGAGCTCACGGGCGAACCTCAGACGTGGTACCAGCAATATCTCAATTACGACGAGGTTTTTGACGAGACACCCAGCGACCAAGTGTATGTATATGACTCGATCTTCGCGCCCACGGGGCTCACTACGACCGTCGAGGATCAATGGCAATATTACGACGCTTCATCGAGCGTATGGCAGAGTACTGATTCGGTAAGCTATCAAATCACTGGCGGACGAGAGGGTGGCTATGAAGGGTATACCTACAAGGGCTATCTCACGCCAGGTAAATGGCGCGTCAACATCCTCACGCAATACGGCCAACTCATCGGCCGCGTCGGCTTCACTGTTGTCGCGACCTCGACTGAGGCTGCGACGGTAGTTACTGACAAATAAGTAGTCGCGCGATGAGGCGAAATTTGTTGCAGGAGCGTACCGTAGGTGCAAATCTCGTGGTATGCTAAATTAGTGATCGGGGTCACTTGTAAGAAATGTGGAAAAGCATTTACAGTCAAACCATCCCAGATCGTCTATGGGTACGGTAAATTTTGTTCGCGTATATGCGCGCAGTGGCATGTAAAGAACGGTAAAGAAGTTGCATGTAGCAGATGTGGCGTAGTGATATATAGGACTCGGAGAATGCTTGCACGTTCAAAGAGTAGTGAATATTTTTGCACGAAACGATGCCAAACACTGTGGCGTAACCAACTCTATGTGGGCGAGAAGCATGCAAATTGGCAACATGGCCGAAGTGTGTACCGTGATCTGCTCAAAAGGTCGGGCAGTAAACAAGTGTGCGAAGTATGCGGGACAAAGGATCAGCGTATTCTCATCGTCCACCACATTGATCGAAACCGCATGAATAATAAACCGGAAAATCTTGCGTGGTTGTGCCACAATTGCCATTTCCTGGTTCACCATTATGATGTGGGGCACGGTCGCGAAGTACGTGACTTGTGATTGAAATGGTGCTTATGGTGTAACGGTTAGCACTACAGCTTGTGGAGCTGTCAGTTCCGGTTCGAATCCGGATAGGCACCCAAAATCGTGATGAGGGGGTATTTCATCACTTACAAAACACCCGCCTTCTCGGCGGGTGTTTTGCGGGAGGTTTTACACTCCCATGTGCGGTACTTCTATCACGTCGATCGATGAAGTCGGAATTTGATTATGGGGGCAATCCTTGAAGATCGCGACTGCATCGTCGTGCGAGGCTGCCTGCACGATGAGTATATACACGAGATCGTTCCTCGAATCGCTCACACCTTGCGCCGTTATTGTCTTGGTCTTGCCGAGCGGCATGCCGCGATCGACGAAACTCGCCTCATGTACCTTCATCCACGCGTTCATGTCGTCCATCATTTTCTGGTTGGTCTCTTGCATCTTGGCTTGGTCGGTCGAAGCGCGCCACTCATCGATGGTCGCGGTCGGGATGCGGAAGATTGCGATGTATTTGTTCATAGGTGTTTCGATTATTTTTTTAACGTTGATAACAATTACAATTATCTACCGTGCGAGGAATTCTCCGAGCTTTTCGATCTGCTCACTCCAGCCCTGCGCCATGCCCTGTAGGGGGCCAGCGGCTTCTGGCGTCTGCATGGTCACCTTCACCTGCACGGTCATCTTCGTCTTGCCCTCCTCGCTCTCCTCGAGCGTCACCGTGCAGCGAGTCTCCAAGACCGGCTTGCCGCTCATGATCGCGCTCGCGCTGAAGGAGAGCCGCTCTGGTGCCGTGGCCTCATGCATCACACCGTTCATTGGCCATTCCTGTCCGGCGAGCGACCCAAGCGCTTCGCCTGCACGCATGACGATATGAATCATGCCGCCCGGCTCGGCATGCCACACACAGGTGGGGCAGGTGACGCCGCGCGGACCCCACCAATGTGCGACCGATTCAGGGTTGGTCCATGCCTGCCACACTACGGTGCGCTCCACGTCAAAGGTCTTGGTAATCGTGAGGTCGTGGTTGTCTACCATGCCACTACTATCGCATGGTTAGGTGCGGATGTCGCGGTGCGTGGGGGTATAGGGCTTGTGCCAATAGAGGATCGAGAGGTGATTGATCGTGTAGATAAGCGCGGAGCGCACGATGCCTTCTTTCTTGAGGCGCCTGCCGGAAGCGTAGATCGGGAGCGCGAAGGTCCATTTCACACGGCCAACCTTCGCGACGCGTCGCGCGATGTCGGTGTCCTCGCCGAAAAACTCGATCGAAGTGTCGAAGCCGCCGATCGACTCGAGAGCCTTTCTGCGCAGCACGAAGTTGCCGCCTTGGAGCATTGCGCCGCGGCCCAAGATGCTGTTGATGATATGGAGCGCATAACCGCCGCCGTAGAAGATCTTCACCAAGGCACGTTCGAAGACATTCATGTCGTAATAGATGTGCGGGCCGCTGAGCGCCATGAGCTGCGGGTCGCGGCTAAAATCGTGCACGACTCTCGAGAGCCATCCTGCCGGGAGCATCGTATCGGAATCGATGTTCGCTATGATGTCCCCGGTCGAAGCGGCAAAGCCCGCCTGCCGCGCGAAGGTGAGGCCCTTGCGCTTCTCCTCGACCACGCGCACATGGTTGAAGCTCCGCGCAATGTCTCCGGTGCGATCGCTCGATGCGTTGTCGACCACGATGATCTCCGTCTCGCAAGGCGCATGCGCGATCTCGTGCTCGACGGATTCCAAACACTTGCCCACCAGCGCCTCTTCGTTGTAGGCGGGGATCACGAAACTGATCTTCATATTCCGAACAGTGTACATGCTTATAAAAAAGAAGAAACGCCGGGCAGGTGCTCGGCGTCTCGATATGATGAATGTGCGAATTTAGTGAAGTGCCCACCAGGTCAAACCCAGAAGGATCACGGTTGTGCCCAAGATTGGTCTAAGTGTGCCGGCGTCCCATATTGTATCGTAGGGAAACCACTCGGGCGCCCAGATCTTATGGATCACGTGCACACCGACGATCACATGGCTGATCAGATAGACCGTCGTGAGCCAGAGCATGTACGGATTCGGATGTTTCGTACAGAAGTAGATGAGTCCGATCATCCCAAAGCCCACCCCCATATATACGACATGCGTCCACCCTGCTGCGGTGAGGTCGCCGCCGTACGTTACGAACTCTGGGAAGATCCTTCCGCCCTTGATATAGCTCACATGCAGAAATGCACTCACAATCAGGCCGAGTAAGCACATCAAGATGATGTCCAAGAATTCCCAACTGTTACTGACCGTACTTGTCCAGTAAGTCATCAAGAGCGGGAAAGGGAGCAGATCGAGTACCAAGCATCCCATGTGACCGACGAGCGGGATTCCTTTCTCGAATCCTACCCCGTGACCCTGCATTTGTTCGACTGTCAGGAAGTTGTCCCGATAGGCGAATACAAAACCGATAAGCCAGAGCGCGAAAAAGACGACAAAGATAAACATCGTACCCTCCGAGTGTTTGGATTACTACTGCAATTATATCACTTTTATGATTATAGTCAATAATTATTTCTGTGGCTTATTAGCTGCTTATTTCCGTAGTGCGTCCATATACATCTGCTCAAACTGCCTCACGATCTCGCCGGGCGAATACCGCAGCGCCGTCTTGTGGCCTTCTATACCGAGGCGCTCAGCGAGCTCGGGGCTCTTTAGGATGTCGATGATTTTCTCGGCAAATCCTTTGATGTCTTTCGGCTCGCAGATGTAGCCATTGTCGCCGTTTCTCACGTATTCGGGAAGTGCTCCCGCGCGCACGGCGACGACTGGTATGCCGCAGGCCATCGTCTGCAGGACCGTCATCGACTGCGTCTCCGACTCGCTCGTCATGAGGAGCACGTCGCACGCGTTCACGATCTGCACGAGCTCCTCACCGCGTTGCACGCCGAAGTCCTTCACATAGTCAGTGAGTGTGCGGCGCTTGACGCTCCCTTCGAATTCCTTGCGGTACGGTCCGTCGCCGACGACGACGAGCTGTACGTCGGGAGCGTGCTTGAGAATCTCTTGGAAGACATCGAGCGCACCCTCGATATTCTTTTCCTTGGCAATCCGACCAAAGAGGAGCACCGCCTTCGGCATGATGCTGTGCGCGTCCTTCTGTTCTTTTTTGTTGCCGAGCGGTCTGAAGAGGTCGGTGCGGATCTGGTTCGATATGACGCGCGATTCACCTCTGAAGCCGTACGCCTTGAGCTCGTCGATCATCATCATGCTCGGCGCCGAGACGATGCGGCAGAAATGGTAGTACCACGCATTGTATTTCCTGATCAGGTAGCGGCCGAGCGCATTATCAAACTCGAGGTAATGCAGATAGAAGGCCGGAAGCGTGTGGCTCGTGCCGACGAGTGGCACCTTGAGGCGCCGTGCGGCGTGCACTGCGCTTAAGCCCACGATCCCCGTCATGTGCGTATGGATCACGTCGGGCTTGAAGGCGCGCATGCTCGCGAGCATGCCGTACGGCACTGCCACACCCATGCCCGCTTCCGAGGCACCAGGGATCCCGATCTGTGAGATCCGGTAGACGTCTTCATCGGGCACGGAGCCGGGCATCGCGGGCGCGTATACGCGCACCTCGTGGCCGTTCTTTTTCAACTCCGTCTTGAGGGTCTCGATCGAGTCGGCGACGCCCGAGAGAAGCGGCAGGTATTGGTCGGTGCAAATCGCGATGCGCATACATTACAGATCTGTCGTATCGGTACTGTTCTCCATCGACTTCTCTGCTGCGATCAGCTTGCCGCGCATGAAGTGCGTGAAGACATAGTAGGCGATGATGAAGAGGGAAATGATGCCAAGCGCGAAGAGTACGTCGTTGAGGGTGTTGCCAAAAGAAGTGAAGGATCGGCCGACGAAGTAGCCCAGGATGAAGAGCAGGCCGTATTGCAATACCGCGACGAGGAATCCGTAACGGAAGAAGACGCTGAATGGCATGCCGACGATGCCGGCGACCACGAGGAAGGTCGCCGAGAGTCCGTAGGAGAGCTTGCTGAAGAACATCGTACGCAAAGGATGCTCGTCCCAGAGTCGGCGCACGTCGGCGAGGTAGTTGTCGGTGAAATGGATCTTCTTGAGGAGGCTCTGCGCGAAGCGCGACTGTCCGCCGTAGCGGCCGATGAAGTACATGATACTATCGACCGCCACGTCGCGCGCCAAGAGGAAGGCGAACATGCCGTACGGGTTGAAGTAGCCGAGAAGCGCGAGTGCTCCGACGATGAAGGCGACTATAGGGCCTTCGATGAAGGAGAGTGGCACGATGATCCAGTAGCGGTACTCGAGGATCAGCTGGACTGCGTAGGCGAAGGTCATAGAGCCAAGTATACCGTGGAGCGCAGTGTGACGGTATACTTGCGCGATATGGCATACCTCAGAGTACTTGCTCTTCGCTGGCGCCACGCGCTCTCGCGGCGCGAGAGCGCACTCATGATCTTGGCCTCGATCGCTTTCTTTGCCGGCGCTATTTTCATTTCCTTCGAGGCGATCGCCTATGCGACGAGCTCCGTGAGTAACCCCGTCACCGACATCATCCTCTCCAACATCCCGGTCTTTGACGTCGACGGGCTCTTCGTCTACGGCACGATCCTGCTCATCGTCTTTGCCGTGCTCTTGGTCCTCACGCGCCCCAAGCGCCTGCCTTTTGCACTTTGCGCGCTCGCCCTCTTGTGGATCATACGCTCGTGTTTCGTATCGCTCACGCATATCGCGCCCTTCCCGGAAGAAACCACTTCGGACTTTGGCACGCTCATCACGCGCATGTTCTTCAGCGGCGGCGACCTCTTCTTCTCTGGGCACACCGCGACGCCCTTCATGCTCGCGCTCGTCTTCTGGCGCGAGAACATCTTGCGATATATATTTCTCGCATGGTCGGTCTTCTTCGGAGTCGTCGTATTGCTCGGGCACCTGCATTATTCGATCGACGTCTTCGCCGCTTTTTTCATCACGTACAGCACCTACCATCTCGCGATCTATTTCTTCCCGAGCCCATACAAGCTCTTTCTGGAAGCAGACTCATAAAGGGCGTGATATACTTCTAGGGTTAGCAATCATTTCTCTCTATAATATGATGGACGAACAGGGGATCCAGAAAGTTATCACAGCGACGTACTATCCGCGTATCGCTGCGGCGTTTGCACTTACGTTTCTCGCACTCTTTCTTCTGGTAGCGACGCTTGGGGAAATTATGAATCTCAAATACATCGGCGCGGGCATCCAGCCGACCGACACGATTGTGGTGAACGGCGAGGGTAAGGTGACCGCCAAGCCCGACACCGCAACCTTCACCTTCACGGTCGACAACACCGCGGCAGATGTCGCGACAGCGCAGTCCAAGTCGACGACGCAAGCCAATACGATCATCAGTTATCTCGAGAGTGCAGGCATTGATGAGAGCGACATCCAGACCACCGATTATTCCATCAACCCGCAGTACCAATACAGCGACCAAGCGTGCCCTGCGTACGGCTACTGCCCGCCGCAGAAGCAGACGATCAGCGGCTACGAGGTCTCGCAGACCGACACTGTCAAAGTGACCGACATCACTAAGGCCGGTACCTTGCTTGCAGGTGTCGGGCAGCGCAGTGTCTCCGACGTGAGCGGCCTTACCTTCAGCGTTTCCAACCAGCAGGATCTCGAGAATCAGGCACGCGACATGGCGATCACCGATGCACAGAGTAATGCGCAAGATCTCGCCAAGGCGCTCGGAGTCTCGATCGTGAGCGTAGTCGGCTACAACGACAACCAGGTCACGCCGGTGACCCCTATGTATGCGATGGCGAGTAATGCTGCGGCACCTGCCGCTGAAGCAGTGCCGACACCAACCATTCCTGCAGGACAAAACACCATCACCTCCGACGTAAGCGTGACGTACCAGATCCGCTAGTAGCTATGGCCAAATCTGCGCGCTCAAAAGCGGAACAAATTTCCGCACTCTTTAAGATTCTTGCCGACAAGAATCGCTGCAGCGCGATCATGGTGCTCTCTCGCACCAAGCGCGGAATGCCCGTCAATGACCTCGCCAAAGAGATCGATATGAGCCAATCGGCGATGAGTCATTTGCTTTCGAGCCTATACGATGAGGACGTCGTTTCTTCCAAGCGCGACGGCCGCGTCGTTGTGTATGCGCTTGCGAGTAGCCCGACTGCAAAGGTCTTGTTGCGATTATTGAAGGCTGTGCGCGGCTGAGCTATGTGCCAGCAAATACTTGACACATCGTCCATTTCAGATACTATATGAAGAAGCCCCGAGAGGGGTTTTAAAATTGCCTAAAAATAGTAATCTTATAAAAACCTCTATGTCAGCCATCGGACAATACTTGAAAGATACGCGCGCCGAGTTGCGCCACGTCGCATGGCCTTCCCGCACGCAGACGATCGTCTACACGCTCCTGGTCGCCGGCATCTCCCTCGGCATCGCCGCGTATCTCGGCCTCTTCGATTTCCTTTTCACAACAGCGCTCACCAACGTCGTTGAGAACACGCCGGCCGCGACCACTCCCGCTGCAACGACCGCGTCGACGACCCCGCTCGTCACGGGCGCCAATGTCACGATCGGCACCACGACGATCCCTATCACTACCAAATAATTTTCTACAGTATGGCAAAACAAACACACGGATCTGAGCGCAAATGGTATGCGGTGCACACCTACTCCGGCTACGAAGACGCGGTCGCGCGCAACCTGAAGCAGCGCATCGAAGCTTTCGGCATGGGCGAGCAGATCTTCAAGGTCGTCGTTCCTATCGAGAAGAAGATCAAGATCAAGAACGGCCGCAAGACCGAAACCAAAGAGAAGATCTTCCCGGGCTACGTGCTCGTCGACATGATCGCGACAGACGAGGCGTGGTCGGTCGTGCGCAACACGCCGCAGGTGACCGGCTTCGTCGGCACGGCCAACCAAGCAGTCCCGCTTGGAGCAAGACGAAGTCGACAAGATCCTGAAGCGCGCGGCGGGTGACATCGTCCGTCACGCGATCGACCTGGCACTCGACGACGCGGTCATCATCATCGACGGGCCCTTCAAGGACCTCGAAGGCAAAGTCGGAGAGATCGACGAAGAGCGCGGAAAGGTTAAAGTCCTCGTGCCGATGTTCGGCCGCGAGACTCCTGTCGAGCTCGAAGCCGACCAGGTACAGCGCGTCTAAAATCGTATAACAAAAAATATTCTGTAAAAAGAAAAAGCGGACTACCGTAGAGCCCGCTTTTTCTTTTTTGTTGCAGAGGTCTGTTGCAGAGGTCTGACCTCTGCAATTCATAAACACAGCAAGGTTTAAACACAGCAAGGTTCGACCTCGTTTTTGAGAGAAACTGTTTCTCTCAATGTAGTTATTTCGCCTCCCAAGCGGTCGGCTGCATGAGCCCGAAGACATTGCCCTCGGTGTCCTTGCCGCGGGCAAACCATCCGACGCCCGGGATCTCGCCCTTCTCCATGACGATCTCGCCGCCCTGCGCCTTGATGTCAGCGATCGCTTTGTCGATGTCGACGACCTGTATGGTGCAGTCATAGGTGTTGAGTGGCATGCTCGCCCCCGCACGCTCGTACATGCCGCCGTTGATGCCGACTTCGCCGTCGGGCCGCGTCTTGAGGCCCCAATAGTTCATGCTGCCGGGCTGATTCGCATCCTTCGTCATCATCTGACTCACGTCCCAGCCGAAGACCGTCTCATAAAACTTCTGCGCACGCGCCGCGTCGTCTGCCTGTATCTCGAAATGAATCACCGGATTTGCCATAATGTTTCGTGTGAATTGGATAATGCCGCCATAGTAGCACACGGCATGGTGCGTTCTCTATGAAAAGAAAAAGCGCGGCCGTAGCCGCGCCAATAAAATCCTTCAGGACTGGACAATCAGCATCCCGATGTCTGGATATACTCGACATCTCCTTTCGTCGGGCATTCGGAATTCGATATAGTAGTGGCCGGTCCGCCACTCCTCGCGTCGTATATGTGCTATGACAGGTTCACCAACAAGATCAGTATGGATGCCCGGAGTGAGTAGGGCGACGGCTGTTGCAAGTGCATGTTCCTCGAAGATCTTCAAAGCATCTTTGCCGTGCTTGGTAATTACCAGTCGGTCTCGATGCGTTTCCGAATAGCCCCAACGCGCCTCGATGTAGGGAGTAACCATCTTTTCGTCGACAAGCCGCTGTGCGAGAGCCGTGTCGATCTGAAAATAGTTTTCTCCAGCCCTCTCTCCGCCGCTGTCGCCGTGCGTATACCAAGGGACTACGATCTCCCATGTCACTATGCCGTCTGCCCAACGCCGTGCGAGGCGGACAACTTCATTGAGAAGCGGCGACTGAACATTCAAGATACCGAGTGCCTCGTGAATATCGGTGATGGGCGTATCGTTATACCAACGGCCTCGTTCACTCATGATATGTCTCCTCTCTGTCTGCTGCCGACTATACAATCTTTGTGTGTAAGAATGCAAGGCGACGTCCCTCCAACAGAGGGCTTGAAATACTCATAATAAAAGGGTATAGTCCTCCCTACATATGGCAAAGCAAGTCACCAAGATCATCAAGCTCCAGATCCAGGCAGGAGCCGCTACGCCTGCGCCGCCGGTCGGCACCGCGCTCGGTCCGGCTGGTGTCAACATTGGCGAATTCGTCAAGCAGTTCAACGACCAGACGCGTCCGCTTATGGGCTCGATCCTGCCGGTCGTGATGAAGGTCTACAGCGACCGTTCCTTCGACTTCATCGTCAAGAAGCCGCCGGCCTCGCGCCTCGTCCTGAAGGCGGTGGGCAAAGAGAAGGGTTCAGACAAGGCGCAGAACAAAGTCGCCAAGATGACCAAGGCGCAGGTGGAGGAGGTGGCCAAGGAAAAGATGGAAGACCTCAACGCCTACGACCTCAGCCACGCGATGAAGATCATCGCCGGCACCGCTCGCTCCATGGGGATCGATGCGGAGGTCTAAATAAAAACAATAGAAAGAAAAAACGGAGCCTCGCGGCTCCGTTTTGAGTTGATGCGTCGACCTATGCAGTCAGACGTTGAGATACAAAGAACGCATCGAGATATTCTCGGACTGCGGCGAGGTCCAATTCATCTTCCGGCGTTCGCAGACGACCTTCAGCATCGATGCTGAAATTGCCGTGGTGCTTGCGGATAGAATCGAGCCGAGAGAGTGTCGCGGCAGATAATCCGCCGGCAATACCCATCCCAATCGTCTCGATTTCCGAAATGTGATGGAAGCAATCCAGGGCGAGGTTTATGTCGAACTCTTTACCGACCCCAACGCTCGGATCAACGAGTACATAATCGATAAGTCCGAAGCGCACATATTCGCGCACTCGTCGGGCGAGCCCTCTGCCCGAATGCCCGACCGAAGCGAGCGCTTGTTCGCCGCACTGCAACACCACGTATCTGTTCTCGAAACGAAGAGTTGCTCGATAGTCGGCGAGCGCGTTCATGTCAGGCCAAGCGATGTTGAGCTGGAAGCCGTCGCAGTGCGGTCCAGCGAGCGCCTGCGCTGTAAGCATGTCGTGATGTAGCTTTTCCGGCACCTCCTTGGTATTGAAGTGAACTAGGTTGAGTATATGCGGGTGTCGCACGAAAACGGTAGCCGCCATGTCCCGCGTCGGATAGCGATGTGGCCATCTGTTGGCCTCGCCGCGAATCGTCTTGCCGCTCATCAAGAGGCCGATCATGACGCAATGCGAGGGATTTTCCGGGATTCTCTCGACAATCGCTTCGGACTGTTCTCTTGTGGTGACGCCGGTGATGCCGATATACGGTCTCGGACGCATGTGTGTTCTCCCAAAGTACGGTTGATACTTACGCGACTATAGCAGTACCAAAATAAAAAACCACTCGATGACGGAGTGGTCCGGAAAGCGCGATCTCTTCGTAGCCGCGCAAGGCAAGCCGGGTATGCGAGAACAGGGAAAGAAAATGCGGAGCTCTCGTTGGAGATGCTCCGCGGTGTGTAGGGTTCCCGTGGGAGGAATGCGGGAACTCTCCAGCAGCCTTACCAAACATACACCCCGACGGCAAGAATGCCAAATTCTGCTCTCGCTGCTACAATGCGGCCATGGAGACATCCTCGCGGACCCGCGACATCATAGAGGTCAAGCTCGCTGATGCGCTGAAGGCGCTCGGCGTCGATTATGGTTTCTATACCTATCCGATCGAGTATCCGGCCGAAATGAGCCATGGTGATTATGCGACTGGCATCGCGCTCAAGTACGCAAAGCAGCTGGGCAAGAATCCCCGGGATTTGGCACAGGAGATCGTGACCAAGCTCGGTGCGATCGATGGCGTCGAGAAGGTCGAGATCGCCGGCCCTGGATTCATCAATTTCACGCTTGCTCCAGAAGCTGTTGCAGCAGGCCTCGAAGAAGCACGCTCAGACAGTAATTGGGGAAAGAATAATTCGCTCACAAGTGAGACTATTATGGTTGAGTATTCTCAGCCGAACCCATTCAAAGAATTTCACGTCGGTCATCTCATGGGTAGTGTTATTGGCGAATCTCTTTCGCGTCTCATCGAATCATCTGGCGCAAAAGTAATTCGCGTGAACTATCAGGGTGATGTCGGCTTACATGTTGCAAAGGCAATACATGGTATGCAGGTAATGCTTACACAGACTACGCTCTCCGATTTCAAAGAAACAATTGATAAAGCTCAATTCCTTGGTGCCTCTTATGCCGCAGGAGCCCATGCATATGAAACCAACCCCGAAGTGAAAGAGCAGATTGATACATTGAATAAAATTATTTATGAGAAAAGTAATCAGGAAGTAAGTAACTTATATGATTGGGGAAAGCACGCAAGCCTCGAACATTTTGAAGATATTTATAAGATTCTTGGGACGAACTTCGATCATTACTTTTTCGAGAGCGAGACCGGACCAATAGGCACGCAGATCGTGGTGGCTCATCCAGAGATTTTCCCTGAGTCAGACGGTGCACGAATATTCAAGGGCGAAGAATACGGTTTGCATACGCGTGTGTTCATCAATGCCAAAGGCCTGCCAACCTATGAAGCCAAAGAGCTTGGATTGGAAAAGCTTAAAAAAGAGTTACATCCCGAGACGACTAAGCTCATTATCGAGACCGCAAACGAAATCACAGAATATTTCAAAGTGATTAAAACAGCGCTCGGACTTATCTATCCAGAAATTGCAGCAGAGCTCGTGCATGTAAGTCATGGAATTATGAAATTGCCGACGGGCAAAATGAGCTCGCGTACAGGCTCTATTATTACTGGAGAGTCACTTATATCCGAGCTCTCAGAAGCTGCCAAGGGGCGCGCGAGCGAAAGTCGTGCAGAAGATCATGACCTGCTCGCACAACAAATCGCCGTTGGTGCTATCAAATATCAAATTCTCAAACAGGCTGCTGGCAAGGACATCATCTTCGACCGTGAACGAGCACTGTCGCTCGAAGGGGATTCCGGACCGTATCTGCAATATGCCTATGCGCGCACGAGTGCGATCATTGCGCGTGCAAAAGAAAATGGCATAAAAGCAAAACTCGATTCATCAGCCACGCCAAGCGAGCTTACACGCCTCCTCGTGCGATTCCCTGAAATAGTCGCGCGAGCCGCCGCCGAATACGAGCCGCATTATTTGGCGACCTATCTCATCTTGATAGCGAGCACCTACAACTCCTGGTATGCGCAAGTTCAAATCCTCGACCAATCTCCACAGGAGCCGCATAAGGTAGGGGTCGTTGAAGCTGTTTCAAAGACACTCAAAACTGGTCTCGGGCTCCTCGGTATACCTACGCCGGAGAAGATGTAACGATGAACTTCCTCGGCGACATAGCGGACGATCCTGATCGTTCACATATCATTTCGCAAAGCGAGCTGATGCTCCGCGAGGGCACGAGCGTGAGCAAGGGTATGAATATCCGCTACGACGACCGCCCGTCGCTCTTCCTCATGTCGGTCGCTTCGCATGCTGAGCACCTCGATCCGCATACAGGACTAGTGGTATACGACGGGCACGACGCGACGAGCGCCGGCAAAGACAGGAAGAAGGTTGACCAGCCGATGTACAAAGAAGAGGGGATCTTGAGCGACAACGGCAAGTTCTTCAAAGAGGCGAATGCCTTCAAAGACGGCAAGCGCGAAGCATTGGAAATACAGGTATACGAATGGCTCGACGCGGGCGTCTGGTACGACAAGGGTCTCTTCAGTCTTGTCGACGCGCAGTATGTCGAAGAGGCCGGCCGCAAGGTATTCAAATTCTCTCTTCTGCCGAAGGGCGACCTTGCTGATCTCTACGGTATCGAACGCATGATCGCGCTTCCTGACAAGCTCGCGGCATGGCAGGCTTCGCGCGGCGCTTGTTCTATCTGCGGCTCTGAACTCGCACTACATTTCATTAAAGATGCTGAGGGTTGTCGCCTCGTCTGCCAGACTCATACAGAAAAAGGATCTTCGTGACATCTTCATATCTTTAAGGTATGCTGTTTGTGGAAGAGGAGGAGACGTAACTATGAATTATGATCCCAGACGGCCCTTGGTCGGTACCTCGATCGCTATTG
Organism: Candidatus Kaiserbacteria bacterium; assembly: GCA_963767115.1. Lineage (GTDB taxonomy): Bacteria > Patescibacteriota > Minisyncoccia > Phycocordibacterales > UBA2100 > UBA10103. Next base: position 8,492 of record CAVYCR010000001.1, on the reverse strand, counting down.
CAACTATCGACGACCTCGTCATCGGCGGCACAGAGGGACCAGCCGAACCAGATGGTAAGGCTTCAGACTTCTCTGCCTTGGTTGCCGTCAGGCTAATCGAAGAAGGTGCGGCGAGTGTGTACTGCGATGCAATCAATCAAGAAGTCGGCGCTCATTGAGCGCCAAATGCGACCCTAAAAACCCGCGCATCGCTGTGCGGGTTTTTGCTTGGCATATCGCCTTTACTCTTGCTTGACCATACAGTAAGGTGGCGAAGGAATCCCAACAGAGGAGACTCAACAATGTCGAACGTCGTACAGGCCGAATTCTTCCACGGCGCCATAGAAGGTGAAGACGGCTACCCGCGCACCAAGACCACTGTCCGTTTCTTTGACACGACGGGCGTGCTCACTCGTATTGTCGGGCGCAATGCCACGTTGCAAGACGGTCTCCGCAATCCGCCAGGTCTTGCCTCGCCGGTGGCTCAATTGGCGAAGTCGTCGCTTCTTGCGAAAGGCTCTCGCTCTGAAGTACAAAGCGCGAAACTGTGCGGTACGGTGTTTGCGAGACATCTACAGTGATTCTCCCGATATCTCTCGCGACATAGCTGTCGAGAAAAGGGACCGCACGTTCCGGCCTGCAGAGTGGGACGAACTGTCCGAAATCCTTGCATGCGCCAGTGGGTCGAGTAGTGCATGGCTCTTCGTCTTTGCACCCAACGACCTGCTCGCTGGCACCAATGTGCTCCTCGGACAAGTGGTGTGACACCAAATAAAAAGACCCGCGCAGCGATGTGCGGGTTTTGCTTGTGCTAGTATCGGATAATGATTAAGAAGAGAGTCGCACTCGTTTTCGGCGGACGCTCGGCTGAGCATGAGGTCTCTCTCATGTCGGCCAAAAACGTGGCGGCTGCTATCGACCGCGCACGCTTCGACCTCGAGCTGGTGTATCAAAACGAGAGCGGGGAATTTGCATGCGTAAAGAATGTGGGAGATACCGAGGGTGAAACCGTTGAAATCAGTTTTTGGAAAGGCATTGATGTCGCTTTCCCCGTGATGCACGGGCCGCATTGTGAAGACGGTGCGATGCAAGGTTTCTTCGAGACGCTCGGCGTGAAGTATGTCGGCTCCAAGGTACTCGGCTCGGCTCTCTGCATGGACAAGGACGTACAGAAGCAGCTCGCGCGTTCGCACGGCATCCTCGTCACTGATTGGATCACGATTCGTGCTCATGAATATGAGTCGTTAAAGGGAAGTATTGCGCAAAAGGTTGAAAGCGAGCTTGGATTACCAGCTTTTGTGAAGCCGGCCAATCTCGGCTCCTCGATCGGCATTACACGCGCAAAGGATGCGAATGAATTACTCGCTGCGATCGATGCGGCATTTACATACGATACGAAGGTGATCATTGAGAAGGCGGTGCGGGGAAGGGAACTCGAAGTCGCGGTGCTCGGATGCAGTAGTTCAGTGGGCAATTTGCAGGCATCGCCGCCGGGCGAAGTAGTCCCCACCGGCAGCCATGAGTTTTATGATTACGATGCGAAGTATTTCGATAGCGAAGGATCGAAGACATGTATCCCGGCGCAAGATATATCAGCCGAGAAAATCGAGGAGATTCAGGAACTGTCGAAGAAAATATTCACGGTACTAGAATGCAGTGGCCTCGCGCGCATCGATTACTTCCTAGACGAGCAAGGTCATTTCATCCTCAACGAGATCAACACACTGCCCGGCTTCACCAACATCTCGATGTACCCCAAGCTCATCGCGGAGCTGGGGATCTCCTACAGCGATCTCATCACCGCGCTGCTCGATGGCAGCAACTAAAAGGCCGCCTTGAGAGGCGGCCCGTAGATGTTAGGTTGGACTACCAAGCGCTTGTCCGTCAGAAGGTGGCTGGTACATCAATTCCCAGTGAAAGAGGAGGCGGCGGGTGAGGTGTCCGCCTTGTGGTACATCAACCCAGAAAGCCCACGCATGCACGCGCTGGCCTTTGTTTGTCGGAATGACATCATAGTCGATCGATTCACCGACCCGTACCATCCTCGATTGCGTCCGCTCGCATTTTGCCTCGTAAGCAGTTGCGTTTACGGCCTCCGGGCCATCCTTCACTGCAGCCACCAGCTGCTGCATTTGGGACCGATCATTGCAGCCCCAATCGAAGGTTCCTATGGGGCTGCTATAGACGGTGTCTGGCGAAGGTGGTGCCGCGAGTGCGGGACTGTCAACCAAAGCGGCGGCGAGTGCACAGAGCATAAGTGAAGTTCTCATCACATACTCCTCGAGATCTGGGTTGGAGACTAGGAAAATCCTCCCACTGATGTTTTCAAGCGGCTGTCAAAGAGCCTTTGAAAATCAATAATTGCATTATTTCGGGGATTGTAAAGTCGTACAATCGGTCTCCCATATTATGTCACTTGGACTGGTAGGCCTTCTTCATCTTTGGTATCGTGCACCTATGGCGGCCAAGAAAAAGATCAAAAGGCAGAGCCAAGAAAAGATCGTCAACTTCCTCTACGAAGTCGGCACGATGAGGAAGATCATGCGTATGCATCGTCAGGCACTTCTCACCGACGATATGTCTGACAGTATCGCCTCGCACTCGTACCGCGTCGCGATCATAGGCTGGTTCATTGCCAAAGAAGAGCGAGCCGATCCGTACAAGACGGTGATGATGAGCCTCTTGCACGACATGGCCGAAGCGCGCAGCAACGACCACAATTGGATCCACAAGAAATACATAAAGATTTTTGAAGATGAGATTCACGAAGATCAACTAGGGCAGTTGCCGTACCCGGAGCTCAAAGACTTCGTCGACGAATACGATGAGCGAGAGAGCAAGGAGGCGATCATCTCCAAAGACGCCGACTTGCTCGATCAGATCCTGCTCCTGCGCGAATACGAGTGGGCAGGCAACAAAGAGGCGACGATCTGGCTCTATGGCAAGAGTGGGGAGAAGGAAAATGAGCAGGTCAAAAGGCTCAAGACCGCAACGGCGCAAAAGCTCGGCAAGATGATGTACAAAGTCAATCCGTCGGATGGTGTACAGCAAGACGGATTTTGCGGGAGGTAATGAAACGGCTCAGTGGAAGAAAATCGTACTCGATGCCTACCCTGTTTATAAAGGGTTACTAAAGTAATGCATTTTCAAAAAAGTATTGAAGGAAATGGGGAAATGGTGTCAGGTACCATTTTTTGCTAGCATTGAGGGGCTTGAATGATATGGCTACAAAACGACCCCAAAAGACCCTCGAAGACCTTCAAAAGGCAGTCATAAAATTCCGTGATGCGCGGGATTGGAAGCAGTTTCATAACCGCCACGGGACGTAACCGTGACTTGGGTGCTTAAGTCTGGTGGTAAAGACTAGCGCGCAATTGACTCCTCCAGGTTTGGAACGACGGTGCAGTACTGTGAAGATTCCGAGACTTGTCTTGAACGCCTGGAAGCGCTCCTCGATTTTTTCATCATAGGCGTCGGTATCCCATATTGCGTCTGTGTACGCTTCGAGCGCCTCCTCGGAAGCGTGGTGGCGAACGATGACTGTGCCGTCGTCGATATCCGGATCGAGGCACGTAATCTCGATCCATGTCGGAAGCGCGTAAAATTCTGCGGCCGTGCTCTTGTCGAGCGTGTAGATCGGACCCGAAGGCCGATCCGTGTCCGGTGAAAGTTTCGCATCGTCGGTCAAAAGGGCATCCTTCATGCACGAGTCGTCGTCCAGATTCCAGTAAAAAGCTGTCATCCGGAAGAGTACGGGGAAGGTGACTTTGTTTTCGACGCAGCGAACTTTGCTGCGACGTACGCTACCTAGGGTGATGATGTTTGCCGTCATTGCCATTTTCCTTTCTTGTGTACCGAGGGACATCATGCATATATATTTGATACCTGTCAACTATTGAATATTAAAAGTCAAGGTGCTCAAACGTCGGTTTTGCAAGAGGTGTTGGCGGTTTAGGATTGGAAAAAAGTATGACCCTCTCGTGGAAGCTGGGGTCAGGCCCCTCAAAATCTGGAAATTCGTGGTGAAATATTCTGCTGCCGATTGGAATCTGTAAAAAATAAGACCTTAAAATAAAATGAAGTTTGTGGTATAATGCGATTATGACGGATATTGATGCGGTGAGTTTGGAGCGGGCAAAAAAGCTTTTTGGAAGCGCGGAGCTTGCTGGCCTTGAGGTTGGTACGACTCACGGTTTGCAGCAGATCCACACATATCTCTTTGAGGGTCTCTATGATTTTGCCGGGAAGATCCGTACCAAAGACATCAGTAAGGGCGGTTTTCGCTTTGCCTCGCACCTGTATCTTGCCGAGGTCTTGGAGAAGATCGAGCGGATGCCTGAAGCGACGTTTGAGAATATCGTCGACAAATACGTCGAGATGAACATCGCGCATCCGTTTATGGAGGGCAATGGCCGCTCTATGCGCTTGTGGCTTGATCTGATGCTGAAGAAGAATCTGCAGATGTGCATCGATTGGGCGCGCATAGACAAGGCGAGCTATTTGAACGCGATGGAGCGCAGCCCCGTCAATTCGCTTGAGATACGAGAGCTTTTGAAGAGCGGCCTCACCGATGATATCGAGAGTCGCGAGGTATATATGAAAGGTATAGAGCAGTCGTACTATTACGAAGAGCCGGATTTCTATAGAGAATAGTGCTATGGAAGCGAAACTGTGATAAGTGGGACAGTCACACTTTAATTCCGCGATCTACAAGCGCAGCAGGCGACGGATCTCAAGGCGCTCAAGCAATCGATTTTGCACAAAGCGTTTTACTGAAAAGCCCGGCGTATACCGGGCTTTTCGAGTCATTTCTTTGCTGTCGTAATTTTTACGCAATGACCGGAGTGCTTTCTTGAATGGATACGGGGACGCCGCTGCCGACGTTCTTTTTGAGATTCTCAACGAGATTTTGCTGGGACGAGGCATCAAGTATCTCGAAACCTACCGCGTTACCGGCGGCATCGACGTCGATCAAGAAACGTTCGTTGGTCTTGATGGTGCGAGCAATTTTTTCTTTGCTCACAGCGATATACACCGCGTCTGCCATGATGTCGTAGTTGATTTCCATACTCGTTGTTTTTACTTGTAATAGGCGGTGATTATCACGTAATCGTTCGCACCCTTGAATCCTTGTCTGTAGTATATAACCTCTATTACACGCTTCTCGTCGATTTCCTTTCGTACTAAGATTCTACCTTGAAATGTTGTCTCTGTAAAGTCAGGATCCCTGATTGCGTGCTTCACGTGGTCGACATCTATACCGCGTTCCATAAGGCGATATTGAAAGTGTTTCGGGAACAGAAGCTTCATCATGGTATTTTATTGTACATGACGTTTATATGAGAAATGTGTTTATCAATCCCGAAAGAAACGTGGTCAGCCACCATTTCACCAATTTGATACAATCGAAGAATGAAAAAAGCGCACGCAGAGACGGTGATTGGGCATGTCCATTTACACGTTGCCGATCTTGATCGATCGCTCAGGTTTTATCGCGATATTTTGGGCTTTGAGGTCACCGCCCGCTACGGTGATTCGGCCGTCTTTCTTTCGGCGGGCGGGTATCATCACCATATCGGCTTGAATACCTGGCAGGGCAAAGGCGCGACGCCCGCGCCGAAAGGGCATGCAGGGCTGTATCATTTTGCAATTCTCTTTCCGAATAGGCGCGAGCTCGCGCAGGCCCTGCAGAATCTCGTTGACGCTACGTATCCAATCACCGGCGCTGCGGATCACGGCGTATCAGAGGCGATTTATTTGGACGACCCCGACGGCAATGGCGTCGAGCTCTATGTCGATCGTCCGCGCGACACGTGGAAGGTCGGGAACGACGGCCAGGTGGAAATGGTCACGGAGCCGCTCGATCTCGAAGATCTGCTCCAGGAGCTTTCGAAGTAAGCGCTTCGCAAGACATGTTGGAAATACACCCGAAGCCAACTAATAATATAAAAATTCATATTGCAACTTAATTGATTTTCTGATAATATAAAGATGTATATTGCAAGTTTATGAACAAAAACCACAAGGACAACTTTGTCGCAGGAGCATATAAGAAGCAATTCCATGGCAAAGACTATGAATACAAAAGCTTCGTGCCTGCTGCAATAAATCGGCCATACGAATGGAATGACAAACGAATACCGGTCTTGCTTGAGGAAGCGGTGCGCCTGGTCGGTGAACTCAATGCGTATTCGACCCTTATTCCTGATGTGGACTTCTTCATACAGATGCACGTGCGTAACGAAGCGGTGAAGTCGAGTCGTATTGAAGGAACGAGGACGGGAATGGATGAAGCGATTCTTCCGCGAGAAGAGGTCGATCCCGAGAAGCGCGATGACTGGGCGGAGGTGCAGAATTACGTCAAGGCAATGAATCGAGCCATCAGTAGCCTTTCGAAATTGCCGATTACCATGCGGCTTCTTAGAGGTGCTCATAAGATTTTGCTCTCCGGTGTGCGTGGCGAAGGCAAGCAGCCGGGAGAAATCCGCACAATGCAAAACTGGATCGGCCCGAGCATCAATTCGGCTGTGTTTGTGCCGCCACACCCTGACGATATGAGGGATGCGCTTAAAGATCTCGAGCTCTTTTGGCACAATAAGGGACTCAACATGCCTCATCTCATTAAAATGGCGATCTCGCATTATCAATTCGAGACCATCCACCCCTTCAATGACGGTAACGGACGCATCGGACGCATGCTTATAACACTGCAGCTGATAGAGTTGGGTATATTGCGCAGGCCGACGCTCTATCTCTCCGATTATTTCGAACGCAACAAGGGAAAATACTACGACGCGCTCACGCTTGTTCGCGAGTGTAACGATATGGATGCTTGGATATCACTTTTCCTCGTTGCGGTTATCGAGACAGCACGGAAGGGAAAAGATACCTTTGAAAAGATCATTTCACTGCGCAAGAAATACGAGGATCGCATCATGGGTTTCGGAAAGCGCACCAAACTGGCGCATGCGCTCCTCTTGGAACTCTTCTCCGCGCCGGCGGTGACAGTTTCTGATATATCAAGAAAACTTCATATCTCGGTGAGTGCCGCCAATACGCTGGCAAACCTCATGGAGAAAGAGGGGATCCTGAAAGAAAATACCGGTTTTTCCCGCAATCGGGTATTTGTCCTGCACGAATATGTCAAATTGTTTAATCGCTAATCCGTATAGACGTCTTATACAATCCAAACATGACCCTCTTTGGCGAACGAGAAGACAAGAAGCCTCCTACACATCGCGCAGCTATGCGGACTTTTAGCGATCGGGTGGTGGCGCTTGCGCTTACGATACCGTCCGGTAGGGTCTCGACATATGGCGCTATCGCGAAGAAGGCCGGTGGCGGCGGGATGGCGGCGCGCTCGGTGACGGGGATCTTGGGAAAGGCGTGGGAGAGCGGCGAGAAGAAGATCCCGTTTCATCGCATCGTCTACAGCGACGGCCGCATCTGGGTGAGCGACGAGTATCGCAAGAAGCGCATGGCGCTCTGCAAGAAGGAGGGGATCGAGCTAGGCCCCGACGGTCGCATCAAAGATTTCTACGAAAAGCTGTACGAGTTTTGAGAGAGAAAGTAGTCGCCACTCTTGTCGCTAAAGGTTTTTTCTGTAAGAGACATCAATCAAAGTGATTTGTTTGCCCAAAGCGTTGGCCACTTTGCCGAGCGTATCTACCGAAATGCTATGCTCGCCGCTCTCAAGCCGCGCGATGACCGATTGCGGCATGGATGCACGCTCCGCTACAGCCGTCTGTGTGAGGCGTTTGGCGCGGCGCGAATCGCGTATTTGTTGTGCGAGCTTCAAGCGGACGCCTTCTTCTGCATACGCGCGCCTGAACTCTTTGGTCTTTGAAACCTTCGCGAAGACTTCTTCGACGGTATAGAGCTGTATCTTTTTTCCATCGATATAAATGCTCTTCCGTGCTTTCTTTTTGCTAGTTTTCATATTCTAAAATATTCTTTATCGCTTTGTAAGCTTTCTCAGCGTATTCGATCTCTGTCTGAGGAGTCTTTCTGGTCTTTTTTCTGAAACCCCTCACGAAATACATAGTATTTGCTATCAAAAAATACGTGATGCGATGATCGCCGATAATGATCTCCCGTAGCGGGCCTCTCAATTGTTTTGTGCGAATTCCCGAACTAATAATGTCGACCGAATCTCAATATAGCAAAAAAGATATAATTGTGTCAATTTTTTTTGATTGTGAAATTGTACTAGATAGGTTTTACTTGTGATACTCTAATCACATGCCCAAAAAAGAATGCACACATAGGGATCAGATAAAAGACGTCCATCCGAAGGATGCTACGGTGTGCGAGGACTGTATCAAGACAGGCGACACGTGGGTGAGCTTACGCATGTGCCTCACGTGCGGACATGTCGGCTGTTGCGACAGCTCGAAGAATAAGCACGCTACCAAGCACTTCGAGGCGACGGGGCATCCGATCATGCGCTCCGTCACGCCCGGCGAAGATTTCATGTGGTGCTACGTCGACAAGATGTATCTATAAATGATGAA